>CAUSDR010000007.1:0-42042 GCA_963530105.1 uncultured Janthinobacterium sp.
CCGCCAAGGCAGCAGCCAAGCCAGCAGCGAAAAAAGTCGTCGCCAAGGCAGCAGCCAAGCCGGCCGTCAAAGCAGCAGCGAAGCCAGCAGCCAAGGTGGCAGCGAAGCCAGCGGCCAAGGCAGCAGCCAAGCCGGCCGCCAAAGCAGCAGCGAAGCCAGCCGCCAAGGTGGCAGCCAAGCCAGCGGCCAAGGTAGCAGCCAAGCCAGCAGCAAAAGCTGCAGCGAAGCCAGCCGCCAAGGTGGCAGCGAAGCCAGCCGCAAAAACGGCAGCCAAGCCGGCAGCCAAGGTCGCAGCGAAACCTGCCGCCAAAGTCGCCGCCAAACCGGCAGCAAAACCGGCAGCCAAGCCAGCGGCCAAGGTCGCAGCGAAGCCAGCAGCAAAAGCTGCAGCCAAGCCAGCCGCCAAGCCGGCAGCGAAAGCAGCAGCGAAACCTGCCGCCAAGCCAGCCGCAGCGCCAGTCGTGGCAGCAGCACCGGTAGCAGCAGCGCCGGCAGCAGCAGCTCCAGCGGCACCAGCCGCCGTGGCCGCCAAGCCAGCCGCCAAGAAGGCCGCGCCTAAAAAAGCCGCGCCGAAGAAGGCAGCTCCTGTCGCCAAGCCATCGGCGCCTATCGCACCTGTAGCAAAAACCGTGTTGGCACCGGCCGCAGCCTGGCCATTCCCAACCAGCACCCGCCCATCGTAATTTTGACGATACGGATGCCTGGATGAGGCAACACGCCGCTGTGTGACTCAATCACACAGCGGTTTTTTTTTGGAGAATTAGTCGTGCTGATCGTAATCCTTACATTGATCGTTGATACCGTCGCCACCTTGCTGGGCGGCGTCCTGCTGCTGCGCTTCTGGATGCAGGCGGTGCGCGTGCGGCCGCCGTCGTCCGTGGCGCAATTCACCTTTCAATTGTCCGACTGGCTGGTGCGCCCCTTGCGCCGCGTGGTACCTGGCGTGGGCGGGTATGACTGGGCCAGCCTGATCGGCGCGTTCCTGATCGTCTTGCTGGCCAGTACGGTCCTGCTGATTTCCGGCTATCCCTTCGAAGCCGTGCTGCTCAAGTCGCTGCAACGCTTCCTGCAATGGATACTCTACGGTTTCATGGCCTTGCTGATCATTGAAGCCATCTTTAGCTGGGTCAACCCGCATGCGCCGCTGGCGCCCTTCGTGCGTGCCCTGAACGAGCCGCTGCTGCGTCCGATACGCAAGGTGGTGCCCCTGGTGGGCAGCCTGGACTTGTCGCTGCTGGTGGCGCTGATCCTGCTGCAGATCGCGCAGGTGCTGGTGGGAATGATTTTTGTGGTGAGATAAAACGAGAGGGGGATCTGCCTGGCATCCAGATCCCCACATGCAGATACCGGGGGCGGACCGTCAGGGTCCGACCCCGGCCTTATGCGGGCTACACCGGATTAATAGCGGTAGCCGAATGCCGCTTCAAACTGCTCGGCGATGCTTTCCGGCGTAAACACGTGGTTTTGCGCACCTTGGGTGGCGATCTTGATGGCGCCCAGCAGGCTGGCCAGGCGGCCGCTGGTTTCCCAGCCCAAGTCATTGGTGATGCCGAACAGCAAGCCAGCACGGTAGGCATCGCCGCAGCCCGTCGGGTCCAGCACTTCCTTGGCGGCCACGACTGGAATGTCGATGCGCTTGCCGTCCGTATAAATCTCCGAGCCCTTTTCGCCGCGCGTGATGATCAGCGCTTCCAGACGGCTGGCGATGTCTTGCAAGGTCAAACCCGTGCGTTCCATCAACATTTCGATTTCATAGTCATTGGCCGACACGTAGGTGGCCTTGTTGATGAAGTCGATCAATTGCGCGCCATCAAAGCGTGGCAATTGCTGGCCCGGGTCGAACATGAAGGGGATGCCCAGTTCGGCCAGGTCGGCGGCGTGCTTGAGCATGCCCTGGTCGCCGTCCGGCGAGATGATGGCCACCTTGGCCGGGCCCGCATTGGCGATCGGGTTTTCGTGCGCGAACGACATGGCGCCAGGGTGGAAGGCGTTGATCTGGTTATTGTCCGCATCGGCCGTGACGAAGCACTGCGCGTTGTAGCTGTCGGCCTTGATCAGGATGTTGGCGGTGGAAATGCCCAGCTTTTGCAGGCGCTCCAGGTAAGCGGCGCTATCTTGACCCATGACGCCGACGATACGCGGGTCGCCGCCCAGCATTTTCAGGCTGTAGGCGATGTTGCCCGAGCAGCCGCCGAATTCCGTGCGCATGGTGGGCACGAGGAAGGACACGTTTACTTTGTGCAACTGGTCAGCCAGCAGGGATTCGCCGAAGCGGCCAGGAAATTGCATGATGGTGTCGGTGGCGAGCGAGCCGCAGATCAACGAGGTTTTGGTCATGATAGTGTCTGTTAAGGGTAAAAGATGGCGATATGGTAGCCAGACGCCGTGAGCTGGTCTAATGCGAAATACACTTTGATGGTTTGTTCCGAGCGGGGCGCCAGGCCCTTGCTGACGTCGACATTGGCCGGCAGGTAGTCGCGCGGCGCGATGACGCGGCGCAACACGGGCTTGTCATTGGCGTCATTCAGGGTCAGCTCAAGGCTGGGCCAGGCTTGCACGCTGCGGCTCTGGTTGCGCAGCTGGGACACATACGAGAACGTCTGTTCCTTCAGGGTCTGCAATTCGCCCTGTTCGATGGACAACGCCTCGATCTGCGCCGGCAAGTCGACCTGGCAGCCGCTGACGGAGCACAGCGCCACCAGGGCCGGTTTCCACTGTGGAAACTGCGCCGCCAGCGGATTGCGGAAGGTGGTCATCACTTGCAGGAATAATAACAGCAGCAGCGCGACGGCGCCGAGGGCCATCGCCACGCGCAGGGCCTTGCCGCTTTGCTCGCGGCGCCGTCCCTGGGTGACGAAGGCCGGTTCCTCGTCGGCGGGCGGCACGCGCGTTTCCCCGGCCTTATCGGCGGGATCGGCGTGATCAGGCGCGAGCGCTGTGGCGGGCAGCGGTTCGAACGAGTGGTCGGCCAGCGTGGGTTCCTGGCGCGCGGGCGTTGCGGCAACGGGCGCGGGCGGCAGCGGCTTGTCCAGGCTGACTTTTTCGGCGGTCGGCAGTACGGGCGCGGCGCCGGCGTCCAGGCTCGGTTCGCGGCGGCTGTCGCGCAGATAGGTGGCGAAGGCGGGCGGGTCATCGACCTGGCGACGCTTGAACGGCGCCATCGGCTGGGGCAGCGGCGCTTCCGGCAGGGCGGCCGGCGTTGCCGCTGGCAAGACTGCGGGGGCCGCGGCAGGGACATGGACGGGTGCTGCGACGGCTTCGTCGGCCTGCACCTCGGCGGGCAAGCCCACGTCGAGGTCCAGTTCGATGTGTTCATCGTCTTCGTCATCCTTCAGTTGCGCCGTTTCCGGCAGGATGCCGAAGGGGTCGAACGAAGTGTCGAAATCGAGGGAATAAATGGGTTCGTTGTCCGTGGCGGACGGCTGGCTGTCTGCGGCCGGATAAGCGGCGGACAGCGGCGTGGCGGCAATGCCGGGGCTGGACGTTAAAAACGGCGATGCCGCAGCTGGATCGACCAGTGCGGCATTGCCGTCAAATACTTCCCTGCACGTGCCACAGCGCACGATGCCCCCACGTAACTTCAACTGGTCAGCAGCGACCCGAAATATCGTGTTGCAATGGGGGCATTTGGTGGCGAGGGCCATTGCTGTGCTTATGCACCTTCCGCGCGGGGCGCAGGGGCGTGCGTGGCGCCCAGGCGGCCATGCAGCGCCACCCAGCCGTCTTGCTCGGCCCACACACCCAGCTGGATGAAGGGCGCGTAGGCGGCGGCCACTTCTTCCGCCTGGCGCGCCAGCACGCCGGACAGGATCAGGGCGCCACCGTCGGCAACGCGGCCAGAGAGCATCGGCGCCATCAGTTTCAATGGGCTCGACAGGATGTTGGCGACGACGATGTCAAACTTGGCCGTGGCGTGTGCCGAAGTGGCAAACGTGTCTGGCAAGAAATATTCGATGTCGCACTGGTTGCGTTCGGCGTTGTCGCGCGCCGATTCGATCGCCTGCGGATCGATATCGACGCCAACGACCGTTTCCGCGCCAAGCTTCTTGGCCACCATGGCCAGGATGCCGGAGCCGCAGCCGTAGTCGAGCACGGTCTTGCCGGGAGCAGGGTGCGCTTCCAGCCATTCCATGCACAGGCGCGTGGTCGGGTGGCTGCCCGTGCCGAAAGCCAGGCCAGGGTCCAGTTCCAGGATCAGGCCGTCAGGATCCGGTGCCTCGTGCCAGCTGGGCACGACCCAGATATTCTTGCCGATGTGAATCGGCGCGAATTGCGACTGCGTCAGGCGTACCCAGTCCTGCTCTTCCACGGGGCGCACGGTAAACGCTGGCGTTTGCGCCATGCCAACGGCTTGCGCGGCAGCGGCCACGATGGCGGCCTGGTCGGCGTCGACGTCGGTCAGCGCCACCACGCGGCTGCGTTCCCACGCCGCTTCCTTCGGTTCCATGCCCGGTTCGCCAAACAATGGCTGCTCGGCATCGGTGCCTTCGTCGGCGTCTTCCACCGACACCGACAGGGCGCCCGCTTCCATCAGCGCGTCGGACATGGCTTCGGCGTTGTCGCGGGCGATTTCGATGACGATTTCAGTCCAGCTCATGCGCCCGCCTTGATTTCGGACTTCTTGGCGATGCTGGGGCTGCCGCTATTCAGGTTCTTGCCCAGGTCCGGCATGTCGGCCAGCTTCTGTTCCAGATAGTGAATATTCGTGCCGCCTTCAATGAAGCGCGCGTCGATCATCAGCTCGCGGTGCAGGGCGATGTTGGTGTTGATGCCTTCGACCACCATTTCGGACAGGGCGATCTGCATGCGGCGGATGGCTTGCTCGCGCGTGGCGCCGTAAGCGATCACTTTGCCGATCATCGAGTCGTAGTGCGGCGGCACGTAGTAGCCGGCGTAAGCGTGCGAATCGACGCGGATGCCTGGGCCGCCCGGGGCATGCCACGAGACGATCTTGCCTGGCGATGGCGTGAACTTGAACGGATCTTCCGCATTGATGCGGCACTCGACGGCGTGGCCCGACAGCAAGACGTCGCGCTGGCGGAAACGCAGTTTTTCGCCGGCGGCGATGCGGATCTGTTCTTGCACGATGTCGATGCCGGTGATCATCTCGGTGACGGGATGTTCCACTTGCACGCGGGTATTCATTTCAATGAAATAGAACTCGCCGTTTTCATACAGGAATTCGAAGGTACCGGCGCCGCGGTAGCCTATCTTGCGGCAGGCTTCGGCGCAACGGTCGCCAATTTTCTCGATGAGCTTGCGCGGGATGCCCGGCGCCGGCGCTTCTTCGATTACTTTCTGGTGGCGGCGCTGCATGGAGCAGTCGCGCTCGCCCAGCCAGACGGCGTTCTTGTGTTCGTCGGCGAGGATCTGGATTTCCACGTGGCGCGGATTTTCCAGGTACTTCTCCATATACACTTCAGGGTTGCCGAAGGCCGTGCCGGCTTCCGTCTTGGTCATCGCCACGGCGTTGATCAGGGCAGCTTCCGTGTGCACCACGCGCATGCCGCGTCCGCCACCGCCACCGGCGGCCTTGATGATGACCGGGTAGCCGATCTTGCGGGCAATTTGCACGATGGCTTTCGGATCGTCCGGCAAGGCGCCTTCCGAGCCGGGTACGCACGGTACGCCAGCCTTGATCATGGTTTGCTTGGCCGATACTTTATCGCCCATCAAACGGATCGATTCGGAGCGGGGGCCGATGAAGACGAAGCCCGATTTCTCGACGCGTTCGGCAAAGTCGGCGTTTTCCGACAGGAAGCCGTAGCCTGGGTGAATCGCTTGCGCATCC
Source organism: uncultured Janthinobacterium sp. (assembly GCA_963530105.1). Taxonomy (GTDB): domain Bacteria; phylum Pseudomonadota; class Gammaproteobacteria; order Burkholderiales; family Burkholderiaceae_D; genus Janthinobacterium. The sequence goes on from CAUSDR010000007.1 coordinate 5,792, forward strand.
GTCACTTCAGCGGCGCTGATGATGGCGGGCATGTTCAGGTAGCTGAGGGCGGACTGTGCCGGCCCGATACAAACGGATTCGTCGGCCAGCTTGACGTATTTCGCGTCCTTGTCGGCTTCGGAGTGGACTACAACCGTTTTAATGCCCATTTCGCGGCAGGCGCGCTGAATACGGAGGGCAATTTCACCACGGTTGGCAATCAGGATTTTTTCAAACATGGTATAGGTTCGCGTATGTCTGTGAGAGCCGGCGAGCCGGCGAAACAACAAGTGTGAGGGGCTAAAACTGCAAACGGCCGTTGCCGGCCGTGTGGACTGGTTCTTAGCCGATCACAAACAAGGGTTGACCGAATTCGACCGGCTGGCCGTTTTCGACCAGGATCTGGGTCACGACGCCGGCTTTGTCCGAGTCGATTTCATTCAGGAGCTTCATCGCTTCGATGATGCACAGGGTATCACCTTCCTTGACGGTGGAGCCCACTTCGACGTACGCGGCGCTGCCAGGCGCGGACGAGCGGTAGAAGGTGCCGACCATCGGCGATTTGACGATGTAGCCGGTTGGCTCGGCGGCCACCACGACGGCGGCGGCAGCAGGTGCTGGCGCGGCGGCTGGCGCGGCTGGCTGGTACTGGGCTTGCATGCCTTGCGGCTGCATCATGACCATCTGGTTTTGCGGCATGGCCGACGATTTGACGATGCGAACCTTGCTTTCGCCTTCGGTAACTTCCAGCTCTGCGATATCCGATTCGGCGACCAGGTCGATCAAGGTCTTGAGTTTTCGTAGATCCATGTAAAACCCCTAGGAATGTAGTTTGTTTTATGAGTGATGCGGTGATGTCCAAGAACCTATCGCCGCGCTAAATGCGTGCAGATCGCGTAGATTAACGTTTTTTAAGCGCAAAGTCGATGGCAAACCGATATCCATCGATACCCAGCCCGCAGATCGTCCCCTGCGCGATCGCGCTGAGAAATGAGTGATGTCGAAACGTTTCGCGTTGATAAATATTCGAGATATGGACTTCCACGAACGGAATGGCCACCCCGGCCAGCGCATCGCGCAAGGCGACGCTGGTATGGGTCAGGCCACCCGGATTGATGACAATGGCATCGATCCCTTCCGCTCGCGCGGCATGGATACGGTCGATCAGCGCGCCTTCATGGTTGCTTTGAAAGCAGACCAGGTCGGCACCGGCCGCCATGGCTTGCGCCATTGCTGCCTGTTCGATATCGGCCAAGGTGCTGGCGCCGTAGACCTCAGGCTCGCGCGTCCCCAGCAAATTCAGGTTGGGGCCGTTGAGCAGAAGGAGGTTTTTTGCCATGTATGGAAGACCGTTTTAGCGAAAGTTCCGCATTTTGCCGCCAAAGATACGCATTGGCAAGAGAAAAAAGCACGCTCCGAATTTACAAATTGTCCAGATCGGCGCGCAACTGATCAAATTTCAAGCGCCCCAGATAGGTCTTTTTGACTTCGCCATCGGCGCCGATCAGCACCGTAAAGGGCAAACCGCCCGTGGCGTTGCCAAAATGACGCGACAGGTCGGTACCGCTCATGCCCGACACATACACAGGATAGGCGATCTTGAACTTGCTGGCAAAGGTGGCAATATTGCTGGCCGAATCGATGCCGATGCCGATCACTTGCAGGTTTTTTGCCGCATAGTGGCCTTGCACTTCAGATAACTCCGGCATTTCTTCCACGCAGGGCGGGCACCACGGCGCCCAGAAGTTCACCAGCAGGTTCTTGCCTTTCCATTGTGACAAGGCTTGCGTGGCGCCTGCCGCGTCGGGCAGCGACAGCGCATACAGTTCATTGACGGGGCCTGTCGCGCCCGGCGCGATGGTGGTCGTCAGCGGCGCCGCCTTTTCTTTCTCTTTATGCATGCCCACATACGCGCCCATGCCACCGAACATCAGGGCAACGATGGCGCAGGCAATCCAGTTCTTTTTTGTCATGGCTCTTTAATCTATCTTCTATCTATATCAGTGGTCAGTCTTATCCGGCAGCGGCTTGGCCAGGCTGGCGGCGAGCAGGCCGCGCAGCCCCGCGATATCGGTGCGCAGCATCTTGCCGTCCCTGGCCTTCAGCGCGCCGCGCATGTCGTCGAGTTCATACATGGCCGCGTGCACGCCTTCGTTTTTCCACAAGAAACTGGCGGTCTCGACCGCATCATAACGCGCTCCCTTGAAATGCGGGCTTTCCGACATGTCGAGCAGCACATTTTTATTCAGCAGGAAGATGTGGATATCCTTGGCGCTGTCGGCAAACAGTTGCAGATAGATCTCGTCGTGCGGGCCGGCCGTGCCATTGAACACGGGGCCGCTGAGCAGGGGATGAAATTGTTGCAACGCTTCCATGACCTGCAGCGCAATCGTGCGCAGCTGGAACAGGCGCGCCGGCTGGCTGTCGGCCAGGAACAGGGCGTTATATTGGCGTACCTGCTCCTCGATCATGTCGTTGTCGGGCAGTACATTGGGCCGGCTGGGCGCATCGCCCAGCACCTGCCGCGCCGCCTTGCGCTTGGCGCTGCCATAGTCGGCGCCGTCCTGCGCCACCAGGCGCGCGGCAGCGGCGGCAATTTCCAGGCGCACGAGCGCGCTATCGTCAAATGCATCAGTCGTCATGAGCGAGATGATACTCCGAAGCGGAAAAAACCATGGCGTCGGTTAAAATCCCATACTTGCTCTTTTTTTTTCTCACCGTCCTGCTACCGTCTTCTTACTTAACCGCGTTCACCGCGCACCTTTCGCACTGATCACATGCATATTCATATTCTCGGCATTTGCGGTACCTTCATGGGCGGCCTGGCCGTCCTGGCCAAGGAAGCCGGCCATAAAGTTACCGGTTGCGATGCCAACGTCTATCCGCCGATGAGTACCCAGCTGGAATCGCAGGGGATCGAACTGATCCAGGGTTTTGACCCCGCACAAACCAAGTTGAACCCGGATTTGTATGTGATTGGCAATGTGGTGTCGCGCGGCAATCCGCTGGTGGAAGAGATTCTCAACCGCAGCCTGCCGTATGTATCCGGCCCGCAGTGGATCGGCGAACATATATTACGCAACAAGTGGGTACTGGCCGTGGCCGGCACGCATGGCAAGACCACCACCTCGGCCATGCTGGCGTGGATACTCGAAGACGCCGGCTATGCGCCGGGCTTCCTGATCGGCGGCGTACCGATGAACTTTGGCATTTCCGCCCGTCTCAGCGGCAAAATCGACGGCAACTGCGCCGATTCCGACTTCTTCGTCATCGAAGCCGATGAATATGACACGGCCTTCTTCGACAAGCGCAGCAAATTCGTGCATTACCACGCGAAGACGGCCGTCATGAATAACCTGGAATATGATCACGCCGACATCTTCCCCGATCTGCACGCGATCGAGACGCAATTCCACCACCTGGTGCGCACCGTGCCCGGCATCGGCCGCCTCGTCTTCAACGGCGACGAAGCGTCGTTGCAGCGCGTGCTGGCGCGCGGCTGCTGGAGCGAAAAGGAAAGTTTTGGCCAGGATGCCAACTGGCAACTGCAAGAGCAGGCCGATGGCAGCTTCGACGTGTTCTTCAATGGCAAGCTGGAAGGCCACGTGGCGTGGGCCCTGACCGGCAAGCACAACCGCAGCAATGCGCTGGCGGCCATCGCCGCCGCGCGCCACGTGGGCGTGCCGATCGCCCAGGCGTGTGCCGCGCTGGCCACCTTCGAGAGCGTCAAGCGCCGCATGGAAGTGCGCGGCGTGGTCAATGGCATTACCGTATTTGACGATTTCGCCCACCACCCGACGGCCATAGCCACCACCGTGCGCGGCTTGCGGCAAAAAATCGGCGATAGCGGCCGCATTCTGGCCGTGCTGGAGCCGCGCTCGAACACCATGAAGCTGGGCGCCATGAAAGATGCGCTGCCGGGCAGCCTGAAGGATGCCGACCTGGTCTTCGGCTTCGGCAGCCATCAGGCGCTGGGCTGGAGCCTGGGCGACGCGCTGGCGCCGCTGGGCAAGATTGCCAGCGCGTATGAAGACATCGCTACCCTGGTGGCGGCCGTGGCGGCAAGCGCCCGTCCCGGCGACCAGATCGTCGTCATGAGCAATGGCGGCTTTGGCGGCGTGCACCAGAAATTGCTGGAGGCGCTGGGCCGATGATTTTGTACCTGCATGGATTCCGCTCGTCGCCGCTGTCGATGAAGTCGCGCCTGCTGGCCGCGCAGATGCAGGCGCTGGGCCGCGCGGATGAATGGCTGTGCCCGCAATTGCCGGCCTCGCCGAAACTGGCCATCGAGCTGGCCTTGTCATTGGTCAACAATGTGGCGCCCGCCGACCTGACGATCATCGGTTCCTCGCTGGGCGGCTACTATGCCACCTGGCTAGCCGAACAGCTCGGTTGCCGCGCCGTGCTGCTCAATCCCGCCATCGTGCCCCTGATTGATCTGGAGCAACATGTGGGCGTGACGACCGAGTTTCATTCGGACAAGCCATTCGAGTTCAAGCGCGCGTACATCGACGAGCTGCGCGCGTTTGCCGTGGATAAAATTACTGAGCCGCAACGCTATTTCCTCATCGCCGCCACCGGCGATGAAGTGCTCGACTATCGCGACATGCTGGCGCATTATCAAGGCGCGCAGCAGATCGTCATCGAAGGCAGCGATCACGGCATCAGTGAATTTGCCGATTACGTGGCGCCCGTGCTGGCCTTTTGCGGCATCGATGCGAAAGCCGGCAGGTGAGGCCGGGTTCGCTGCGCCAGGCGCAATGGCATGCGCACGTGAATGCCGTCAATGCACCGCCTGCCTTGCGCCACTGGCTGACGGGCGGCGGCTCGCTGACGGCCAAGCTGAAAGCGCACAGCCAGGCATTCCGAGTGCAATGTTTGCACCAGGAAACTGCGCGCTGCCTGAGCGACGAAGCCGGCATCATCGGCTTGCATCGCGCGGGCCGCGTGTGGGAACGCGAAGTGCTGTTGCGGTGTGATAATAGGCCGGCCGTGTTTGGCCACACCGTCGTGCCCATGCAGGCGACGGCCACCGACTGGCCCCTGTTTTCCGCACTGGGCGAACGCTCGCTGGGCACGACCCTGTTTGGCGACCGCATGGTACGGCGTGGTTCACTCGAATTTGCCCGTTTGCGCGCCGGCCATCCGCTGGTGCGGCGGGCGCAGGCGGCGCTGGCCCTGGAAGGGGCGCGTGCCGATGACAAGTCGCTCTTTTTTGCCCGGCGCTGTCTGTATCAGCGCCATCAAGGATTGCTGCTGGTAACCGAAGTATTTTTGCCGGCGGTGTTTGAGTTGAGTCCCGTCACTCGCACCGTTGCAACCGACACATTAATAAACAAAGCATAACAATGAATCTATTTTTTGAAGAATCCGGCGATTTCAAGGTCGGCACGGTCCTGTCGCAAGCGGGTGAAGCCTATCAGGTCGAAATGGCCAGCGGCAAGCGCACCAAGGTCAAGACCAAGGACGTGCTGCTGCAGTATGAAAAACCGGCCCCGGCCGAGCTGCTGGAGCAAGCCAAGAGCATTGCCGCCGAGATCGACCTCGATTTCCTGTGGGAAGTGGCGGGCGAAGACGAGTTCGGCTTTGCCGAGCTGGGCGCCGAGTATTTCGGCCATGCTCCCTTGCCGCCGGAAGCGGCCGGCCTGATCCTGGCCCTGCATTCGGCGCCCGTGTATTTCTACAAGAAGGGCCGTGGCCGCTACAAGGCGGCGCCGGAAGCGTCGCTGAAGGCGGCATTGGCCGGCATCGAAAAGAAAAAGCAGCAGGCGCTCGTGCAAGCGGCATACGTGGAAGAGCTGAAGCAGAACCGCCTGCCTGCCGCGATGCAGCCGATGGTGCTGCAACTGCTGTTCAAGCCGGACAAGAACACGATTGAATACAAGGCGCTGGAAGCGGCGTGCACGGAGTTGCACACGACACCGGCGCGCCTGATGCTGGCCGTGGGGGGCATTGCTTCGCCGAAAGATTTGCACCTGTCGAAATTCCTCTTCGAGAATTTCCCGAAAGGCGCCGGCTTCCCGAACGTACCCGTGCCGTCCGTCACGGCCAAGCTGCCGCTGGCCGACGTGGCCGCCTTCTCCATCGACGACGTGACCACCACCGAGATCGACGATGCCTTCTCCGTGCAGCCATTGCCGGACGGTACGGTCAAGGTCGGCATCCATATCGCCGCGCCGGGCCTGGGCATCCGCCCGGAAGACGTGATCGACAAGATGGCGCGCCAGCGCATGTCCACTGTCTACATGCCGGGCGACAAGATCACCATGCTGCCCGATGATGTCGTCAACGCGTTCACCCTGGCCGAAGGCACGACGTGCCCGGCCCTGTCGCTGTACGCCACGCTGGACCCGAAAGCCGACTGGGCCGTGGTCAGCACGCAGACCATCGCCGAGCTGGTGCCCATCGCCAGCAACCTGCGCCACAACCAGCTCGATGACCTGGTCAACGAGGAAACCCTGGCCAGTGGCGAAGGCGACTACCCGCACAAGGCCGACTTCGCCATCCTGTGGCAATGGGCGCAGCAGCTGGAACAGGGCCGCATGAAGAAGCGCGAAGCGTTCGGCCTCAAGCCGGAACAGAACAACCGCGTCGATTTCAACTTCTATGTGGAAAATGACATCGTCACCGTGGCGCGCCGCAAGCGTGGCGCGCCGCTGGACAAGATCGTCGCTGAACTGATGATTTTTGCCAACAGTACCTGGGGCAAGATGCTGCACGACCATGGCGTGCCGGGCATCTACCGCAGCCAGGGCGGCGGTACGGGCAATAGCTGGGCGGCAAAGATGCAGGTGCGCATGGTCACCCATGCGGCGCCGCACCAGGGCCTGGGCGTGGATCAGTATGCGTGGAGCACCTCGCCCCTGCGCCGGTATACCGACCTGGTGAACCAGTGGCAAATCATCGCCTGCGCCGAGCATGGCGTGACGGCGCCGCTGGTGGCGCCATTCAAGCCGCGCGACGCCAACCTGTTCGCCATCGTCTCGGCGTTTGACGCCGCGTATGCCGCCTACGGGGATTTCCAGTCGAACATGGAACGCTACTGGTGCTTGCGCTGGCTGCACCAGGAAAACGCGCGCCAGGTCGACGCTGTCGTGCTGAAAGACGAAATCCTGCGCCTGGTCGACATTCCGCTGGTCATCAAGCTGCCGGGCATGCCATCCGTGGCGCGCGGCGCCCAGGTCAAGCTGGATTTGCTGCGCTGGGATGAGGTCGACCTGAGCATTGAGGCGCGCCTGCTGGAAATCGCCGCCGTGCCCGATGCGGCCGCCGACGAGGCCGAACTGGACTACGAGGAAGAGACCGGCGACGATGCCGCCGAGGAGGGCGAGGTGGCGGCCGAAGTATCGCCGGAAGCGGCCAACCAGGTCAGCGACGCCGATGCGGAAGTGGCGGAACTGGCCAGCGAAGACGTGGTCAGCGAACCCGAGGTCAAATAAGGCGCAAGCAAGGCCGCAGGGCGGTGCCGAAAACTGTTGCCGGTACCGTCCTTTGACGTAGAATTCAGCCATCTTGTATCTTGTGCTTGTTGCGAACTGGGTTGCGCGTGAAGTCTTTCCGAGAGAATCGTTTCCTGATGATTGCCGTGGCGGTATCGCTGCTGGCGCACGGCGCCCTGCTGGCGATGCATTTTGTCGCCCCGGCGCCGCAGCGGGCCGTCGCTACCGACCCTGGCCTGGAAGTCATCCTGGTCAACGCCAAGCATGCCAATAAACCGCTGAAGGCCGACGCGCTGGCACAAGCCAGCCTGGACGGTGGCGGCCAGGCCGACAAGGGCCGTGCCAAGTCGCCCTTGCCCGACATGCGCAAGTTGGAAGAGGGCGTCAGCGTCAAGGCCAGCGCGCGCCGCATTGCCGAGCTGGAACAGAAGCAGCAGGAATTGCTGACGCAGGCGGCCAAGACGACGCCCTACAGCGCCGCGCCCGTCACGGAAAAGGACAAGCCCAACCCCTTGGCGTCCGGTTCGGACTTGATGGAAAGCAGCAAGGCCATCGCCCGCATGGCCGCCGAGATCAGCCAGACCGTGGAAGATCAAAATAAGCGTCCGCGCAAGACCTTCATTACCCCCAGCACGCAGGAGGTCGGCTATGCCATGTATTACAAGACCCTGCAAAAGCGCATCGAGGAAATCGGCACCCTGAATTTCCCGCAAAAGAATGGCCGCAAGATGTATGGCGAGCTGGTCGTGTACATCCCCATCTTCCAGGACGGCACGATTTACCAGAAGGAAGGCGGCGCCCGCGTGGAGCGCAGTTCAGGCAACCCGGCCCTGGATGCGGCCGCCCTGGCCATCGTGCGCCGCGCCGCGCCCTTCGGCCGTTTCCCGCCGAATATGTTGTCGAGCGACAAGGATGACCTGTGGGTGGTTATTACCCGCTTCAAATTTACCCGCGAAGAAAAAATGGAAGCTAACCTGACTGGCGGCAGCAATTGAGCAAAAACGAAATGAATCCAGATCAATATTGTGTCTTCGGCAATCCTATCGCCCATAGCAAGTCTCCCCTGATCCACGCCGCCTTTGCCCTGCAGACGGGCGAGTCCATCGTCTACGAACGCCGGCTGGCGCCGCTGGACGGCTTTGCCCTGGCCGCCCGCAGCTTTGCCGCCGAGGGCGGCAAGGGCGCGAACGTGACGGTGCCGTTCAAGCTGGACGCCTGCGCCCTGGCCACGGAACTGACGCCGCGCGCCCGGGCGGCCGGCGCCGTCAATACCCTGCGCTTCGATAATGAAACCATTCTTGGCGACAATACCGATGGCGCGGGGCTGGTGGCCGACATCGTGCGCAATGCGGGCGTGGCCATCGCCGGCAAGCGCATCCTGCTGCTGGGCGCGGGCGGCGCCGCGCGCGGCGTGGTGCTGCCCTTGCTGGAACAGGGACCGCAGGAACTGTTCATTGCCAACCGCACCGTGGCCACGGCCGCCGCGCTGGTGGCGCAATTCGCCGATGCCCTGGCTCACCCTGAACAGCTGCGCGCCGGCGGTTTCGAGCAGGCCGAAGGCCAGTTCGATATCATCATCAACGCCACCTCGGCCAGCCTGGCGGGCGACTTGCCGCCCGTGCCAGTGACGATCTTCGGCAGCCAGACCCTGGCGCTGGACATGATGTATGGCGCGCAGCCCACGGTCTTCATGGACTTTGCCGCGCAGCATGGCGCACAGGTGCGCGACGGCCTGGGCATGCTGGTGGAGCAGGCGGCGGAAGCGTTTTACGTGTGGCGCGGCGTGCGGCCGCAGACGCAGGCATTGCTGGCGCAGCTGCGCGGTGCCCTGTGAGCGCCGGCAAGAAGGGCAATCGCAAGGGCGGCGGCAGCCGCTATGGCTGGATCAAATGGCTGTTCATCGTGCCCGTGCTGGCGTTCATCGTCGTGCAACTGTATTTCTTCCTGCAAATCTGGTGGTGGGTCGACCATAATCCTTCCAGCACGGCCTTCATGCGCGAACAGCTGTCGGTCTTGCAGGAAAAAAATCCGAATGCCACCATCCAGCAGACGTGGGTACCGTACAACCGCATCTCGAACAATTTAAAGCGCGCCATCATCGCCTCGGAAGACGCGAATTTTTCCGAGCATGAGGGCGTGGACTGGGATGCCTTGCAAAAGGCATATGAAAAAAACAGCAAGAAGCAGAAGGTGGTGGCCGGCGGCTCCACCATCACGCAGCAGCTGGCGAAGAATCTCTTCCTGTCCGGTTCGCGCAGCTACGTGCGCAAGGGCCAGGAGCTGATCATCACCTACATGCTGGAAAGCCTGATGGACAAGCAGCGCATTTTCGAGATTTACCTGAACGTGGTGGAGTTCGGCACGGGCATCTTCGGCGCCGAAGCGGCGGCGCGCCACTATTACCACGTCAGCGCGGCCAGCCTGAGCGCGGCGCAGGCGGCGAAACTGGCTGTGATGCTGCCGAATCCCCGCTTTTACGACCGCCACCGCGACACGGGCTATCTGAATCGGCGCACGGGCGTCATCCTGCGGCGCATGGGAGCGGCCGAATTGCCTTGATGATGGCCGCCTTTGTTTGCATTAAATCAAAGCTGCCAGATTGGCACTATTGCGGCGCAGCATCGTAATGGTGCATAGCCGCACATTTTCCGTGAAAAAGCATGGTGGAGGGGTGGTCGTGAAAAGGCCTTTGCGGGTACACTTGCGCTGTTTTCATTTTTGGCGCCAGCGCCAGCACATCACGATAACCTAACATCCGGCTGAGAGCGCGCATGATCAATGTCTTTGTATTACAGAATGGCCGGCTCAACCAGGTGCCGATCGACAGCCGCGCAGACCTCGAAAATGCCGAACCGGTCTGGGTCGACCTGACCGACCCCACCGACGACGAACGGGCCTGGGTCAAGGCCATCTACAACGTCACCCTGCCGGGCGAAGACGAAGTCAAGGATATTGAAGCGTCGGCCCGCTATTACGAAGCGGAAAACGGCGACTTGCACCTGCGCACGGATTTCCTGCGCGAAGAGGACGACGGCCCGTCGCGCGTCATCACCGTGGCCTTCATTCTTGCCCGCAAGATTTTGTTTTCCATGCATACGGACGACTTGCCCGTGTTCCGCCTGGTGCGCATGCGCGCCCGCTCGCGGCCCGGTTCGATCGCCGACTACATGGACGTGCTGCTGGACCTGTACGCTACCGATGCCGAATATTCGGCCGACGTGCTCGAAGGCATCTACCAGAACCTGGAAGAAGTCAGCACGCGCGTGCTGCAAAAGGAATTTACCGATGCGCACGCGGCCGAAGCGCTGAATGCGATTGCCCACGAGGAAGATTTGAATGGCCGCATTCGCCGCAACATGATGGATACGCGCCGCGCCGTGAGTTTCCTGATGCGCGGCCGATTGCTCAATTCCGAGCAGTTCGAGGAAGCGCGGCAGATTTTGCGCGACATCGAATCGCTGGACGGCCATACCTCTTTCCTGTTTGATAAGATCAACTTCCTGATGGATGCGACCGTCGGTTTCATCAACATCAACCAGAACAAGATCATCAAGATCTTCTCGGTGGCCAGCGTGGCTTTCCTGCCGCCTACCCTGATCGCCAGCGTGTACGGCATGAACTTCAAGCTGATGCCGGAGCTGGAATGGTCGTTTGGCTATCCGTGGGCCTGGGGCCTGATGATCACCAGCGCCATCGCGCCCTTCCTGTACTTCCGCCACCGCGGCTGGCTGAAGTAAACGCCAGAAACTGGGGCGCGCCCGCGCTCCAGTGCCGCCACCGGGACCGTCCCGCATGAGCAGGCGAGCGCAGCAATTTCAAAAATCGGCGATAATCACTGGTATTGCGTGGTATTGAAGTGGTATTGCGTTATTGCCCCTGCTTTCCCGCCGCCGTGTGCCATTTTCTTTCAAAAAAGTATCGCTAACGGCCTGCTTTTGGCGTGGCCATGCCCGCCTGTTCCACCTATGCTTGTCGCGGCGCCGGCCTGTGCCGGCTGGCTGCCGCATTTCCCGCCACCGTTGTCTTCTGGAGAATTCATGCCTGATACCGCTACCACCCCACCGCGCTTTACCCATCTGATCAGCGATTGCGATGGCGTGCTGATCGACAGCGAAGCCGTGGCCCTGCAAGCATTGCTGGAATTGCTGGGGCCGCGCCTGCCGAACCTGCCGGAGGGCGTCACCCTGCAAGGCTTGATCGAACCGCGCCTGGGACAGCGCCTGGTGCCGCTGATGCAGGATATCTACAAGGAACTGGGCCTGCCGCAATTGCCGGCCGATGACATCATGGCTATCGGCAATGCCGTCGATGCGGCCTGCGATGCGCAGCTGCGCGCCGTGCCCGGCGTGGCGCAGGCGCTGGCCGCCATTCCCCTGCCCAAGGCCGTGGCCTCGAACAGCGTCAGCGCACGCGTGCTGTCGGCGCTGGAGCGCACGGGCATGGCGCCATTGTTCGAGAACCGCGTGTTTACGCCGGACCTGGTGGGCCATGCCAAGCCGCATCCGGGTGTCTATCTGGCGGCAGCTGCCGCCTTCGGCGTGCCGCCGGCGCAGTGCCTGGTGCTGGAAGACAGCGTCACGGGCGTGACGGCGGCCGTGGCGGCAGGCATGACGGTGCTGGGATTCATTGGCGGCGGGCATATCGCGCCCGGCCAGGAAGCGCGCCTGAAGGCGGCCGGCGCGCATCTCGTGTTCAGCGACATGGCGCGCCTGCCGGCGCTGGTAGCGGACCTGCTGCAGCCGGTGGACGTGCAGCAAGTCGCCTAGTTGCCGCTGATTTAGCGGCAGGTATAGCCGCCATCGACCGGCAGGCTGACGCCGCTGATCATGGCGGCGGCGTCGCTGAGCAGGAACAGGATGGGCTTGGCCACCTCTTCCGAGGTGGCGAAACGGCGCAGTGGAATGGCTGCCAGCATGGGGCCGCTTTTTGCCGGGTCGCTCCAATCCCGTTCGGCCATCGGCGTCAGGGTCACGGTGGGGTTGACGCTGTTGACGCGGATGCCATGCGGCCCCAGTTCCAGGCACAGGCTGCGGGTGATCGCATCCATGGCCGCCTTCGAGGCGCAATACGCCAGGTGGTGTTCCAGCGCCACCAGCGCCGCCTGGCTGGAAACATTCACGATGCTGCCCGGACGTCCTTCGCGCAGCATGCCCTGCGCCACGTGGCGCGCCATCATGGCCGCGCCGCGCGCATTGACGGCCATCACGCGGTCAAAACTGGCCGCATCGGTTTCCAGGCAGGACCGCAGCTGCGAAATCCCTGAACAATTGACGAGGCCATCGACGTTGCGCAGCGGCGCCAGCGCGGCCGCCATGGCATCGCTGTCGCAAATGTCGAGCTGCAGGGGCTGGCAACCGGTTTCCCCGGCCAGCGCCTCCAGCCGCTCGGTGTTTTGTCCGATAGCAATAACGCGCGCGCCGGCCGCGCTGAGCATGCGCGCCGTGACGAGGCCGATGCCGCTGGACGCGCCCGTGACGATGAATTTCTTGTGGCGGAAATCGAAAAGCATGCTGATCCTCAAGTTGGGTTGGCGTGGTTGATGCGGTGCATCAGGGGCCGCAAGGCGGGATACGCGTCGCGGTAGAGCTCGAAAATGCGGCGGTAGACTGCGCTGGCGGCCGGTTGCGGCGTGCTGCGCGGCACCAGGGTGACCCAGCCCCGCTGCGCCGCTTCCTTGTCGACCAGGCCGGCGCCGAGTGCCGCCAGCAAGGCCGCGCCCAGCGCCGCCTCGACGTTTTCCGCGATGGTGTAGACGGGGTAGCCGGTGATGTCGGCAATGATCTGCATCCACAGGGGCGAATGCGCGGCGCCGCCGACGACGATCAGCTTGTCGTCGAGCGCCACCGTTCCTGTGTCCCTGGCGCCCGCCTCGATATTGTGTTGCAGGGCAAAGCTCACGCCTTCCAGCACGGCGCGGTACAGAGGGGCGCGGCTGTGGTAGAGGCTCAGGCCCAGGAAGGCGCCGCGGGCCCCCGCATCCCAGATGGGGCTGCGTTCGCCCATCAGATAAGGCAGGAACAGCACGCCATCGGCGCCGGGCGGCACGGCCAGCGCCTGCTCCTCCATCAGCTGGTGGGCATCGGCATGTCCCAGAAGCCTGGCTGCCTCCACGTCGGCCTGGCAAAATTCGTCGCGGAACCAGCTGACGGAGGCGCCTGCCGTGATGGCGCCGCCAAACACGTACAGGTCGGACTGGCTGTTGAACACATGCGGCATGCTGATCAAGCCATGGCGCGCATCGGCCTGCTGGTGGATGTAGCCCCAGCACATGCTGGTGCCGATCATGGCCACGTGCTGGCCGGCGCGGCTGACGCCGGCGGCGAAGGTGGCCACGGCCGCGTCGACGCCGCCGGCCATGACGGGCGTGCCCGCCAGCAGTCCGAGCTGTTGCGCCGCCTGCGGCAGCAAGGCGCCCACCACTTCGGACGAGTCGAGCAGGCGCGCCGGCATCATGCGCGCGGGGATGCCCAGGGCGTCCAGCATGGGCGCCGACCAGCCGCGCGCGGCCAGGTCGTACACGCCGCCAATATTGCCGGCCGAACTATGGTCGACGGCCACGTCGCCCGTCAGCAAGTAATTGATATAGCTGTTCGGCGGCAGGAAGTAGCGCGTGTTGTCCCACACCTCGGGCCGGTGGCGCTTGATCCAGAGCATCTTGGTGTAGCCGTAATAGCTGTCGACGCCGTTGCCGGTGACGGCATACAGGGTCTCCAGGTCGACATGCCGCCTGACCCATGCCACCTCGTCGGTGGCGCGCCGGTCCATCCAGATCAGGCACGGGTGCAGCGGCTGCATGGCGGCATCGACGGGAATGCCGGAGCCGCCATACAGGCTGCTCACGCAAATGGCCTTGATGCGCTCCGGCGGCACGCCGCCCGCCTGCAGCACCTGCCGCACGCACGCCACCACGGCGTCGTACCACACGGCCGGCCATTGCTCGGCCCACAAGGGGCGGGGCGTGTCGACCTGGTAGCCGTGCGCGTGCTGGGCCACGATGGCGCCGCCGCTGCTGACCAGCAGGGCCTTGGTGCTTTGCGTGCCGATATCGACACCGATGACGTAATCCATGCCCGCTTCTCCGTTCAATTTTGCGCTGGTTTCAGCAAGACCTTGATGGAGTCGAGCGAATTGGCCAGCGCGAACGCCTGTTCCCAGTCTTCCAGCGGAAAGTCGTGCGTGACGATGCCTTTCGAAGTGACCAGGCCCCGCTCCAGCAGGTCGATGGCGACCGGGTAGCAGTACGGGCCGAGGTGGGCGCCGCGCACGTCGAGTTCCTTGCGGTCGCCGATGATGGACCAGTCGGCGCTGGTTTCCTTGCCGAACACGCTGAATTCGACGAATCGGCCCAGCTTGCGGATCAGGTTCAAGCCCTGCGTCACGCCGGCCGGCACGCCCGTCGTTTCGATGTACACATCGCAGCCATAGCCCTGCGTCAAGCCGTGGATGACGGCCAGCGCATCGTCGGTGGCGGGATTGATGGTGACGTGGGCGCCATATTCGCGCGCCAGCGCCAGGCGTTCCGGCACCATGTCGATCACCACCAGTTTCTTCGGCGTCTTCAGGGCCGCGATCTGCGTCATCATCAGGCCCAGCGGCCCGGCGCCGGCGATCACCACCACGTCGTCGAGCTGTACCTCGGCGCGGTTGACGGTGTGGATGGCGCACGCCATCGGCTCGATGATGGCGGCGTCTTCCAGCGAGATGCTGTCGGGAATTTTATGCACGAGGGCCGTGGGCGGGATGCGCATGTATTCAGCCATGCCGCCATCGGCCACTTCGCGCTGGAAGCCGAAGATGTTGTGCACTTCGCACATCCAGTATTTGCCTGACTTGCAAAAACGGCACTTGCCGCAAGGCACGATCTGCTCGGCAATGATGCGGTCGCCCACCTTCACGCCAAAATGCTCCTCGCCATGCTCGCCCGCTTCGACCACATAGCCGAAGAATTCGTGGCCCGGGATCACGGGCGGCTTGACCCACGATGGCTGGCCGTCGCCGCCCCAGAACATGGCGGCGCCCGAGTGGCATTTGCAGTCGCTGGCGCAGATGCCGCAGGCGGCGATGCGGATCAGCAACTCGTTCAGGCGCGGCGCGGGGCGGGCGATTTTCTGCAGGCGGTAGTCTTTCGGACCGTGGCAGACCACGGCTTGCATCTCGACTTCGGTGTACTTCATGGCAGGCTCCAGGTGGTAAAGGTGGTCAGGCGCGCTTGCTGCTGTTGCGGCTGATGTAAATGGCGAGCAGGATGATCACGCCCTTGATGATGTTTTGCAGGTAGGGCGAGACGCCCATCATGTTCAGGCCGTTATTGAGCACGCCAAGCATGACGGCGCCGATCAGGGTGCCGACGATGGAGCCGCGTCCGCCCGTGATGGCCGTGCCGCCCATGACGACGGCGGCGATGGCGTCGAGCTCGAAGCCGATGCCGGCGTTCGGCTGGCCGCTCATCAGGCGCGAGGTCAGCACCAGGCCGGCGATGGCGGCCGTGCCGCCGCTGATGGCGTACACCAGCAGCTTGTAGCGGGCCACGCGCACGCCGCTCAGCCGCGTCGCTTCCTCGTTGCCGCCGATGGCATAGATATAGCGGCCCAGCGGCGTATGGTCGAGCAGCACATAGGCGGCGAGGAACACCAGCAGCATCACCACGATCGGCGTCTGCACGCCCAGCACGCTGCCGCGGCCAAAGAATTCGAACCAGTCCGGCAAGTCGTTGATCGGATAGCCGCCCGTGTACAGCAGGGCCAGCCCGCGGGCGATGCCCATGGTGGCCAGGGTGACGATAATCGGCGGCATTTTGGCGTAGGCGACGAAAAAGCCATTGCCCACGCCAAAGGCGATGCCCACGGCCAGGCCGGCGGCGATGGCCAGGCCGGGCGGCAGGCCGGCCACCATCAGGCCCGCCGTCAAGGTGCCCGTCAGCGCCATCACCGAACCGACGGACAGGTCGATGCCGCCGCTGAGGATGGCGCAGCTCATGCCGACGGCGATGATGGCGTTGATCGAAACTTGCCGCGCGATATTGACCAGGTTATCGGTGGAAAAGAAATGGTCGGTGGTGGCCGCCATGGCAGCCGACACCAGCAGCAGGCCGATCAGCGGCAAGAAGGCGGGCGACTGCTTCAGACGTGCCCACAGGGCGCGTGCCGACAGGGAAGGGGCGGCGGCGCGGCGTGGCGCCGCGAGGGTATCAGTGTTGGGCGGTTGTTGCATGGCGCATTACCTCGCTGGAGTGAATGGACGCGCCTTCCAGCAGGGCCACGATGGCGCCCTGCCGGAACACGGCGACCCGGTCGCACATGCCGGTGATTTCCGGCAGTTCCGATGAAATCAGGATGATGGAATAGCCATCGCTGGTCAGTTCGCGCATCAGGCGGTAGATTTCCGCCTTGGCGCCCACGTCGATGCCGCGCGTGGGCTCGTCGAAGATGAGGATCTTGCAGTGATGGTTGAGCCAGCGGGCGATCACCACCTTTTGCTGGTTGCCGCCGCTCAGGGCGCCCACCCGCGTGCCCGGGCCGGGCGCCTTGACGCCCACCTTGGCCATCACGGCCCGCGTGGCGGCCAGCTCGGCCGGGCGCCGGATCAGGCCAGCCGCCATGTATTTGCCCAGGTTATTGATGGAAATGTTTTCCATGATGGTGAAATCGAGGATCAGCCCCTCTGTCTTGCGGCTCTCGGGCAACAGGCCGATACCATGCCGCAAGGCATCGGCCGGATCGCGCAGGCTGGCCTTCTGGCCATGCAGGCGGATGTCCTTGTGCCAGGCGGGCTGGGCGCCCATGACGGCCAGCGCCAGCTCCGTGCGGCCGGAGCCGACGAGGCCCGCAAAGCCGAGGATTTCACCCTGCCGCAGCTGGAAGCTGTTGGCGGGGCCATCCTTGCTCAGACGCACGTCGCGGGCATCGAGCACGATGGCTGGCGTGCCGCTACGCAGGGGTTTGGCGGGAAAATTCGCTTCCAGCTTGCGTCCCACCATCATTTCCACCAGCTGGCCGACATCGGTGGCGGCCACGTCCGTCATGCCCACGTACTGGCCATCGCGCAGCACGGTGATGCGGTCGCACACGTCGAAGATTTCATCCATGTGGTGCGAAATGAAGATCATTGCCACGCCTTGCTGCTTGAGCTCGCGCATGATGGCGAACAGGTGTCCGGCCTCGCTGGGCGTCAGCGTGGCCGTCGGTTCGTCGAGGATCAGGATGCGGGCGTTCAGCAACAGGGCCTTGCCGATTTCCACGAATTGCTGCTGGGCAATGCTGAGCTGGCTGATCTCGGCCGCCAGGTCGATGTCGATGCCCAGGCGGGCGAAGATGGCCGCCGCTTCCTGCCGCATGGCTTTCTTTGACAGCAGGCCCAGGGCATTGGTCCGTTCGCGTCCCAGGAAGATGTTTTCCACCGCGTTCAGATAGGGAATCAGGGAAAATTCCTGGAAGATGATGGCGATGCCGGCGGCGATGGCGTCGTTGTAGCTGTGAAAATCGCAGGGCTGGCCATCGACCGCGATGCTGCCCGCATCGGGCCGGTAGATGCCGCTGAGAATTTTCATCAGGGTGGACTTGCCGGCGCCATTTTCGCCCAGCAAGGCGTGGATCTCGCCCTGGCGGATGTCCAGATTAATGCCGTTCAAGGCTTTCACGCCGGGAAAACCCTTGGTGATGTTTCGTAGCTGCAAGATCGTCTGCATGATGGGATCCGGAGGAACGGTGAACGTCCCGCGGCCGGGCCGCGGGAACGGGGAGTGCGCCAGGCGCCGCGCTTACCAGCTGAAGGACTTGGCCCCGGCCTTGTCGACCAGTTTGACTTCGACCGGCACTTGCGCCGGCACGTTGGCGCCCCATTTTCTGGCCATGGCGATGGCCAGCGCCAGACGCACCTGGTCGCGCGGGTACTGGGCGGCCGTGGCGATGAACTTGGAATTGGGTTTGAGCATCGCCTTGATGGCTTCGGGCGCGCCGTCCACGCTGGTCAGCTTCACATCCTTGCCGCTCGCCTCGATGGCCGACAGCGCGCCCATGGCGCCGCCATCGTTGACGCTGAAGATGCCTTTCAGCTTGGGCTGCGCCTGCAGGATGTTTTCCGTGACCGTGAGGGCCTGGTCGCGTTCCTGCTTGCCATTCTGCGTGGTGACGATCTTTATGCCAGGAAAGGCCGCCAGCGCATCCTTGCAGCCGCGCACCCGTTCCAGGATGGGCACGACGGGGATGCCGTCGAGGATCGCCACGTCGCCCTTGCCATCCAGGCTCTTGGCCAGGTAAGCGCAGGCCAGCTGTCCGGCATTGAAATTTTTCGAGCCGACGAAGGAGTCGACGGGGCCGTTGGCATTCGCATCGACGGCGACCACGATGACGCCGGCCGCCTTGGCCGACTTGACGGCCGACTGGATGCCCACCGAATCGGTGGGGTTGAGCAGCAGGATGTCGATCTTTTTCTGGATCATGTCTTCCACGTCGCTCGTCTGCTTGGCCACGTCGTGGCGCGCATCGGTGATCACCACCGTGGCGCCGATGCTGGCAGCGGCTTCTTCCAGCGCTTTTTTCATGGTGATGAAATACGGATTGTTCAATTCCTGGAAGGACATGCCGATCTTCAGCGGCGCGGCGCTGGCGGGCATGGCCAGGCTGGCGGCGCACAGGGTGGCGGTGGACAGGGCAAGCAATTTTCTTTTCAACATCATCGTCTCCTGGTTTTTAGAATGGTTTTCGGGTGTCGTGGCAGCCTTGCCTTGCCTGCTGCCGGGGCATGAAGCGGGGGAAACGGGTAATACGGGCTGTCAGTTGCCTGGCGCCGCCGTCTTCAGGCCGTCGTAGCGGCGGAATTTCGACGGAGAAATCCCCTTGTGCGCGAGGAACTGGCGGTTGAAATTGGACAGGTTGTTAAAGCCCACCTGGTAGCAGATATCCGTGATGCTCAAGGCGCTGTTGCTGAGCATTTCGCAGGACAGCTTGATGCGCAGCAAGTTCACGTATTGCACAAAAGAAATTCCTGCATGCTTGCTGAACGAGCGCGAGAAGGAACTGACGTTTTGGCCGATCAGTTCGGCCAGCTCCGCCTCGCGCAGGTCGGTCGACAGATTCTTGCCGATGTAGGCCAGCGCCAGGTTCATCTTCGATGCCATGTAGCTGTGCGGATCGGGCAGGTAGCTGGGGCTGGACAGCTGGCGGCGCCCACTGTCGCCCAGCAGCAGTTCCAGCAGCGACAGGAACAGCATGACCCGGCGGCAGCCGCGCGCCGCCAGCAGTTGCTGCATCAGCGGGCGGGCGGCGGCACCGGTCTCGGGCGCAAATAGCAGGCCGCTGCGCGATTCGGCCAGCAGGGTGTTGACTGACTGCAATTCCGGGAAGGCGGCGATGGCCTTGGCCATGAACTCGGCCGTGAATTGCAGGATCAGGCAGCGCTGGGGCACGGGCTGGTTGTCGGGCAGTTCGCTGACCCAGTTGTGCGGCAGGTTGGGGCCCGACATGACCAGGTTGCCCGGCGCGAAATCGCCGATATAGTCGCCGACGAAGTACTTG
This sequence comes from uncultured Janthinobacterium sp., assembly GCA_963530105.1. Classification (GTDB taxonomy): domain Bacteria; phylum Pseudomonadota; class Gammaproteobacteria; order Burkholderiales; family Burkholderiaceae_D; genus Janthinobacterium. The sequence continues at coordinate 25,722 of CAUSDR010000007.1, forward strand.
CCGCTGGTATCGGTGATCAGCTGGATTTCATATTCGGGATGGAAGTGCCAGCGCACGGTGCGGTAAGGGTAGCCGTGTGACCAGGCGGTAAATGATTCGTCGGCGGGCACGCAGACGACTTCGAGATCGGGATGCATGGCGGGCTCCGCGCGGGTCAGGCGAGGCGTGGAACGGCGCGTCGGGAACGGGGCGTGGCGGCGAGGCGGATGCGTGTCATGGCGTGTCTCCTGCTGGGTTACCGTGCGCTCCAGCCATGTTGCCGGCTGGGCGGGTTATTGGTTTATGTGCCCATTCTATGCAGGCAAACGCGGCAGGGCCACCGATTACATGTGATAAAACCGATACTTTTTTTGCATTTGCATGGCCAGGAGCGGCCCAGAGTCAAATTTTGTGCATTGCGTCAAATGTTATTGAGCAATAAAGAGGGGACGGGGCAGGGAGGAGCGCAGCGGCCGGACGGGCCGCTGCGTGGCAAGACGATGATGCAGCTTAGGCCAGGGTGGCAAATACCTTGCGCGCGGCGGCGATGGTGGCGTCGATGACGGCGTCATCGTGCTGCGCCGAAACGAAGCCCGCCTCGAAGGCGGCTGGCGCGAAATACACGCCTTCGTCGAGCATGGCGTGGAAGAAGGCGTTGAACTTGCTGCGGTCGCCCGCCATCATTTCCGCATAGCTGGTAGGCGGCGTGGCGCTGAAATAGATGCCGAACATGCCGCCGATGTAGTCGGCGCAGAAGACCACGCCCGCTTCCTGCGCGGCGGCCGTCAGGCCCTCGGCCAGGCGCTTGGCCGTGGCGCCCAGTTGCTCGTAGAAGCCGGGCTGCTGGATCAGTTTCAATGTCGCCATGCCGGCCGCCACGGCGACAGGGTTGCCCGACAGGGTGCCGGCCTGGTAGACGGCGCCCAGCGGCGCCATGTGGTGCATCAGCGCCGCGCTGCCGCCGAAGGCTGCCACCGGCATGCCGCCGCCGATCACCTTGCCCAGCGCCGTCAGGTCCGGCCGGATGCCGTACAGCGCCTGCGCGCCGCCCAGGGCCACGCGCAAGCCGCACATGACTTCATCGAAAATGAGCAGGGCGCCGTGCTGCGTGCACAGATCGCGCATGGCCTGCAGGAATTCCGGCGTGGCTTTCACCAGGTTCATGTTGCCGGCCACCGGTTCGACGATGACGCAGGCGATTTCCGTGCCGAAGCTGTCGAAGGCGTCCTTCAGCTGTTCCACGTTGTTATAGTCGAGCACTAGCGTGTGCTTGACGAAGTCTTCCGGCACGCCGGCCGAGGTCGGGTTGCCGAAGGTGAGCAGGCCGCTGCCCGCTTTTACCAGCAGCGAATCGGCGTGGCCGTGGTAGCAGCCTTCGAACTTGACGATCTTGTCGCGTCCCGTGGCGCCGCGCGCCAGGCGCAGGGCGCTCATGGTCGCTTCCGTGCCCGACGAGACCAGGCGCACCTGTTCGATCGACGGCACCAGGCGCGTGATTTCCTCGGCCATCAGCACTTCGCCTTCGGTCGGCGCGCCGAACGACAGGCCCAGGGCGGCCGCGTCCTGCACCGCTTTCACCACTTCCGGATGGGCGTGGCCGACGATGGCCGGGCCCCAGGAGCCGATGTAGTCGATATAGCGCTTGCCATCCGCGTCCCAGAAGTACGGGCCTTCGGCGCGCGTGATGAAGCGCGGCGTGCCGCCCACGGAGCGGAAGGCGCGCACGGGCGAGTTGACGCCGCCTGGCGTGGTTTTTTGTGCGCGGGCAAACAGGATGTCGTTCTGTGAAGTCGTCGTCATGATAATCGTGCCTTGAAAGTGGATCGTTGTCTGTGTCGTCTGTCTGGTCTGGTACAGAATTATTCGGTGCCGCGCTGGCGCTGCAGCTGGAACAGCCGGTTCGGCACCAGCTTGCCCATGCCGTGGCGCTGCGCATGCGCCAGCGCGCCGGTGGTAAATGCCTGCGCCGCCACGACGGCCTGCGGTACGTCGTCTTCATTCTCCGCCAGCGCCAGCAGGGCGGTGGCGGCCGCCGACAGGGTGCTGCCGGCGCCATTGAAGATGCCCGGCAGGTGGCGCCATTCGTCGTGGCGCACCACGCCGTCTTCGCCGAACAGGGTATTGGCGCGCAGCTTGCCTTCGGCCGTGCCGGCCTTGCTGGCGTCGGCCGGCATGCCGGTGACGAGCACGTATTCGCAGCCCAGCGCCACCAGGTAGTCGACATCGTTCTGCAAGGTGTCGTCCGGGTCGGCGTCGCGCCAGGTCTCGGCCAGGCGCTCCAGTTCCACCGGCGAGAGCACCAGCAGCGTCGTTTGCGGGATCAGCAGCTGGCGCACGGCGGTGAGGATGTCCTCGTCGTCCATGCCCTGTTCCGGCAGGGCCGAAATGAACGGATCGAGGATCAGCGGCACGTTCGGATAGTCGGAGACGATTTCGGCGATGGCCGTGACGTTTTCCACGCTGCCCAGGGCGCCGATCTTGATGGCGGCCACCGACATGTCTTCCAGCAGCACGCGCGCCTGGTCCGAGACCCAGTCCGGATCGACGGCCTGCACGTCTTCCACGCGCGCCGTATCGCTGATCAGGAGGCCCGTGGTGACCGACAGGCCATGGCAGCCGAAGGCTGAAAAGGTGGCCAGGTCGGCCTGGATGCCGATGGCGCCGACGGGATCGGACACGCCGAAGCTTAATATGAGGGGAGAAGTTTGGTTTTGCACGGCGGGTAGATTAAGATACCTAATTCAGCATTTTACTTGATTGAAGGGTGGCAGAACGTGAGTAGCAACGAAACAACGCAGCAATTCCAAACGTGGATGTGTCTTATTTGCGGCTGGGTTTATGATGAAGCGGCTGGCCTGCCCGACGAAGACATCGCTCCCGGCACGCGTTGGGCCGATGTGCCGATGAACTGGACCTGCCCTGAATGCGGCGCGCGCAAGGATGATTTCGAGATGGTGGCCATTTAATCAAGCATGACGCATCGGCATGCCGCTGCCGCCACGTGGCAAGGCGGCAGCCTGTGCTATGGTATGAAAGATTGTCGAATAATCACATGACGAATCCCTTACCGCCCCCGGCGGCGTCCGGCGGCGTGACCATCCTGGTCATCGACGACAGCGCCACCGTGCGCAGCGCGGCCGGCAAGGTGCTGAGCGACGCCGGCTATCGCGTGGTGGTGGCGGAAAACGGCTTCGATGCGCTGGCCAAGATCGGCGACTGCCGGCCGGCGCTGATCGTGTGCGATATCCTGATGCCGCGCCTCGATGGCTATCGTACCTGCGCGCTGATCAAGGCCAGCGCGGCGTTTCACGCCACGCCGGTGCTGATGCTGTCGTCGAAAGAGGGCTTGTTTGACCGCGCGCGCGGCGCCATGGCGGGCGCCAGCGCCTGCCTGGCCAAGCCGCTGGCGCCCGAGGCGCTGCTGGCGGCCGTGCGGCAGCACCTGGCCAGCCATTTTTAGTATCATGCATTCAGCACGACTCAATCACCGCAGCAAGGAAGTAAAACACAGATGGCCATACACACAATTCTGATCGTCGATGACTCGCCGACAGAGCGTTACTACCTGAGCGAGATGCTGGTGCGTGCCGGCTACGCCGTGCTGACGGCGCAAGACGGCGCCGATGCGCTGGCGCAGCTGAAGCAGGCCAGGCCCGACCTGATCCTGATGGACGTGGTGATGCCCGGTGCGAATGGCTTCCAGATCACGCGCGCCATCGCCCGCGATCCTGAGCTGCAGGACGTGCCGGTGATTATCTGCTCCAGCAAGAGCCAGGAAACGGACCGCATCTGGGGCTTGCGCCAGGGCGCGCGCGATTATCTGGTCAAGCCGGTGGTCGAAGCCGACCTGCTGGCGAAGATCGCGGCGCTGTCCTGACGCATGCGCACGATGCCCGGCAATGGCGTGCCTGCTCCGGCCTTGCTGGCCATGCCGCCGTTCGAGGCTGGCGCGCGGCAGGGCCGCTTGCGCCAGTACCAGCTGCAATTGCTCGAAAGGGTACAAGCCGCGCGCAGCGGCGCGCTGGCGGCGCGCAAGGAGCTGGGCGTGATGCTGGGCGGGCACTGCTGCCTGCTCGACCTGACGCAGCTCGGTGAAATCGTCATTCCCACGGGCGTGCAGATCCAGGCCGTGCCGCTGGCGCAGGACTGGTACCTGGGCCTGGCCGCCATGCGCGGACGCCTGACGGCCATCATCGACCTGGCCCGTTACATGGGCGAAGCCGCCTGCGCGACCGGCGGCGATAGCCGCATCATTACCTTTTCTCCCCGCCTGGGCATGAATTGCGCGCTGCTGGTCGAGCGCGTGCTGGGCTTGCGCCAGCAGCGCGGCATGCTGTCCGTGCCGCCGCAGGGCGCCGCGCTGCCATGGGCGAACCAAACCTTGCGCGACAGCGAAGGCCAGCACTGGCTGCGCCTGGACCTGGCCCAGCTGGCGCAATCGGCGCGTTTCCTCGATGCCGGCTTTGCCGGCGCGGCTACCGGCAAGGATGAGCACTGATGGGCGCCAATTCCCCTATCCTCGCTTCCGGCATGGCCGAGGCGGAGCACGTCCCGGGCGAAGCGGCGCTGCCGGCGGACCTGCCGCTGCGCCTGCGCGACGCGCTGGGACGGCGCAAGTCGCTGGCCAGCGCCCCGGCCAGCGACCTGAAATTGCCGCTGATCGGCCACCTGCCGCTGCAAAAACAATTGAGCATCCTGTCGACGGTGATGGCCCTGAGCCTGGCCGCCAGCCTGCTGTTCGTCGGCCTGAATACGCGCAGCGGCAATATCGCCTCGGCGCAGACCCAGCTGGCCAGCGACGCCCTGATGCATTCGCAGCGCATCGGCAAGGCCGCGCCGAACGCCGTGCAGGGCAATCCGGAAGCATTCCGCCAGCTCGAGGAAAGCCGCAATGAGCTGAACCAGGATTTTCGCCTGATGCTGCGCGGCGGCACGTACCACGGGCGCGACATCGGCGAATCGCGTTCGGGCCTGCTGGCGGCGGTGGCCGACGCGCGCAAGAAATGGGCCAGCAGCGACCGCGCGGCCAGCACCATCCTGCGCCTGAAGCCGGAACTGGGCGAATTTGACAAGACCTTGCAGCAATTGAACGCGCTGTCGCCGGCGCTGCTGGCGCAGACCGAGGAAATCGCGGCCCTGAAGGTGCAGCGCGGCGGCAATGCGCGCGACCTGGCCGTCATCGGCCGGCTGATGATGCTGAGCCAGCGCATGAGCCGCAGCGCCAGCGAATTTCTCTCGTCGGGCAGCATCAGCTCGGAAACGGCGTTCTCGCTGGGGCGCGACACGACGTATTTCCGCGCCGCTGTCGAAGGCCTGCTCAATGGCAGCGTGTCGCTGCAGCTCGCGCCCACGCGCGACGCCGAACTGCGCGAACGCCTGACGGCGCTGAAGGCCAGCTTCGACAATTACCAGAAACTGGTGTCGTCCATCCTCGACCGCCTGGATAAATTCAGTTCGGCGAAAAGCGCCGAGCAGCTGATCTTCAATGAGAACGAAGACCTGCGCCAGCGCCTGACCCTGTTGCAGCAGATGTACCATGCGAACCAGGAAACGCTGGGCTTCGCCTTCTGGCTGATGGTGGGCGGCGTGCTGCTGACCCTGATCGCGGCGGCCGGCATCGGGCGCGTGCTGCTGCAGGATTCCGTCAACCGCACGCGCGAGGCCGAGCGGCGGCGCCAGGAAGCGGAAATCCAGCGCCTGCTGTCGCAGGAAAAAGAGGAAGTGGCGAAGGCCAAGAATGACCAGAACCAGGCGGCCATCCTGCGCCTGATGAATGAATTGCAGAAGGTGGCCGATGGCGACCTGACGGTGCAGGCCACCGTCTCGGAAGACATCACGGGCGCCATCGCCGATTCCGTCAACTACACGGTGGAGGAGCTGCGCGGCCTGGTAGGCAGGGTCACGGCCACGGCGGAGCAGGTGAACCGCGCCTCGACGCAGGCGCAAAGCATTTCCAGCAAACTGCTGATCGCCTCGCAGCAGCAGTCGCGCGAAATCCTCGACGCCAGCGCCACCGTGGTGAAGATGGCCAATGCGATCACCGACGTGTCGAAATCGGCCAGCGTCTCTGCCGACGTGGCGCGCCAGTCGGTGGCGGCCGCGCTGCAAGGCTCGACGGCGGTGGAAAACGCCATCAAGGGCATGCATGAAATCCGCGAGCAGATCCAGGATACGTCCAAGCGCATCAAGCGTCTGGGCGAATCGTCGCAGGAAATCGGCGAGATCACCGAGCTCATTTCCGACATCACGGAACAGACCAACGTGCTGGCGCTGAACGCCGCCATCCAGGCCGCATCGGCCGGCGAGGCGGGGCGCGGTTTTTCCGTCGTGGCCGAGGAAGTGCAGCGCCTGGCCGAACGCTCGGCCGCCGCCGCCAAGCAGATCGGCGCGCTGGTGCGCACCATCCAGGCCGATACCCAGGATGCGACGCGGGCGATGGAAAAATCCACGCAGGGCGTGGTCGAGGGCGCGCGCCTGTCCGACGCGGCTGGCGCGGCCCTGAACGACATCAGCCAGGTCTCGAAGCACCTGGCCGAACTGATCCAGGGCATTTCGTTCGCCACCGGCACGCAGGCCGGTTCGGCCAGCGGCGTGGCCCTGAATATCCAGCATATCCTGAGTGTGACGGAGCAGACCCAGGATGGCACGCAGAAGACGGCGCAATCGATCCATAAGCTGTCGATGCTGGCGCAGGAACTGAAAAATTCGGTGTCGCGCTTCCGCGTCGCCGCCTGAACGCCGCGCCAGGCGATGGCGCGGCGCGTTGTGCGTACCGATTGTTGCGCTACGATTTCTTTACCGAGGCATGCATGAGCACACCAGATAGTCCGCAGCAGTCCAAGCCGTTCGACAGCGAACCCCTGTCATGGGTGATGGTGGAAATCCGCGAAGCGCTGGGCCGTTCGAAAACGGCGCTGTTCGAAGCGGGCGGCCGCGAGCGCGAGGAACGCGCCACGGCCCTGCAGCATGCGCGCTCGCACTTGCACCAGGCGCATGGGGCGCTGGTGATGGTCGACGTGGCCGGCGCCAGCCTGCTGACGGCCGGCGCGGAACAGGCCCTGGCGCGCTTTCGCGACGGCAGCCTGGAATACACGGTGGATCACGCGCAGGTGGTGGCGGAGCTGTATCAGGCCCTGAGCGAATATCTGGAAGACCTGGTGGCAGGCACGCCGCCGCAGCCCGCCCGCCTGTTCCCCTACTACCGGGCACTGCAAAACATGCTGGGCGCCGAACGCATCCACCCGGCCGACCTGTTTTTTCCGCCATCGAGCGTGCTGGAAGGCCATGCCATCGCGCTGGCCGCGACGCCGCCCGCCGCCGATTATCCGGCATGGCGCGGACGCTTTGAAAAGTCGCTGCTGCCCTTCCTGAAGGCGCAGGATGACGCCGCGCGGCGCGAGCATGCGGCCGCCCTGCGCGACACCCTGACGCTGGTGGCCGACGCGCAGCAGGAGGCGCCGGCGCGCACCTTCTGGTTTGCCATGCAGGCGTTCGCCGAACTGGCGGCCAGCGGCGAGGGCATGGGCACGCTGTATGTGAAGCAGCTGTTTGGACTGATCAACCTGCAGTTGCGCCGCCTGGCGCAGGGCACGGCCACTTTGCCCGAGACGATGCTGCGCGATGCCCTGTTCTTCATCGCGGCAGCCGCCGAACCGACGCCGGCGGCGCAGCAGCTGCGTGCCGCTTTCGCCCTCGACGGCCTGGTGCCGGACGACGTGGAAACGCGGCGCTACGGCCAGGTCGACCAGGATGCCTTGCAGGGCGCGCGCACGGCCCTGGCGCGGGCGCGGGGCAGCTGGAGCCGCCTGGCGCAAGCCGATCTTGATCCGTCGCTGAGCGCGGATTTTGGCGCAGCGCTGCAGGACGTGGCGGCGCATGCGGAATCCTTGAAGCTGCCGGCCCTGGCCGGCCTGCTGCGCCAGTGCGCGGCGGTGGCGCAGCAAGCCGTGGCCAGCGGACGCAGTGCGGCGCTGGAGCAGGAAATCGGCACGGCGCTGCTGTTTGCCGACACGGGGCTGGAGCAGGTGCGCCGGCTGCCTGACGATTTCGCGGGCAACGCGGAAACCATCGCCGCGCGCCTGCAGGCGCTGCTGGCCGGCGAGGTGCCGCCGCCCGCCGCCGCTGGCGAGCTGTCGCGCCAGATCGAACAGGGGCAGACCGTCGCCGCGCTGGCCGACGACATGAAGACGGGCTTGCGGCAGGTGGAAAAACTGCTCAACGACTACTATGCGGATGGCGCGCGGGGCGCGTCGCTCGACGGCGTGGTGCCCGTGCTGCGGCAATTGCAGGAACAGCTGGCCAGCCTCGGGCAGGAAGACGCCGGCGCCGCCGTGGCGCAGGTCGACGCGGCCGTGCGGCAGTTGCCTGCCATCGCCGGCCAGGCAGAGCAGGCCGAGGCACTCGACGAGATCGCGCAAAATGTCAGTGCGCTGGGATTTTTTGTCGATATGCTGGGCCGCAATGCGCAGGCGGCCCAGGGGCGTTTTCATTTTGATGCCGCCGCCGGCACCTTCCGCGCGCTGCCGTTTGAAAAGGTCGCCGCCACCGGCGCCGTGCCCGTGCCGCTGCTCGACCAGGCATTGGCGCCCGCCGCGCCAGCCGCCGCCGATGCCACGCCCGCCGATGCCGGCCTCGATGCGGAAATGCTCGACATTTTCATCGCCGAAGCGCGCGAAGTGCTGGCATTCATCGACACGACTTTGGCCCTGCCGCGCGAGCAGGCCGCCAGCGGTGAGCACCTGGCCATGCTGCGCCGCTCCTTCCACACCCTGAAGGGCAGCAGCCGCATGATCGGCCTGGCGCAGTTTGCCGAGGCGGCAGGCGCCATCGAGCGCGTCATGAATACCTGGCTGGCCGAGGCGCGCCCCGTCAGCGACGATCTGTTTACCTTGCTCAATTACGGCTGGTACCAGCTCAGCGAATGGGTGGCCGAACTGGAAGGCGGCGCGGGACGCGAGCGCGAGGCAGGCATGCTGCTGGCGGCGGCCGAGCGCGTGCGCGAAGGCGGACCGTTCGAATTGCGCAAGCCGCGCCCGGCGGCACCCGTGGCCAGCAACGGCAATGTGATCGGCTTTCCCTCCGCCACGGCGCCCGCCGCGCACGAGGCGCCCGACGATCACTTGAAGCATGTGGGCGAGCTGCGCATCAGCCTGCCCTTGTACAACATCTACCTGGCCGAGACGGACGAATTGCTGCGCGTGCTCACGCGCGACTTCGGCGAATGGCGCCATGAACAGCGCGCCGTCAGCGCAGAAGCGCTGCAAGCCGTGCATACCCTGGCGGGGACGTCCGGCACGGTGGGCTTCCAGGCCCTGCGCGACCTGGCGCATGCGCTGGAAACGACGATAGAAACCGTGGTGCCGCCGCTGGCAGGCTTGCGCGATGCGCAGTACGACGTGCTGGAACAGGCCACGCAGCGCATCGGCCAGATGCTGCAGGCGTTCGCGCTGGGCGACCTGGCGCCGGCGCAGCCGGACATGATCGAAGCGCTCAATACCCTGTGGCGCTCCTTGACGGCGCCGCCGGGCGAGAGCCGGGAAGAGCAGCTGGACGCGCTGTTTGCCGCCACCTACGCCAGCATCGTCGGCACGCCGGCGCAGCCTGCCGGAGCGCAGGCTGAAGCTCCAGCCGAAGAACCTGGCGCGGAACCGGCCTGCGGGCTGGCTGCGGTGCCTGCGCCGCAGCTCGACACCCTGTTCGCGGCGACGTATGCCAGCATCGTCGCCGACGCGCTGCAGCAGGCCGCTCCCGCTGCGGCCGAAGCTGCGGCGCCAGACCCCGGCGCCAGCGACGACCTGTTCGACGCCGGCTTCGAGCACGCGCCGCCATTGGAACACGCGGTGCCGGAAGCGCTGGTGCCGGCCATCATGCCGGCCGACGCGGCCGCGCTGCTGGCGGCCAGCGCCGGCATCAGCGATGAACTCGACCTGGACCTGCTGTCCGTCTTCCTGGAAGAGGGCGCCGACCTGCTGCCGCAGATCGGCGAAGCGCTGCGCAGCTGGCAGCAGCAGCCGCACGACAGCGGCCAGGCGCAGATGCTGCTGCGCACCCTGCACACGGTGAAAGGCAGCGCGCGCATGGCCGGCGCCATGCGCCTGGGCCAGCATGCGCATGAAATCGAGACGCATATCGAAAACATGCTGCACGCGGGCACCGCCACGCCGCAGGCCTTCGAGGAGCTGCTGGCCCATTACGACCATGCGCTGCACCTGTTCGAGCAGCTGCAGCAGCCCTTGCTGCCCTTGCCGGGCATGGAAGACACGCCTGCCGCCGAGCCAAAGGCGGCCCTGGTGCGCGTGCGCGCCGACATCCTCGACCGCCTGGTGAACCAGGCCGGCGAAGTGTCGATCACGCGCTCGAAAATGGAAAACGAGGTGGGCGTGCTGGGCGCTTCACTGGCGGAGTTTTCCGACAATCTGCAGCGCCTGCGGCGCCAGCTGCGCGAAGTGGAAATGCAGGCGGAATCGCAGATCGCCTCGCGCATGGCCGTCGGCAGCGAGCGCGATTTCGATCCGCTAGAATTCGACCGTTTTACGCGCCTGCAGGAACTCACGCGCATGATGGCTGAAAGCGTCAACGACGTGGCCTCCTTCCATGAAAATCTGAGCCACAGCGTCGATGCGGTGACGGACGACCTGGTGCTGCAGGCCCGCCTGACGCGCGATCTGCAGCGCGACCTGATGCAGATCCGCATGGTGCCGTTTTCCAGCATCGCCGAGCGCCTGTTCCGCGTGGCGCGCCAGAGCGCGAAGGAAGTCGACAAGCGCGTCAACCTCGACATCCGCGGCGGCAGCGTGGAAATCGACCGCAGCGTGCTCGAACGCATGGCCGCACCGTTCGAACACCTGCTGCGCAACGCCATCGTGCACGGCATCGAACCGCGCGAGGCGCGCCTCGCGGCTGGCAAGAGCGAAACGGGCGAATTGCTGGTGCAGGTCAGCCAGCAGGGCAACGAGGTGGCGATCGCCTTTTCCGACGATGGCGCGGGGCTGGATCTGGAGCGCATCCGCGCCAAGGCCCTCAGCGCCGGCCTGGTGGCGCCGGACGCGCAGCTGAGCGACGCGCAGGCGGCCGAGCTGATTTTCGCGGCGGGCTTTTCCACCGCCGACAGCCTGACGGAACTGGCCGGGCGGGGCTTTGGGATGGATATCGTGCGCTCCGAGGCGCTGGCACTTGGCGGCCGGATCGAGACGGCCACGCAGGCGGGACTGGGCATGCGCTTTACCATCCATTTGCCGCTGACCCTGGCCGTCACGCAAGTGGTGCTGCTGGCGGCGAATGGCAAGACGTATGCCTTGCCCTCGGTGCTGGTGGAGCAGGTGCTGCACCTGAAGGGCGAACAGCTGGAGCAGGTGCAGGCGGCCGGCTGCATCGAGTCGCACGGCCAGACGCTGGCGCTGCACCACCTGTCGGCCATGCTGGGCGAGACGCCGGAGGCGCAGGCGGTGCAGCGCCATGCGCCCGTGCTGCTGCTGCGCAATGGCAATGACCGGCTGGCGCTGCAGGTCGATGACGTGCTGGGCAACCGCGAAGTGGTGGTCAAGCACGTGGGGCCGCAACTGGCGCGCATGCCGGGCATCGCCGGCGCCACGGTGCTGGGCACGGGCGACATCGTGCTGATCTTGAACCCGGTGGCGCTGGCGCAGCACCTCGAACACCATCCGGAACTGCTGTCGCAATACGCCGTGGCGTCGGCCGGCCAGCGCGCCGCTTCCAGCGTGCTGGCCGCGCCGCGCGCCTGCGTGATGGTGGTCGACGATTCGCTGACCGTGCGCCGCGTGATGCAGCGCCTGTTCGAGCGCGAAGGCTACCTGGTGCTGCTGGCCAAGGATGGCGTTGACGCACTGGAGCAGCTGCATGCGCTGGAGCCGGCGGCCATGCCGGCGATGCTGCTGGTCGACGTGGAAATGCCGCGCATGGATGGTTTTGACTTGACGCGCAACGTGCGCAGCGATGACAAGACGCGCGCCATTCCCGTCATCATGATCACGTCGCGCAGCGCCGACAAGCACCGCACGCACGCCTTTGAACTGGGTGTGAACGCGTATTTCGGCAAGCCGTTCCAGGAGGATGAATTGCTGGCGGAAGTGGAGCGCCTGCTGGGCAGCGGGGTGGCATAGGTCGGTGCAAGTCGGCTTAGCGCGTAGCGCGTAAGCTGACGCCGCCACTTGCGCCAGGCATGATGTCGGATTACGCGGGACCTTGCCCCTCTAATCCGGCCTGCGCTCTCATACGATAGCGCAGGTCGGGTAGGGCGGGTGGGCGCAAAGCGCGCAATCCGCCGCCAGCTGGCGGATTACGCCACCACTTTCACCACCGCATAGCGCTCCAGCGTCTCCTTGCGCGCCTCGTCGTGCTGCACCAGCGGTTCCGGATAGTCGCGTCCCAGCACGATGTTCTTTTGCTCCAGCAGCATGCGCGGCACCAGCCACGGCGCGTGGATTTCCTTGTCGCCCAGCGCCTTCAGCTGCGGCAGGTAGCGGCGGATGAAGCGTCCTCCCGCATCGAATTTTTCCGACTGCGTGATGGGGTTGAAGATGCGGAAATAGGGCTGGGCGTCGCAGCCCGACGAGGATGCCCATTGCCAGCCGCCGTTGTTCGATGCCAGGTCGAAATCGTTCAGGTGCAGCGCGAAATAGGCTTCGCCACGGCGCCAGTCGATGCCCAGATCCTTGATCAGAAAGCAGGCCGTGACCATGCGCAGGCGGTTGTGCATGTAGCCCGTCTGGTTCAGCTGCGCCATGGACGCGTCGACCAGCGGATAGCCGGTGCGTCCTTCGCACCAGGCCGCAAAGGCGGCATCGGCCTCGGGTCCCGTTTCCCAGGCGATGGCGTCGTAGGCGGGCTTGAAGGCGCCGCCTTCCACGTGCGGGTTCTGGTACAGGATCATGGCGTAGAAGTCGCGCCAGATCAGCTCTGCCAGCCACACGGGCGCGCCATCGCCGCCGCCGCCCCGGTCCATCAGGTCGACGATGGTGCGCACCAGGTAGCGCAGCGAGACGGTGCCGAAGCGCAGGTGCATCGACAAATAGGACGGGCCCTTCAGCGCCGGGTAGTCGCGCGCCACGTCATAGCGGGCCGCGCGCGGCAGGAAGTCCTCGAACAGGGCGCTGGCCCCCGACATGCCGGTCGGAATCGCCAGTTCCGCCAGGTTGCTCGGTTCGAAACCCAGTTCGCCCAGCGCAGGCAGCGGCGCCGGCATGCCATTGCGCGGCGGCGCCAGGCGGGCCGCGTGCGGTTCGACGTCGAATGGCGCCAGGCAGTCTGGTTCGGCGCGCATTTTCTTCAGCCACGCATTCTTGTACGGCGTGTAGACGGTGTAGGGCTTCTGCGACAGGGTGAGCACTTCGTCCTTTTCAAAGATCACCTGGTCCTTGAAACTGAACCACAGGCGCGCGTCGCGCGTCAGCGCGGCGGCCACCGTGGCGTCGCGGGCGATGGCCTGCGGTTCGTAGTCGTGGTTGGCAAAGACGGCGTCGGCCTGCAGTTCGGCCGCCAGGCGGGGGATGGCTTCGGCCGCCTCCGCGTGCAGCACGATCAGGTCGCCGCCCAGAGAGCGCAGTTCGGCCGCCAGTTCGGCTACGCTGGCATGGATGAAGTCGACGCGCCGGTCGCGGCGCGGCAGCGCGGCCAGGATGGCCGTGTCGTACACGAACACGCAGTGCACGGCCTGGCTTTGGCGCAGGGCGTGGTGCAATGCAGCATGGTCAAACGCGCGCAGGTCGCGCCGGAACCAGACGAGGGAAGTCTTGAGGGTCATTATTTTCGCGTGTTCAAGGTCAAAGATACGTTATTTTTTGCCGTTCAGGGGGTGTTATGGCCACTCGCGTCGCGCCTTTGGCGTCGCTGTGACGGCAATTCAGTGTAAACTAGCGGGTATGTTTGTAATGCTTTATGTGCGACACCGATTTTGCAATCAATTTTACAATTGATCTGGAAATATGGCGCTGAATAAGGCTGTCATGATGCTTATTGAGGCTGTATTTGATCTTTCGCAGTATGCAAGGCGGATGTTCGCGGCGCATGTGTAACTGAATTTATAACATAACAAGAATAGCGTCTGGTAACACCAAGGCGCGCCGCCCAGCATTTGCGGCGCGTTGTGCCAGGCGTACGACAGCGGGGTAAGCGAGACTTGCCAGCAAGCCCACAGAGAGAGCATCGCGTATGAAAAAGAGTAAAATCGACCAGACTCTACCAGGACATCGTTTGATGCAGGGTGTGGGAGAGCCGGCTGCGACCGGTTCCTCCACCCTGAATCTGGCCAACCATTTCCTGATTGCGATGCCGGCGATGCAAGACCCGATCTTCGGCGGCACGGTCGTGTATGTATGCGAACACAATGAAAACGGCGTGCTGGGCGTCGTCATCAACAAGCCCACCGACATGACCATGGAAGTGCTGTTCGACCGCATCGACCTGAAGCTGGCCGCCGGCAGCGACGCGCCCATCATCAACGAGCCGATCATGTTCGGCGGCCCGGTACAGGACGACCGCGGCTTCGTGCTGCATACGCCGGGCGCGCGCTATTCGTCGTCGCTGACGGTGACGGACGAAATCGCGTTTACCACCTCGATCGACGTGCTCGAAGCGGTGGCCAAGGGCGATGGCCCGGAACGCCTGCTGGTCTCCATCGGCTACTCGGGCTGGAGCCCGGGCCAGCTGGAAGACGAGATCGGCCGCAACGGCTGGCTGACGGTGGGCGCCTCGGCCGACATCCTGTTCGATTTCCCCATCGAGCAGCGCTACGTGGCGGCCATCAAACTGCTGGGCATCGACCCTCTCATGCTGGCATCGGAAGCCGGACACGCATGAGGTGGATGCCATCAAGCTTCCGCGCAGCCCCCTTCCGGGCATCCGTTGCCCGCTGTACCTTCGTGCAGCTCCGCTACTCAACCCGGCATTGAGCTTGCTCACTACGGTTTCTGGCACCACCTATGTTGATCTTTATTATGGAAAAATGCTGTGACGAGTGACGCCATCGACACCATCCTCGCCTTCGATTTCGGCTTGAAACGCATCGGCGTGGCCATCGGCAATACCATGATTTGCCAGGCCAAGCCGCTCAGCGTGATCACGGCGACGGCGAACGAGCCGAAGTTCGCCGCCATCGGGAGCCTGATCAAGGAGTGGGGTGCCAGCCGCATCGTGGTGGGCTTGCCCAGCCATCCGGACGGCACGGAACACGAGATGAGCGCGCGCTGCCGGCGTTTCGCCAACCAGGTGCACGGCCGCTTCAACCTGCCCGTGGAACTGGTCGACGAGCGCTATTCGTCGGCCGTCATCGCCGCCAAGCGCGGTGAAGTCATCGACGACCGCGCCGCCGCCGTCATCCTGCAGCAGTACTTCGACGCGAATTATTAAACTGACCTTTTGACCCCATTCCTGAATGATCAAGAACCCTATGTCGCATCCTACGAATCCTTCCCAACTCGACGCCGAGGCCCTGTACGCGGACTTGCTGCAACAGGTGCAGAGCGGCCTGGCGGGCATCGCCAACGTGGCCATCGTCGGCATCCATTCGGGCGGCGCCTGGCTGGCTGAACGCCTGGCGCGCGACCTGAACCTGCTTGACCGCCTGGGCGTGCTCGATGTCTCTTTCTACCGCGACGACTTCGCGCAGAAAGGTCTGCATGCCGACGTCAAGCCGACGCAGATCAGCTTTGACGTGGCCGGCGCCACCATCCTGCTGGTCGACGATGTGCTGTACACGGGCCGCACCACGCGCGCGGCCATCAACGAACTGTTCGACTATGGACGTCCGGCGAAGATCATGCTGGCCGCCCTGGTCGACCGCGGCGAACGCCAGTTGCCGGTGGCCGCCGATTTCGTGGCCGCCTTCACTGCCGTGCCGCCTGGCCAGGCCCTGGTCCTGAAACAAGCCGACGACGGAAAATTCACGCTCACCATAGATACCCACCATGCTTAATCCGCAACTGAATAAACACGGCGAACTGCAACATCTGCTGACGATCGAAGGCTTGCCGAAGTCTATCGTCAACCACATCCTCGACACGGCTTCCTCGTTCGTCGGCATCTCCGACCGCGACGTGAAAAAAGTGCCGCTGATGCGCGGTAAAAGCGTTTTCAACCTGTTCTTTGAAAACTCCACGCGCACCCGCACTACTTTCGAAATCGCCTCGAAGCGCTTGTCGGCCGACGTCATCAACCTGAATATCCAGGCGTCGTCGGCCAGCAAGGGCGAATCCCTGCTCGACACCATCGACAACCTGTCGGCCATGCATGCCGACATGTTCGTCGTGCGCCACGCACAGTCGGGCGCGCCCTACCTGATCGCCAAGCACCTGATCGACACCAAGCAGCCGCACGTCCACGTGGTCAA
>CAUSDR010000008.1:0-40237 GCA_963530105.1 uncultured Janthinobacterium sp.
CCGTGACGGGCATGGGCCTGTATGGCTCGGCCTTCCTGCTGCCCCTGTTCCTGGGCCAGATCGCCGGCTATTCGCCGATGCAGATCGGTGAAGTCATCATGTGGGTGGGCTTGCCGCAGCTGTTCATCATGCCCTTCGTCGCCAAGCTGTCGTCGAAAGTGGACAACCGCATCCTGTGCTCGTTCGGCCTCTTGCTGTTCGGCGGTTCGTGCATGATGAATGCGTACATGGATGCGTCCACCGGCTATGACCAGCTGCTGTGGTCGCAGGTGGTGCGCGCGCTGGGCCAGCCCTTCGTCATGCTGACCCTGTCGAACTTCGCCATGAAGGGCATCGCGCCGAAGGACATGCCGTCCGCATCGAGCCTGTTCAACATGACGCGCAACCTGGGCGGCTCCATCGGCATCGCCCTGCTGGCCACGGCCCTGAGCACCCGCGAGCATTTCCACTCGCAGCGCCTGGGCGAAGCGATCAATGCGTATTCCAGCGCCACGCAGCTGCGCATCGACCAGCTGACGTCGTCGTTCATGGCCAAGGGCTATGACGCCGTCACGGCCGGCAACCAGGCCTTGCAGGCGATCGACGGCATCGTGCGCCGCGAAGCGTATGTGATGGCTTACAACGATGGCTTCTTCCTCATCGGCGCCATCCTGCTGGCCTGCATCGTGCCCCTGTGGCTGGCCGACAAACTCAAAGCTCCCGGTGGCGGTGGCGGCGGTCATTGACCGTCCACGCACCCACCTCAAGAACAAGAAGGTAATCATCATGCAAACAGTATTGACGAAAATCGCGCTGGCCGCCTCCCTTGCCGTGGCGCTGTCCGCCTGCGGCACCGTGGGCCAGGATTTCACCGCCCCGGCGAACGTGGCCGGCATCGACAACGCCTCCTTCCGCCACGGCGCCGCCGCCGCGGACGCCGCGCAGCTGCCGAAGGAATGGTGGAGCATCTACGGCGACGCCACCCTGGACCGCCTCGAGCACAGCGCGCTGCAGGATAACCCCAGCGTGAAGGCGGCGGGCGAGCGCCTGCTGCAGGCGCTGGCGCAAAGCGGCACGGCGCGCGCCAACCAGGGCCCGAGCGTGAACCTCAGCACGGGCATCTCGAACTCGCGCACCTCGGCCAACACCTCGCAGGGCCTGGCCCTGGGCAACCGCGCCATCAGCGGCAATAACTTTTCCATCGGCGGCTCGCTGTCGTATGAAGTGGACTTGCTGGGCCGCGTGAAGCGCATGGTCGAAGCGGCCGATGCGCAGGCGCTGGCGGCGCAGGCCGACCGCGACGGCGTGCTGCTGATGCTGTCGTCGCAAGTGGCCAGCAATTACTGGCAGCTGCGCGGCCTGGACGCGGAAATGGCGATTCTGAATGGCGCGCTGGACACGCGCCGCGAATCGGCGGAACTGGTCGAGGCGCGCTTCAACGCGGGCTTGACGAATGAGCTGGACCTGGCGCGCGCGAAGGTCGAGCTGTCGAACGCGCAGGCCGACCTGCACGAAGTCAAGCGCCAGCGCAACCAGCTGGAAAACAGCCTGGCCACCCTGACGGGCAAGCCGCCGTCGGCGCTGCAATTGCCGGTGGCCGCCGAGCCTTCCAGCCTGCCGCTGCCGCCAAGTATCCCCGTCGGCTTGCCGGCCAGCCTGCTGGCGCACCGCCCGGACCTGGTTTCCAGCGTGGCGGGCCTGCGCGCGGCGAATGCGCAGGTGGGAGTGGCCGAAGGCGCGTTTTACCCGTCGCTGCAATTGACGGGCAATTTTGGCTATGCCTCGGAAAAGCTGCGCGACCTGGCGCAGGGCGGTTCGCGCCAGTTCAGCTTTGGCCCGCTGGCCCTGTCGCTGCCCATCTTCGACGGCGGCCGCAACCAGGCCAACCTGGATTTGAGCAAGGCGCGCTATGCGGAAGCCGTGGCGAACCATGAAACCAAGCTGCTGACGGCCTTGCGCGAAGTGGAAGACGCCTTGTCCGACGTCGAGCAGCGCCAGTTGCAGGGCGATGCGCAAGCCTTGTCGCAGGCCGCCGCCGCGCGCGCCTACCTGGTGGCGCGCACGCGTTACGAGCGCGGCATCTCGACTTATCTGGACGTCACCGATGCGCAGCGCAGTTCGCTGGCAGCGGACCGCGCCGCCGCGCAGATCAAGACCCAGCGCCTGCTGGCGACGGTGGCCGTGGCCCGTTCTCTGGGTGCCGGCTGGCAGCATTGAAGGACACCAGATAAAACCTACTGCGCGTCGCGCTTTGCGGCCGGCGATGCTCACCGGCTCGGCGCCCCCGTACTAAAGTACGGTTGCGCTTCTTGGCCACAAATCACTGCCGCTCGCTACGGTTTTCTCCGGTGTCGCAAGCTCAACCATGAGCAACAAATGACAAGGCTATCCAACTAGTTACGTGAGCGTGGCCGGCGGCGGTGTCGCCGCCGGCCCGTAGCGTTCCAGCAGAAAATCGATGAAGGTCGTCAGCTTCGGCGTGGGCTGGCGGTCGCGCGGATACAGCAGGTGCATCAAACGCGGCGCCGGCACGTAATCGTGCAGCAGCGGCACCAGCCGTCCCGCCGCGATATCGTCGGCCAATAAAATCTCCGCCTGCATGACGATGCCGAAGCCGTGCAGGGCTGCCATGCGCAGCGCCTGGCCATTGTTCGAGCGGAAGCGGCTCTCCGCCGTCACGCCGTCTTGGCGCGCCGCCTTGCCGCTCAGGCGCCAGCGCATGTGGCGCGCCCACTGCATGAAATCCACGCATTCATGTTGCGCCAGGTCGCCCGGCGTGCGCGGCGTGCCGTGTTTCGCCAGGTACTCGGGCGAGGCGCAGATGACCATCGCATACGGCCGCAAGGGCCGCGCCACCATGCCGGAATCTTCCAGCGCGCCGATGCGGATGGCCGCATCAAACCCTTCCTCCACCAGGTCCACCATCCTGTCATTCAAGTTCAGTTCCAGGCTCACGTCCGGGTAGGCCGCCAGGTAGTCGGCCATCAGCGGCGCGAGGCGTTCGCTGCCGAAGGACACGGGCGCCGTGATTTTCAGCTTGCCGCGCGGCGTGGCGCGCATCGCTTCCGCACCCGTTTCCGCCGCCGCGATCTGCGCCAGAATCTGGCGGCACTGTTCCGCATACTGGCGGCCGATTTCCGTCAGGTTTTGCCGCCGCGTGGTGCGCGCCAGCAGGCGCGTGCCCAGCCGCTCTTCCAGTTGCCGGATGTGCTTGCCCACCATCACGGGCGAGATGCGGAAGGTGTCGGCGGCGGCCGTGAAACTGCCCTGGTCGACGACGGCGACAAAGATTTCCATGCTGCGCAGCTTGTCCATGGGAGAGTGATTCCAAACTATGGGTTCGTAATCTTGTAAATTCTAGCGTATTTATTCCTTTTTGGAAGCGGCGCATACTGGCTCCATCGTTCAACACCACACGGGAAGTCACTATGAAAATCGTCATCATCGGCGCCAGCGGCACCATCGGCAAGGCCGTTTCGGCACAACTGGCGCAGCGCCATGAAATCATCGAAGTGGGCAGCCGCACGGGCGCGCACCAGGCCGACATGGGCGACATCGCGCAAGTGCGCGCCCTGTTCAAGCGCATCGGCAAGGTCGATGCCGTCGTCGTCACGGCCGGCAAGCTGCATTTCGGCCCGCTGGCCGACTTCACCCCCGAGCAGTTCCAGGTGGGCCTGGAGAGCAAACTCATGGGGCAGGTCAACGTGGCCCTGGTGGCGCAGGAATACCTGCACGACGGCGGCTCGATCACCCTCACCAGCGGCATCGTGGCCGAGCAGCCGATCCGCTTCGGCGCGGCCGCCAGCATGACGAATGCGGCCGTGGAAGGCTTCGTGCGCGGCGCCGCCATCGAACTGGCGCGCGGCGTGCGCATCAATGTTGTCAGCCCCACGGTGCTGGCAGAGTCGCTGGAGGCGTATGGCCCGTTCTTCTACGGCTTCGAGCCGGCCGCCGCCAGCAGGGTGGCCCTGGCCTACAGCCGCAGCGTGGAGGGGGCGCAGACGGGACAGGTGTACCGGGTCTGGTAAAACCTCCCTGCAGGCGGGGGCGCGGGTGGATTACAATCGCAGGCTGAACAAGGAAGCGGCCGCGCCGTGATGGCGCGGGGCGCTTGCTTGCTGTGAACCACACACCGAGGCCCCATGAAAAATATCCTGATTCCCCTGCTGATGGCCGCCGCCGTCGGCAGCGCCTGCGCCGCGCCACAAGTGGCCACGCCGGCCACGCCGGCCACCGCCGCCCAGCTGACCGCCATGAGCGCCCGTTATGCGCCCGTCGCGCTGACGGCCGATACGGCCCACCTGTCCTTTGGTGACCGCCAGGCCATCGCCAAGCTGGTCGAAGCGGCCAAGCTGGTCGACGTGCTGCAACTGCGCCAGCGCTGGTCCGGCAATGAAGCCCTGTGGGCAGCCTTGAAAAAAGACAAGTCGGCGCTGGGCCAGGCCCGCTTGAATTATTTCTGGATCAACAAGGGCCCGTGGTCGGTGCTCGACGCGCACGCCTCGTTCATGCCGGCCAGCTATGCGGGCATCGCCATTCCCGCGCACAAGCCGGAAGCGGGCAATTTCTATCCGCAGGGCGCCACCAAGGCCAGCGTGGAAACGTGGATGAATGGCTTGCCGGCGGAAGACAAGCAGCAGGCGCAATGGTTCTTCACGACCATCCGCGCGGGCAAGGATGGCAAGTATCACACCGTCAAGTATTCGGATGAATACAAGGTGGAGCTCAAG
Source organism: uncultured Janthinobacterium sp. (assembly GCA_963530105.1). Lineage (GTDB taxonomy): Bacteria > Pseudomonadota > Gammaproteobacteria > Burkholderiales > Burkholderiaceae_D > Janthinobacterium. The sequence continues at coordinate 4,710 of CAUSDR010000008.1, forward strand.
CAGCTGGCCAAGCTGCTCGACGAGGCGGCCGCCGCCACGGACAACGCGTCGCTGAAGAAATTCCTCACCCTGCGCGCCAAGGCTTTCCTCGACAACGACTATCTGCCGTCCGACTTTGCCTGGATGGACCTCGATTCGCCCGTCGACATCACCATCGGCCCGTATGAAACGTATAACGACGAGCTGTTCGGCTACAAGGCCGCGTTTGAAGCCTACGTGAACATCCGCGACCAGGCCGAGACGCAAAAGCTGAACTTCTTCGCCAAGCACATGCAGGAGCTGGAAGACAACCTGCCGCTCGACGCCCGGTACCGCAACCCGAAAGTGGGCGCGCTGGCGCCCATGGTGGTAGTGAACCAGGTGTATGGCGCCGGCGACGGCAACATGGCCGTGCAGACGGCAGCCTACAACCTGCCGAACGACGAGCGCATCATCAGCGCGCGCGGCTCCAAGCGCGTGATGCTGAAAAACGTGCAGGAAGCCAAGTTCAAGGCGACCCTGACGCCGATCTCGAAACTGGTGCTGATGCCCGAGGCGCAGCAGGACGTCGACTTCAATTCCTTCTTCACGCACATCCTCGCGCATGAAATCATGCACGGCCTGGGCCCGCACGCAACCACGGTCGATGGCAAGCCATCGACGCCGCGCCAAGACTTGAAGGAAGCCTATTCCACCATCGAGGAAGCCAAGGCGGACATCACCGGCCTGTTCGCGCTGCGCTACATGATGGACAAGGGACAGCTGAACGACACCCTGGGCCAGGGTGACGCGGCCGAGCGCAAGCTGTACAACACTTTCCTCGCCTCCGGTTTCCGTACCCTGCATTTCGGCCTGACGGATTCGCACGCGCGCGGCATGGCCATCCAGATGAACTATATCCTCGACAAGGGCGGTTTCGTGTCCCTGGGCGATGGCAAGTTCGGTGTCGATTTTGGCAAGATCAAGCAGGCCGTGATCGACCTGGACCGCGAATTCCTGACCATCGAGGCGACGGGCGACTATGCGCGCGCGAAAGACCTGATGACCAAGTACGTGGTGATCCGTCCGGAAGTGCAAGTGGCGCTCGACAAGATGAAGGCCGTGCCGAACGATATCCGCCCGGAATTCGTCACGGCGCGCGCGCTGGACCAGGCGGCGAAAGCCAAACCATAAACAGTACCCAATAGACAGTACAGCGGGCAATTGTTGCCATTGTCAAAAGCCGGTGCCCTGCACCGGTTTTTTTTCGCTTTTTTTTCCGAAAAGTTGCCAGTTTTTCCTTGTGGAAATATTTTGACGGCTTACTCTGCAGTAGTAAATCGCTCCTTTCCCCTTGCCGACCCCATGCTGAAATTGTTCTCGTTGATGAGCTTGCTCATCGTTTGCGCTCCGTTGCCCGCCGTGGCCGCCCCCAACCTCACTGAACTGGAAATGCGCTGGCTGCAGGCAGGAAAACCTGTCATCGACTATGCGCGCGGCCAGGGCTTGCCCATCGATATCATCGTGCAGCCGCAGGAGGCGCCCGGCGCCGTGCCGCTGGCGCTGGGGTTCGATGACGGCCGCTGCAAGCTGGTGTTCTCCTTGCGCGGCAATGCCGTGGCCGAGGCCGTCCTGCAAGGCGTCTTGCCCGCGCGCCAGGGCGTGATGATCGAGGCGATGACGGCGCACGAGATCGGCCATTGCCAGCGCTATGCGCAGGGCGACTGGCATGCCTTGCTGCGCGGTTTTGTCGAACGCGCGGATGCGCAGCGGGGCCAGCTGCAACTGCAGGCGCAGGAGCTGCGCGAGACGCGCCGGGAAGAGGGCTATGCGGACCTGGTGGCGCTGGCGTGGATGCATGGCCGCCATCCGCAGCAGTACCGGGAAGTGCTGGCGTGGATGCGCGGCGTGCGCGCCGGCGGTGAGGTCGCGGGCGGTTCGCACGCCACGCAGGCGTGGCTGGCGCTGGCGGAAAGCAAGGGCGCGTTTGATGAGTCCGCTTCACCATTTGAACAGGCGCAAGTTTTGTGGCGGATGGGCTTGACCGGCGACAAATGAAGGCGGATTTTTTATGCGGATGGCTGGTCAGCGTGTGCTGTCGCACGGAGCTTTGCGTGCGGCAGGGGTCTAATCTGGGCATCAACTAACCAGAGAGGAACCATCATGAACAAAATGATCGCACTCGTACTGGCCGCCAGTGCCAGCGCCCTGCTTGCCGCCACGCCCGCGTATGCGCAGGATGCCTCGTACAAGAGTTTGACGGACAAGGCCACGGCCGATTACAAGCAGGCCAAGGCCGCCTGCGACAGCCAGAGCGGCAACGCGAAAAAAGTCTGCGTGGAAGAAGCCAAGGTGGCGCGCGCCAAGGCCGATTCGGACGCCGTGGCTCAGTACCGCAACACGCCGCGCGAACTGTCCAAGGCGCGCAAGGACGTGGCCAATGCCGAGTATGACCTGGCCAAAGCCAAGTGCGGCGACCGCACGGGCGCCGATAAAACTTCATGCATGAACGATGCCAAGGCCGCGAAAACGGCAGCCCTGGCCGACGCCAACACGGGCGCCCGCGCCGGCACCAATGTGGCGCAGACTCCGCCCGCCACGACGAAGGAAAACTGCGACGCCATGGATGCGACGGCCAAGGCCGCCTGCGTGACGCGCAATGCGGCCAGCAGCACCAAGGTGGCAGTGGAAGACTCCGTCATTACCACCAAGATCAAGGCCGACCTGGTCAAGGACAATGACTTGAAAGCGCTCGACGTGCATGTGGAAACGGTGAACGGCGTCGTCATGCTCAGCGGTTTCGTGCCTTCCCAAGCACAAGTGAAAAAAGCCGCCGACCTGGCCCGTGGCGTGGAAGGCGTGACGGACGTGAAGAATGGCTTGAAGGTGAAGTAATATCTGCAGGGGCCAGGCCCGCCGGGGGGAATGCGTCCCGGCGGGATGCAGGCCGATCACGCCGTGGCTGGCCCTGCTACAAACACGGGGCAGCCAAGACCGGAGCCGCGCAGAGCAGCGCAGCGCGACGCGGCACCGGTTTTTTTTTGATTGTATAAATTACGATCATAATATAACATGGATGGAAGCCCGCCAATTGGCGGCGCCTGGGTTTTCTTTTTCATGAGGGCAGCATGCTTTCTCTTCCTTTTTCGCAATGGCTGGAGCGCCGCGGCATCCACTTTGCCTGGGTCATTGTCGCCATTACCTTCCTCACGGCCCTGACATCGTCCGCCGCGCTGGGCTTGCCGGGGGCGCTGATGCAGCCGCTGAGCCGCGAGTTCGGCTGGGATGCCGAGCAGATTTCCTCGGCGCTGGCCGTGCGCTTCGTGCTGTTCGGCTTGATGGGGCCGTTTGCCGCCATCCTGATGGAGCGCTTCGGCTTGCGCAATGTCATCTGCGTGGCCCTGGGCCTGATTGCCTGCGGCATGCTGCTGGCCACGCGCATGACGCAGTTCTGGCACCTGGTGGCCCTGTGGGGCATCCTGCTGGGGCTGGGCTCGGGCATGACGGCGCTGGTCTTGAGTGCCGTGGTGGCCAACCGCTGGTTCGAGACGCACCGGGGCCTGGTGGTGGGCGTGCTGACGGCCAGCTCGGCCACGGGCCAGCTGCTGTTCCTGCCCGTGGGCGCCTGGCTGATCGAGCACTTCGGCTGGCGCACGGCCGTCATGCCCGTGTTTGCCAGTTGCGCCATCGTTGCCGTGCTGGCCTTCCTGTGCATGCGCAACCGACCGCAGGACGTGGCCTTGCGGCCCTACGGCGCCGACCCGTCCACGCCCTTGAGCGCGCCGCCAGCGGCAAGGATGACCTTTGCCACGCCCTTCCTGATCTTGCGCAGCGTGGCGGCGCACCGCACCTTCTGGATTTTGTTCGGCACGTTTTTCATTTGCGGCCTCAGCACCAATGGCTTGATCCAGACGCATTTCATTTCCCTGTGCGGCGACTCCGGCCTGTCCGCCGTGCCGGCCGCGTCCGTGCTGGCCATGATGGGCGCCTTCGACCTGTTCGGCACGATATTGTCGGGCTGGCTGTCGGATCGCTATGACAACCGCAAGCTGCTGTTCTGGTATTACGGCTTGCGGGGCTTGTCGCTGTTCTGGCTGCCGTATTCGGAATTCACCCTGTACGGCCTGTCGCTGTTCGCCATGTTCTATGGCCTGGACTGGATCGCCACGGTGCCGCCGACGGTGAAACTGGTGGGCGCCACCTTTGGCAAGGAGCGCGCCGGCATGGTGTTCGGCTGGATCTTCGCCGGCCACCAGCTGGGCGCCGCCGTGGCCGCGTATGGCGCGGGTCGCATCCGTACCCTGATGCTGACCTACAACCCGGCCCTGTTCGCGGCTGGCGCCGCCTGCCTCGTGGCGGCCCTGCTGGTGCTGGCGATACAACGCCAGAAGGCGTCCGCCGCCGCTGTCCAGCCCGCATGAAAAAAGCCAGGCCCGCGTGAGCGGAGCCTGGCTTTTTCATTTTTTCAAGAACGCCTCAGAACACGTTCAGGGCAAGGCGCATTGCCGAAGGCAGTACGAATAGTACGACTAGGCAATGCAACGCCGCCATGCACTGTTCTGTGGCGTGCTTATTTCAAATACTTGGCCAGCCAGCCTTCCACTTCGCTATAGAAGAAGCGGCTGTTCTCGCCCTTCAGGATCCAGTGGTTTTCGTCCGGGAACACCAGCAGTTTGGCCGGCACGTTCAGGCGCTGTTGCACGGCAAAGTTCATCAGCGCATTGTTGGCCGGCACACGGTAGTCGAGCTCGCCCACGGTGATAAGGATCGGCGTCGTAAAGCCCGTGCCTTTCTCGTGGTTGCCCGCTTGCATGACCGGGCTCTGCTCACGCCACACGGGCAGGTTCGACCAGACGGGGCCGCCTGCATTCGTTTCACGGCCGAAACCGCCATCGCTGGTGCCCCATTGCATGATCAAGTCCATTTCGCCCGCGTGCGAGACGATGGCCTTGTAGCGCGTGGTAGTCGCCTGCAGCCAGTTGGCCAGGTGGCCGCCATAGCTGGCGCCGCCAGCGGCCAGCTTGGTGCTGTCGATGAAGGGGTATTTCTTGATGGCTTCATCGACGCCCTGGTTGATCTCATCGCCCGGGCCTTTCAAGGGGTCGAACTGGATCGAGCGCGAGAATTCCTCGCCGTAGCCGGTGGAACCCTTGTAGTCCGTCAGCAGCACGACATAGCCTGGCTTGGCCAATAAATGATAGTTCCAGCGCAGCACGAACTGGTCGCGCCACATGCTGGCCGCGCCGCCGTGGATGACGGTCAGCAGCGGGTATTTCTTGTTCGGGTCGAAATTGGCCGGCTTGACGAGCATGTTGTGGATCTGGCGGCCATCGGCCGTGGTGAACCAGAAGTGCTCGGGCGCCTGCCAGTCGATCTTATTCGCCTTGTCCGTGTTGAAGGCCGTCAGGCGCTTCGGCTGCTTGCCGTTGAAGGCATAGATTTCCGGCGGGTTGATGGACGACTCCCATACGCCCACGAGCGACTTGCCGCCGCTGCTCAGCGAGCCGATGCTGCCGGTTGGCAAGGAAGGCTCGTCGCGCACCTCGCCGCCCCTGGCGTCGATCGAGTACAGTTTTTCCAGGCCGGCATGCTCGTAGCTGAAGATGACGCGCTTGCCGCCTTCGGGCAGCACGTAGCGCGAAATAGAACGGTCCAGCTTGGCCGTCAGGATGGTCGGCGCCGGGTTGCTGATGGGCCAGGCAAAGCTGGCCAGGCGTTTCACGTCATACACTTTGCCCGGCGTTTGCGCGTCGCTGAGGGCGAACAGGGTCTTGCCGTCGGCCGCGAATTTCAGGGAACCATAGCTATGTTTGTCCTGCGTCAAACGCTGCGCTTCACCGCCCGCCACGGACAGCAGATACAGTTGCGAATAGACGGCTTCGCGCTGGGCCGCATCGCGGTTGGTGGCCGCGCTGAAGACGACAGCCTTGCCATCGGGCGTCCAGACGGCATCGAGCGCTTGACCTTCGTCGCCCTGGCCGCCGCCAAAGCCCGGCAGGCTGACCAGTTGCGTGCCCGACAGGATGTCGCGCGGCGTGTTGTCACCTTTCGCCTCAGGCTGGGCATCGACGATGAACAGGCGCACCTGCTTGTCCGTCAGCCATTTGTCGAAATAGCGGGGCGCCGTCGTTTCATATGAACGTGCGCTGTATTTGCGCTCCTTGCGCTCTTTCGCGCTTTGCTTGACGTCCGCTTCCGTCTTGTTGCCTGGATAGATATCGCTGATGAACAGCAACTGCTTGCCGTCCGGGCTCCATTTCGGCATGCGCGCGCCCATGGTCAGCGAGGTCAGGCGCTGCGCTTCGCCGCCACTGGCCACGTCGAGGCGGTAAATCTGGCCCGCTTCATCGCCGTCGCGCTTGGCAACGAAGACCAGCTGGCGGCTGTCCGGCGACCAGGCGACGGCGCTTTCGCCGCCCTTGGAGTGGGTCAGGCGGCGCGCGGGGCTGTCGTCGGTCAGCGACTTGATCCACAGGTCCGACCATTGATCCTTGCTGTCGTAGGCGCTGTCGACGACGGCAAACACGGCCCACTTTCCGTCCGGGCTGGCGACGGGCGCGCCGACCCGCTTCATCAGCCACACGTCTTCATGCGTGATGGCGTGTTTGGCATTGGCTTGCGTGGCGGAAACTGGCGATGCCGGCGTGGTATCGGCGGCATGGGCAAGCGAGGCGCAGGCCGCTGCGATCAGCAGGGCGCCAAGCGAACGGCGAAGACGGGGTGAGGTCATGGGCGTGGTCCGGAGAATTGAAAAAAGTACAGCGGGCAACATTATTGCCCATGCTTTCCGCCGCTGCCAAGGCCGCGTACCGTTACTTACCATGTGCAGGACGGCATAGCGGGCGGGCGCCGTCTGGCTGATCAGTTAAACTTGTCGTTTTACTGACGCTCTCTTTGGCTGGCCATGAAAATTAGTCTACCTTTATTGAAAACGGTATTGCTGGGCGCGAGCTGCCTGCTGGCCGCCCCCGTGTTTGCCGCCGCCGCCGCGCCTTACCCGAATACCAGCGCCATGGGCGTGGGCCACGCGGAAAGCACTGCCTGGTATGCGGGCTGCCTGAAGGTCAAGGACGCGGCGCCGCCGCCGGCCGACCTGCCGGCGCCGTCCGCCGTGGCTGCCTTGCAGCAATGCGTGGCGACGGACCTGTATTACGATACCAAGAGTATGTCCGCGCCCAAGCCGGCCGACTGGCGTGCCGTGCGCCATTGCGCCATGGCCACGCAAAACAGCAGCGTGCTGATGATGCTGTACCAGAACGGGCAGGGCGTGCAGAAGGACCCCCAGCTGGCGCTGAAATATGCGTGCAGCATCGACGCGGCGCCGGCCGAGATGCAGGGCCGCATCGAGCATTTGCAGCAGATCAATGCCAGCGGGCGCGGCATGATCGACCTGTGCGACGACATCACCAGCGGCTACATGATGGGCGTGTGCAGCGCCATTGATGCGCGCCAGAAGCAGCGCGTGCGCGCGCAGACGACGGGCAAGCTGAGCGAAGGCTGGCCTGCCGCGGCGCAGGCGTCGCTGCAAAAACTGCAGGCGGCGGCAAGCAAGTTTGCCGATGCGCGTGCGGCCCATGAAACGGACTTGAGCGGCACGGCGCGCGCCGCCCTGAGCATCGCCGCCCGGACGGCCGAGCTTGATCTGCTGGCGCACGACTTGCGCGAATACGAGGCGGGCAAGCTGTCGGCAAGCATGCGCAAGGAACAGGCGGCGGCGCTGGACAAGGAACTCAACGCCCTGTACGGCAAGCTCATGAAAAAACCGGCGCAGCCTGATGCGGGCGCCGTCAGCAAGGAAGGCATCCGCGCCACGCAGCGCCTGTGGCTGGCCTACCGCGATGCCTGGATCGGCTTTGGCGCCGTGCGCTATCCGGCCGTGAGCAGCGACAGCTGGGCTGGCCTGCTGACGGCGCGGCGCAATGTGCAGCTGCAAGATTTGCTGGAGAATTGACGCATGCGCGAGGCGTACTATCACGAAGACGATTTTTGCATGATCGAATTGCTGCCGCTGGATAACTTGCAGCACTGTTTGACGCAGATGGGCGAGCAGCAGGCCTTCGCCGACGCGCACCGCAGCGGCGCCGGCTGGACGCAGATGTACGTGCCCGAGGCGCCGCCATCGCCGATGCGCGCGCTGGGCATCACGGCGGACCAGCTGCGGCTGGCGCTGGGCGAGGCCATGCCGCCGTATGACGCCGTCTACACGGGCTACAGTAGTTACCGCGTGGAATGCAAGAATGTACTGGCCTTTGGCGGCGAGCAGACGGAGATATTATTTGCCGGCCTGGACGACAAGGACATCGTGTGCGACCTGTGGTGCAGCGATGGCATGTCGCAGCTGTTGCTGCTGCCGTTGAAGGCGCAGCTGCTGCTGGCCGACTGGGGCGCGGGCTTTGTCTGCCCGCTGGCCGACGAGGCGCTGTTCGCGCGCTATCGGCAGGAATACGAACTCGGCTAGCGTTTATTCGCAGGCGATGGCGTTGGGCTGCGCCACCTTCACCACCGATTGCAGGCGCGCCATGTCGTTGCCGTCGCCCTGTTCCACATACGCTTGATAAGAATCAATGACGATGCGCGCGCGGGCTTGCCAGCCGCAATTGTCGGCCTGGCGCGCGGGCACGCGCAGCAGCCGGCGCGCCTCGGCGTCGTTGCTGAAGCAAAACCACGCATCGTGCGTGGCGGCCGGGCGCGGCAAGCGTCCCCACTGCGCCTTGTCGGGCGCAAAGCAGACGCGGTTGCCGATGATCTCCAGGCTCATCTCGTCCGTGCGCGCGCTGTACATTCCGTCGAGCACGATGGGCGGCTGCGCCCGGGCAGACAGGCAGGCGGTGGCAAGCAACAGGGTGGCGGCAAGTTTCATGCGTTCCTCTCAGGGCAGGCAAGACGAAGCGCCAGTATAACTGCGGCGCCGGAAATGCAAAAAGCCCATCCGTGAGGATGGGCTTCTTGGTACTGCGCATTCGTGGTAGGCCGTGCGGGATTCGAACCTGCGACCAACGGATTAAAAGTCCGCTGCTCTACCAGCTGAGCTAACGACCCGAAAGAGGCCGCATTATATATCAGTTGAAAAAGAATGCAAAGCATTCCTGCAGGAAAATGCATATGCCTCAGCGCAGGGCCGCCGTGAGCTTCAGCACTTCGTCGATGCTGCTCGTGCCGTCGATGACCTTGCGCGCGCCAGCGAGGCGCAGAGGCGTCATGCCGTCGAGCATGCTCTGGCGGCGCAGCGCCGGCAAGTCGGCGCCCGCCTTGACCAGCTGGCTGAACGCTTCCGTCACCACCAGCAGCTCGTAGATGCCGGCGCGGCCCCGGTAGCCGCTGTGGCGGCACAGCGGGCAGCCGGCGGGACGGTACACGGTGCTTGGACGCGCCAGCTGGCCGTTTGCCAGGCTGTGCCATTGCGCCTCGCCCGGTGGCGCGTCCGGCTGCTTGCAGTCCGGACACAGGCAGCGCAGCAGGCGCTGCGCCAGCACGCCACCCAGGCATGCTTCCAGCAGGTAGGGCGGCACGCCCAGTTCCAGCAGGCGCGTGACGGCGGACGGCGCGTCGTTGGTGTGCAGGGTCGACAGCACCAAGTGGCCCGTCAGCGCCGCCTGGATGGCCATCTCGGCCGTGGCCAGGTCGCGGATCTCGCCCACCATGATGATGTCGGGATCTTGCCGCATCAGCGCCCGCACGCCGTCGGCAAACGACAGGTCGATGCCGGTCTGGCCTTGCACCTGCATCTGGTTGAAGGCCGGCTCGACCATTTCGATGGGGTCTTCCACCGTGCACACATTGACGGCGCTGCTGGCCAGCGCCTTCAGGGTGCTGTACAAGGTGGTGGTCTTGCCGGAACCGGTCGGGCCCGTGACCAGCACGATGCCATGCGTGCGCGCCGTCAGTTGCTGCCAGCGCTGCGCGTCGGCCGGCGGAAAGCCCAGGTCCGCCAGGCTTTTGATGGCGATCTCGGGATCGAAGATGCGCATGACGAGCTTTTCGCCAAAGGCCGTGGGCAGGGTCGACAGGCGCAGCTCGATTTCCTGGCCCTGCGCATTGCGCGTCTTGATGCGGCCATCCTGCGGGCGGCGCTTTTCCACCACGTCCATGCGTCCCAGCAACTTGATGCGCGCCGTCATGGCCAGCAGCACCACGGGCGGCACCTGGTAGGCCTGGTGCAGCATGCCGTCGATGCGCAGGCGCACGAGGCCGGCGTCGCGCTTCGGCTCCAGGTGGATGTCGGAGGCGCGCTGGGCGAACGCGTATTGCCACAGCCAGTCGACGATGCGCACGACGTGCTGGTCGTTGGCGTCCAGGCTGGCCTTGTTGCGCCCCAGTTCCACCAGTTGCTCGAAGTTGTGGCGCAGCGCCAGGTCTTGCGTGGAAGCCAGCCTTGCCACCTTGACGGAACTGGCCAGGCTGAAAAACTGCGCGATGGCGTCGGCGATGTGCAGGGGATTGGCGATGACAAGGCTCAGCTTGCGCGGCGCCACGGTGCCCAGTTCCGCCTGCCACGCCAGCGCGTATGGCTGCGCGGTGGCGATGACGATGCGCTCCAGCGTACTTTCCACGGGCAGGATGTTGAAGCGGGCCGCATAGCCGGCCGTCATCACGTCGGCCACCTGGCTGAAATCGATATGCAGGGGATCGATGCGCAAATAGGGCAGGTTCGCGCGCCGCGCCAGCCAGGCGCACAGGGTGTCGAGCGTGAGGGTGCTGTTGGCAACGCTGCACAGCGGATGCAGGGGCGGCGTGGGCAGCAGGGCGGCCTGGGCGAGGATGCGGCTTGCCAGCGTGGCGTCGAGCAAGCCGTCTTCCTGCAGCCAGGCCAGCAGTTCTGGCAGGGCCAGCGGCGTATTGGTCGGCAGGGATGGCAATGCGGCCATGGCCGGCGCCTTTCAGGGCGGCCGGCATGGCAGGGCGTGCCGGCGCTTACACGGTGCTGAGGATGCCCTTGACCCAGCTCTTCGCGGGCAGCTTGGTGTCGGCGACGATCTGCTTGGCGCGCTCGAGCAGGGCCGCTTGCGCCTCGGCATCGAGCGGCACTTTGGTCTTGAAGGCGATCGCCACCACGTTCCCATCATGCACTTCGGGCAGGCAGATCACCTGTTCAAACGCAAACTTCATCGCCTTGATGTTTTTCGCATAGCTGGGATGGTCGCCGAACAGGTTCACCGTCATGATGCCGTGCGGCGCCAGGCAGGCGCAGCAGGCAGCGTAGAAATCGGCGCTGTCGAGCACGGGGCCGCGCGCCGTGGCGTCGTACAAGTCCACCTGCAGGGCGTCCAGCGTGCCATGGTGGCTCTCGTCATTGACGTAGTCGAGCGCATCCATCTCGCGCACGTGCAGGCGCTCGTCGTTGGGCGGCAGCTTGAACATCGATTCGCAGATGGTGATGACGGACGGGTTCAGCTCGATGGCGTCGACCTGTGCCTGCGGGAACTGGCGATAGCAGAACTTGGTGAGCGCGGCCGTGCCCAGGCCCAGCTGGGCGAGGCGCTGCGGTGCCGGAATCCACAGCATCCACGCCATCATCTGCTGCGCGTACTCCAGTTCCGGCCAGTCCGGCTTGCGGATGCGCATGGCGCCCTGCACCCATTCCGTGCCGAAATGCAGGTAGCGCACGCCATCCATCTCCGACAGGGTGACAGGGGCATAGCGGGGCTTGCGCGCCGGGCGCGAGGATTCGACTTGTTCGATGGATTTTCGTTTGATAAGCATAAGGCGGCCTGAAAGTGTGCCGCATTATAGCCCGCGCCGGGCGGCATAAAAAATGCCGGCCCCATGAGGCCGGCATGTTGTTACCCACAATACTGAGTAACGGCACCTGACAACACCGTCGCGAGCGGAAGGAAGAGGTGGTCGAGAAGCGCAACCGTACTAAGTACGGGGGCGCCGAGCCGGTGACCATCGCAGGCCACCGATGCCGACGCGCAGCAGGTTTGGTCAGGTGTTACTGCTGTGCGGGTTCGATCGAGACGCGCAGACGGATGCGCTCGCCCGGATCGTAGGACATGATGCTCGTGTAGTTGCGGCCGCGGTAGTCGTACGTGACCTGGTAGCCCGTGTTGCGGCTTTCCCAGTGGTCAACCTGGCGGCATTGCTTGACGGCTTGTTCCTGCACGCCGCCCTGGTAGTTGTTCTGGTTGTCGACGCGGTCGCCGACGACGGCGCCGGCAATCGCACCGGCTGCCGCGGCGGCCGTGCGGCCATTGCCGCCGCCGACCTGGCTACCGAGCAGGGCGCCGGCGATACCGCCGACGATGGAGCCGCCCGCGCTGCGCTGCTGTGGCGGCGCCTGAACCTGCACGTATTCCGTACGGCATTCCTGGCGTGGACGATTGATCTGTTCCACTTGCGGCACGACGCGCACGACCTTGCCGAAATCTTCAAAGTCGGCGGCCTGGGCGAGTGGCAATGCACCGATACAAAGGGCTGACATCATCAATTTGGCTTGCAAGTTCATTTGTAACCTCGTTATGTAGAGAATCTTTCAGGGTATTTTTTACAACTTGGGACTATAGTAATCCCGCTGGCCTGATGCTTGTGTTTCGCGTGGCAACAAAATGTAACAGCCAAAGCTCCTTGCCCCACAGTCTGTAACATGCACTTTCAATCGATACATGATGTTGAGTGAGTGAAACTGGCGGTTTGTAACAAATCTTGCGTTTGACATCATATTCGGGTTGATTCATACAGGACAACACGTTACCCTAATACGCGTATGGCTTATATAAAATCGCACTGAATCGCATAAAAGTGGATACAGATCGAATCACCGCGTGCGCATTGACCCGCGTGCGGGGATGCAATAAGACGAGCAACTAGAAGAGATCCATACATAACAGGTCGATTTGAGGGAAAAATGAGTTTGTTACTAACCGTGCCGCCCAACCTTGTCCAGTCCATCCGTGCCTTTCGCGTGACCGAATTACAAGACGAGGCGATTCGTCTCGGGCAGCACTTTTTATATGCGCATTGCCACGCTGGGCAGACCAAACAACAAGTCATCGGCATTATTGCAGAAGCATTCCTGTTTCCGAAAAATCTGGCGAAGAATTTCGATGCGCTGCGCCTGTGCCTGACGGACACCATGTTCAAGGCCGGTCCGCAGACGGGTTTCCTGGTCGTGCTCGAGCAATTGCCAAATACGCAAAAATTCGACAAGGAAGCGCGCGAGATCCTGCTCGACGTGTTTCGCGATGCGGCCGACTACTGGGCCGAGAAAAAAGTGCCGTTCCGCGTCTTCTATTCGTTTGAGTAAATACTTACTCTCGTAACAGTAGCGTAAAATCAGCCTTTCGCCACCGTGGCGAGCGGCATTGCCCGGCGCCAGCGCTGGCCGCACCGGCATGTTGCGCCGCAACAATATCGCCGGCCTTTCTTGGTTCGCATCGCCATAGCGGGTACAATGCGCGCTATGAAAAATATCGTTATCCTCATTTCCGGACGCGGCAGCAACATGGAAGCGGTCGTGCGCGCGGCGCAAGCCGAGCAATGGCCTGCCCGTATTGCCGCCGTCATCAGTAACCGGGCCGATGCCCAGGGACTGGTTTTTGCCGCGGAACACGGGATAGCGACCGCAGTCGTTGCCAACAAGGAGTATGCCAGCCGCGAAGAGTTCGATGCGGCGCTGCAAGCCGTGGTTGACGGCTTTGCCCCCGACCTGGTCGTGCTGGCCGGTTTCATGCGTATCCTGACGCCGCCCTTCGTCGAACACTATGCGGGGCGCATGCTCAATATCCATCCGTCGCTGCTGCCGCTGTTCCCGGGCGTGGCGACGCATCGCCAGGCGCTGGCGGCGGGCGTGACGGAACACGGCGCGACCGTGCATTTCGTGACTGCCGAGCTTGATCACGGCCCGGCCGTGGCGAGCGCGACAGTCCCCGTCTTGCCTGGCGACACAGAAGACAGCTTATCGGCGCGCGTGCTGGTACAGGAACATCTGCTTTACCCGCGCGCCATCCGCCTGTTCATTGACGATAAACTGTCAGTCGAGCATGGCCAGGTCCGCGTGGACCCTCAATAAAATATTACAGGAAGAATAACAATGAGATTGCCACCAGCGATACTTGCCAATGCTGAAGAAGTATTGCGCGAAATTTTACGTTTCACGGCCCCGGCAGACACCACCCTGTCGCGCTATTTCCGCGACCATCCGCGCCTCGGTTCACGCGAACGCGGCGCCATCGCCGAAGGCATCTATGCCGTGCTGCGCAACAAATCGTTCTTTACCGACTTCGCCGAAGCGGGCAATGGCCCGACCATGCGCCGTTTGACCATCCTCGGCCTGGCCGAAGCGGTGGGCGCCGACTCGCTGGGCGGCCTGACGGAAGAAGAAGTGGAATGGCTGGAACGCATCAAGCAGATCGACCGCAACCTGATGCCGCCGAACATGCGCGCCAACATGCCGAAATGGCTGTTCGACAAGCTGATCGCCCAGTTCGGCGAGGCGGAAACCATGCTGCTGGCCGATGCCCTGAACGCGCCGGCGCCGCTGGACCTGCGCGTCAACTCGCTCAAGGCCACGCGCGAAGACGTGATGCTGGCCCTGGCCGAAGCGCCGATTCTCAGCACGCCGACACCATACGCGCCGCTGGGCTTGCGCGTCATCAAGAAGCCTTCGCTGCAAAACCTGCCCCTGTTCCAGAGCGGCGCCATCGAAGTGCAGGATGAAGGCAGCCAGATCCTGTCGCAGATCGTCGGCGCCAAGCGCGGCGAAATGGTGGTCGATTTCTGTGCCGGCGCGGGCGGCAAGACCCTGGCGCTGGGCGCGCTGATGCGCAACACGGGCCGTTTGTACGCATTCGACGTGTCGGAAAAACGTTTGGCCAAGCTGAAGCCGCGCATGGCCCGCAGCGGCCTGTCGAACGTGCATCCGGTGCAGATCGCGCATGAGCGCGATGCCAAGATCAAGCGTCTGGCCGGCAAGATCGACCGCGTGCTGGTCGATGCCCCATGCAGCGGCCTGGGCACCCTGCGCCGCAATCCGGACGTCAAATGGCGCCAGCAACTCAATTCCATCGTCGAACTGCAAGCCAAGCAGGCAGCGATCCTGGCCGGCGCCGCGCGCCTGGTCAAGGGCGGCGGCCGCCTGGTGTACGCCACCTGCAGCTTCCTGAATGAAGAAAACGACCACATCGCCGAGCAATTCCTGGCAGCCAACCCGGACTTCACCCTGGTGCCGATGCACAAGGTGCTGGCCGAGCAGAAGATCGAGCTGGAAATGGGCGACTACCTGAAGTTGCTGCCGCACCTGCACCAGACCGACGGTTTCTTCGCCGCCGTGTTCGAGCGCAAGGTCATGCCGAAAAAAGTCTACGCCGATGAAAAACCGGCCGACGACGTTGACGTTGACGCCGCCGAGTAAAGCTACACGGGCCACCGCTGCAGCTCGCAGCGGTGGCCATGCAATGCCGCCGGCCCGCCTGGCGGCATGGGCCAGATGCCCATCCATCCCACCTTCCTGACCGCATCCGCCATGAATGAAACCCCGCTGCTGAACCTGATCACTGACTTTGTCGACGATTTCCGCCAACCGGCCATCCTGTGGCAGGCGCTGGTGATCGTTGCTTGCCTGGTGCTGAGCTGGCTGCTGGTGCGGCAGTTGCGCGAGTTCCTGCACAAGCGGGCGGAAGCGGCAACGACGCCGGTGGCGCCGGAAACCCTGCAGCGCACGGATAGTTTCATCCGCATCCTGACGCCCGTGCTGGCGGCCATGCTGCTGGGCATTGCGCAACACTTCCTGGCCAAGTTCCAGAGCGTCAATCTGCTCAGCATTGCCATTCCCCTGTGCACCTCGATGGCGCTGGTGCGCTTCGGCTTCTATGTGCTGCGCCGCATCTTTGCCCGCCACGGCGAGATCAGCCCGACCATGCTGCTGCTGGAAAAAGTCTTCACCGTGGTGGTGTGGGCCGGCATGGCGATGTATATCACGGGCCTGTGGCCGGAATTGCACGAATTCCTGGAAGGCATCATCGTGCCGCTGGGACGCAACAAGGTCTCCGTCGCCGCCATCCTGCAAGCGGCCATTTCCGTGGCCGTGCTGCTGGTATTGGCCATGTGGGCCGGCACCTCGCTCGACGAGCGCCTGATGAAAATGCAGGGCCTGCACACGTCCTTGCGCGTGGTGCTGTCGCGCATGGGCCGGGCCGTGCTGATCCTCGTTTCCGTGCTGGTCAGCCTGTCGCTGGTGGGCATCGACTTGACGGTGCTGTCCGTGTTTGGCGGCGCCTTCGGCGTGGCGCTCGGTTTCGGCCTGCAAAAGATTGCCGCGAACTTTGTTTCCGGCTTCATCATCCTGCTCGACCGCAGCCTGACCATCGGCGACATGATTACGGTGGGTCAATTTACGGGCAAGGTCACGCAGATCAATACGCGCTATACTGTGTTATTGGGTGGCGATGGCATCGAATCCATCGTGCCGAATGAAATGCTGATTTCCGGCGGCGTACAGAACATGTCGCTGAGCAACCGCATGGTATGGCTGTCGACCGCCGTGTCGGTGGGCTATGAAACGGATCTCGACGTGATCTTCCCGCTGCTGGAAGCGGCCACGGCCAAGGTGCCGCGTGTGTCGCAAAGCAATCCGCCTTCGGCCACGCTCGTGCGTTTCGGCGCGGATGGCCTGGATGTGCAGATCGGTTTCTGGATCGCGGATCCGGAAAACGGCACCGGCGGCGTGAAGTCGAATGTGAACCGCGCCATCTGGCGCACCTTGCAGGAACATAAGGTCACTGTACCGTTCCCGCAACGCGAATTGCGTATTGTAGGTACGCCTGCTGTACCGCTAGTGAGCGCTGCAGATGGTGAATCCGCGCCTTCCGGCACGCAGCCTTAACCTCGCTGCCTGCCTCCATTTTTGCCTGATCGCACCCATTAGGGCGTACAATCACGCCTAAAATTAACTCTGCCGGACCTCCAGAGCGACTGGAGCGACCGTGCGCACGCCCTGTCCACTTGGAGTAGCAGTAATGACATTGAGTTCCGTTTTACACGACGTTTTGCAGTTCATGGCAACTGGCATTACCGATCTGTCCGCATGGCAAGTGTTCTTGTATACCATGGTGGTCACGCATATCACGATCGCCAGCGTGACGATTTATTTGCACCGCCACCAGGCCCACCGCGCGCTGGAATTGCATGCGATTCCCAGCCATTTCTTCCGTTTCTGGTTGTGGCTGACAACAGGCCAGGTCACCAAGGAATGGGCGGCCATCCACCGCAAGCACCACGCCAAGTGCGATACGGAAGAAGATCCGCACAGCCCCGTAACGCGCGGCATCAAGAAAGTCTTCTGGGAAGGCGCCGAACTGTACCGCGCTGAATCGAAGAACATGGAAACCATGGCCAAGTACGGCCACGGCACGCCGACGGACTGGATCGAGCGCAACCTGTACACCAAGTACAGCTGGCTGGGCGTGGTGTCCTTGTTTGTCATCAATTTCATCCTGTTCGGCGTGATCGGCATTTCCGTGTGGGCCGTGCAAATGATGTGGATCCCCATCACGGCGGCCGGCATCATCAACGGCATCGGCCACTACTGGGGCTACCGCAACTATGACTGCGCCGATGCGGCCACCAACATCATTCCTTTCGGCATCCTGATCGGTGGCGAAGAGTTGCACAACAATCACCATACCTATGCGACGTCGGCCAAGCTGTCGTCGAAATGGTACGAAATCGATATCGGCTGGGCGTATATCCGCGCGCTGGAAATGCTGGGCCTGGCCAAGGTGAAAAAGCTGGCGCCGGAGCCGAAGTTCTCGCACGGCAAGCTGGAAGCGGATTTCGAGACCTTGCAGTCCGTCATCGCCAACCGCTACGACGTGATGGCCAAGTATGCGAAATCGATCAAGCATGCCTGGAAGGAAGAGCTGGAACACTTGAAGCACAAGGCCGAACTGGAAAAGCGCTTCCTGAAATCATCGCGCAAGCTGATGCAGCGCGAGCCGGGCAAGCTGGCCGATGCACACCACGAACAGCTGTCGGAATTGTTCCAGCACAGCAAGGCGCTGGAAACCATGCACCACATGCGCGTGGAGCTGGGCGCCATCTGGGAGCGTTCGCACTTTACGCGCGAGCAATTGCTGCACAAGCTGCAAGACTGGTGCACGCGCGCCGAAGCGTCGGGCATCAAGTCGCTGCAAGAGTTTTCCTTGCGCCTGCGCAGCTATGCGTAAGTAAGCCTGCGCCGTAGCAAAGCCCTGGATGCCAGGGCTTTTTTTTCGTCCGTCATGGCGGTGTCGCTATCGATGTTGATGTCGATGGCAGGGGCGGGAAAAGCGGGACGAAAAAAAACCGCTCATCGGAGCGGCTCTTTTTACAGAACACAGTATCAATTACTTGATCTTGGTTTCTTTGTACGTTACGTGCTTGCGTGCTTTAGGATCAAATTTCATGATCTCCATTTTCGCAGGCGTCGTACGCTTGTTTTTGGTGGTCGTGTAGAAGTGACCCGTACCGGCGGTCGATTCTAACTTGATTTTGTCGCGGCCTGATTTTGCCATGATAGCTCCCTTATTCTGCTAATTAGACTTTTTCGCCACGAGCGCGCATATCGACCAATACGGCGTCGATGCCGACTTTATCGATGACGCGCAGACCGGCGTTGGACAAACGCAGGGAGACCCAGCGGTTTTCAGATTCAACAAAAATACGACGATTCTGCAAGTTAGGCAAAAAACGACGTTTGGTTTTGTTGTTTGCATGGGAAACATTGTTGCCGACCATCGGCTTCTTCCCAGTGACTTGGCAAACACGTGCCATGGCGCACTCCTTAAAGATATTCCAAATTGGAAAAACGAGAGTATATCCAAAATAAGCCGATTTATCAATGACTTGCGAAAAACAATTGTGTCATGTTGTATTGAAATAATTTAACAATTTGACTTTTCCCCGTTTTCATAGGGGGCGTGCTTGTAAACCCGTGTGTTTACTGCTAGATAAGATGCCTGGCCTTGTCACGTATGTCCTTGTTTACACATGGTTAACTGCGCAGTAGCCAGGTCCGGCCTAGATCTGGCCATGTTCCGCGAACGAATGTACTTGCCGCCCGGCCACGACGAAATGGTCGAGGATGCGCACGTCCACCAGCGACAGTGCCTGCACCAGCGCGCGCGTCAGCAATAAATCCGATTCGCTGGGTTCGGGCGCGCCGGACGGGTGGTTGTGCGCCAGCATTACGCTGGCCGCGTTGTGCAGCAGCGCCTGTTTGACCACTTCGCGCGGGTACACGCTGGTGTGGGTGAGGGTGCCGCGAAACATTTCCTGGGTGGTGATCAAGCGGTTCTTGACGTCCAAAAACAACACGTGGAATGCTTCATGCGCCAGATGGCCCAGAGTCAGGCGCAGGTAGTCTTTCACGGCGTGCGGGGAATTCAAGGCCTGGCCTGCCTGCAAATCCTCGATGATGGCACGCCGAGCCAGTTCCAGCACCGCTTGCAGCTGGGCAAACTTGGCGCTGCCCATGCCGTGCACGGCGGAAAAATTCACGAGGCTGGCGCCGAACAGGCCCCGCAGGGAGCCGAAGTGCTCGACCGTGTCGCGCGCCAGCTGCACGGCGCTCTTGCCGCGCACGCCCGTGCGCAGGAAGACGGCCAGCAATTCCGCGTCCGACAGCGACTGCGCGCCATCCTCGATCAGGCGTTCCCGCGGCCGTTCACCGGCCGGCCAATCCTTGATGCCCATGTTGCCTCCCCGCTCGCGCCCGGCTCGTCGTGGCGCCTGCCGCTGATTGTCGCGCCTTTTGCGCGAAGCCATGCTGCGCTAGCTCGACTTCATGGCAGATCATATTAAAAAAACAAAAAACCAAGATGCCTGCCGGGCCATTTTCAGCCGCTATCATTTGTCTGTCGTTGCAGTCCATGCAAGTTGCAGCGGCGGGGAGTCAGGGCCCTGAACTCAATGTCTTCCACTTGTTTTCGCAGGAGCAGTCATGCCATATATCAAAGTTATCAACGGAGTCATGCAAGAGTTCAACGCCGCCGGCGTCAACACGGGCAAGGTCAGCGGCATCGGCCTCAATTCGCACGGCTATCTGGAGCGCCGCGACTGGAGCGCTGCCCCGCAGTTCGCGCCAGCCGATAAAAATCCCGACTACACCACGGATTTGCCGTACCTTGCCGCCAATGGCTTCAAGTACATCCAGGTGATGGTGGCGCCATTCAACGGCAAGGCCGGCTATTGGAACTGGGGCAAAGTCGTTGGCGAGCCAAAGTTTGCAACTGACAACACGCTAACCGATGTGAGTATCAATGATTCGTACTGGGACGCGGTAAAGGCGCTGCTCGATTGCGCGCTGGCCAATGGCATCGGCATCATTGCCTGCCCCTTCTGGAATCCGTACGCCGTGCCGCAATTGGTGGGGGAGGCGGGCGCTGCGAGCGCGACGCCACCCGAGCAACTCATCGCCGCGCGGGCGGCACTGGTCAATCCACAATCGAAAACGCGCCGCTACATGCGTGCCTTTGCCCAGGCTTTTGCGCAGCGTTTCAGCAACCACCCCGGCATCGCCGCCTGGATGGCGGCGCAGGAACTGATGGGTGTGACGGGGATTAGCTTGAGTGCCACTCATGAAATCATTCAGGAAACGGCGCAATTGCTGCGCGATAACGATGCCCTGGCGCGCATGATTTCTTCCGGCAATAGCGGCATTGCCCACACGTCGCCCCGTCAAGGCTCCTTGCAGCAATACATCACGGAAACCCTGCCATTGATGAATCCGGATCCGGTCGACTGTATTTGTGAAAACCTGTTCCTGGGTAATGAATATGTCAGCAGCGCCTTGAGCAGCAGCGCCGATCTGCCCGCAGACTTCGTCTCATCCTCACTGGCCTACCTGCAGGTGATGCAGCGCGCCGCCGAGGGCTTGGGCAAACCGTATTACATCGGCAGCTTCGGTGTGAGCAAAGGCGAGGACGTGGCTTTGCAGGATACTGTGCGGCAAGACAATTTACACGCGATGCTCAGTGCCATCCGGCGCGCAGGCGTGCAGCTGGCCAGTTTCTGGTGCTGGAATACGGCGGGGGATATGGAAATCAAGGGCTGGAACCTGTTGCAGACGCCGACGCACAAGAATCAGCGCGAGGCGGTCTGGGACGCACTGCGTGGTAAAGACGCCACGCGCCTGGCGCCCCCCACCCCGTGCTTCGGCGTGACGAAGACCTTGCAGTTCCAGCCTGGCCTCCAGCTCACCGTGCCGTCGTCCGTGCGCTACGAGAGCGCGGATTTTTCGCTGTCATATTGTATCCGGCAGCAGGCTTTAACCTCGACCAAGGATATTGACCACGCTTTCATCAAGCGCCAAGCGAATAGCAAAGGCTGGGCGCTCCTGCAAAAGTTTATTACTACGCAGAACTATTTAAGCACCTACCTGCATTTATGGAATGGAAATGGCCCAGGCGCCAACAGCAATGGCCATGGTGCAAAGGTGGATACCGTCAACCGCTGGCTGCGCTGTACCTACACCGTCAAGCATGACGGGTCGATCAGCTTGTACGTCGACGACTTCCTGATGTACCAAGGCGGAAAGATGGCGCCGTCGTTCGTGAATGCGATCGATACGCCGCTGGTGATCGGCCGCGCCGTGCATGCGCAGGAGCAGGGCGCGCCCGCCTGGCAGTTGTCGGACGTCATCCTGTACGACCGCGTGCTGACACCGAAGGAAGTGTATGACTATGGCCAGTATGGCATCGTCAACCGGCCCGTGGGGCGCTGGAAGCTCGACGGCAACCTGGAAGACAGCTCCGGCTTCGGCAATCACGCCAGCACGGCGGGCGGGTTGACGTACGTCAACGTCTGATTCGCTGATCCGGCGTCGAATGTGTTGCGCGGCCATGTTTTTTGATAAAAGCATGGCCGCGCCGAGATGGCATGGGGCGCGCTGGCTCAGGGTGGCTTACAATATCGTTTTGCACCAGTTACTTGAAAACTACTATGTCCAACGAGCAACCAGCAGTCGTCACCGAAGCGGCTTACCTCACCCTGCATTATCGTCTTGCCACTGTTGACGGTACTGACATCGTCACGACCTTCAACGGCAATCCCGCGACCTTGATGCTGGGACAGGGCCAGCTGGCACCGTTCCTCGAGCAGCGCTTGCTGGGGTTGCCGGAAGGCACGCACCAGACCTTCGAGCTGGCCGCTGGCGAAGGCTTTGGCGAACGCAACCCCGAGCTGGTGCAATCCGTCACGCGCGCCACCCTGGACGAAAATTCCGTGCCGGGCGCCGACTACAAGATCGGCGACCTGGTCGATTTCGCCGCGCCGGGCGGCGGCCGCTTTGCCGGCGTGCTGCGCGAACTGCGCGACGACTCGGCCCTGTTCGACTTCAACCATCCGCTGGCTGGCCAGCCGCTGCGTTTTGAAGTCAAGCTCATCTCGGTCCTGTAAGGAGTCGCGATGGATAAGGAACTGTTACTGGCCCAGCCGCGCGGCTTTTGCGCCGGCGTCGACCGCGCGATCGAAATCGTCGAGCGCGCCTTGCAGCAATTTGGCGCACCGATCTACGTGCGCCATGAAATCGTCCACAACGCCTATGTGGTGGCCGACCTGCGCAACAAGGGCGCCATCTTCATCGACGACCTCGATGACGTGCCTGCAGGCAATACGCTCGTGTTTTCCGCGCATGGCGTGTCGAAAGCCGTGCGCGCCGAGGCGGAATCGCGCGGCCTGAGCATCTTTGACGCCACCTGCCCCCTGGTCACCAAGGTGCACATGGAAGTGGGCAAGATGCGCCGCGAAGGCCGCGAGATCATCATGATCGGCCACGACGGCCATCCCGAGGTGGAAGGCACGATGGGGCAGGCCGACATGGGCATGCACCTGGTGGAAACGCTGGAAGATGTGGCGAAACTGCAAGTGGCCAATCCGGACAGCGTGGCCTATGTTTCGCAAACAACGTTGTCAGTTGACGACACTCGCGACATTATCGAGGCGCTGAAGCTGAAATATCCGAATATCGCGGAGCCGAAAAAAGGCGACATTTGCTACGCCACCACCAACCGCCAGGAAGCCGTGAAATTCATGGCGCCGCAAGTGGAAGTGGTGATCGTGGTCGGCAGCCCGAACAGTTCGAATTCGAACCGCTTGCGCGAAGTGGCCGAGAAGATGGGCACGCCGGCCTACATGGTCGACAATGCCTCGCAAATCGACCCGGCCTGGCTGGAAGGCAAGCTGCGCGTGGGCGTGACGGCTGGCGCCTCGGCGCCCGAGGTGCTGGTGCAGGCCGTCATCGACCGCTTGAAAGAGTGTGGCGTGAAGAGCGTGCGCCCGCTCGACGGCGTGCAGGAAGCCGTCACCTTCCCGATGCCGAAAGGCCTCGATGGCATCAAGCGCGACGTCGCCTGAGCCTGCAAGGCGATTGAATATCGATGAAATAGCCGGCTCAAAACCGAATTTAATTCGGAAATGATTAATTTATTCCAAGTTTAGTTTTTGCAAAAGATCGTTATGATTGCCTCAAGCTTGAATATGTTGTCGTTATGACTAAGCAAGGTCGCGCCCGTTTTTAGTGCGTGCACCATGCTGGTGAGAACGGTCCAGGGATGGCACTGCAGGAATTCTTCCTCCGGTGCCGTTTTTGTATCAGCGGCAATGGTTCTTGCGGAAGTTGTTCCCGACAATGTAGATTTGATAGGGCAATCTGACCATGGATACATTCATCCAGCAAATCATCAACGGCTTGGTGCTGGGCAGCATGTATGCCTTGGTGGCCCTCGGTTACACGATGGTGTACGGCGTCCTGAACCTGATCAACTTCGCCCACGGCGACGTGCTCATGATCGGCGCCATGGTGGGTTTGAGCATACTCAAGCTGCTGGGCATCTACGTGCCGGACTGGCCCGGCTACCTGAAGCTGGCCACCGCCATCCTCGGCGCCATTCCCATTTGCATCCTGGTCAACATCATCATCGAGCGGGTCGCCTACCGCCGCCTGCGCAACGCCCCCCGTCTCGCTCCCCTGATTACCGCCATCGGCGTCTCCATCCTGCTGCAAACCTTCGCCATGATGATCTGGACGCGCAATCCCTTGCCGTTCCCGCAGCTGCTGTCGACCGACCCCATCAACATCGGCGGCGCCGTCATTTCACAGACGCAAGTATTGCTGCTGGCCCTGGCCGCGCTGTCGATGGGCGGACTGGTCTTGCTGGTGGAAAAAACCCGCATGGGGCGCGCCATGCGGGCGACGGCGGAAAATCCCCGCGTGGCGGGCTTGATGGGCGTCGATTCGGACAAGGTCATCGTCGCCACGTTTGCCATCGGCGCCGCGCTGGCGGCCGTGGCCGGCGTGATGTGGGGCGCCAACTATGCCTCCATCCAGTTTTCCATGGGCGCCATCCCCGGCTTGAAGGCGTTTTGCGCGGCCGTGCTGGGCGGCATCGGCAATATCTATGGCGCCATGCTGGGCGGTATCTTGCTGGGCATCATCGAGAGCCTGGGCGCCGGCTATATCGGCGACATCACGGGCGGCTTCCTGGGCAGCCACTACCAGGATATCTTTGCCTTCGTCGTACTGATCATCGTGCTGACCCTGCGCCCGTCCGGCATCATGGGCGAACGCGTGGCCGACCGTGCCTGATGTGAAACTGGGAGACTGAATCATGGCACTACTCGATTTTGACGCTAAGAAAAATCCGGCCAAGGCCTACGCCGGCATGCTGGGCCTGGCCGCGCTGCTGATGGTGTTCCCGTTCTTTGCCGCGCAGTTCGGCAACTCGTGGGTGCGCATCATCGACATGGCCTTGCTGTACATCATGCTGGCCCTGGGCTTGAACATCGTCGTCGGCTTCGCCGGCCTGCTCGACCTGGGCTACATCGCCTTCTATGCCGTGGGCGCCTACCTGACTGCCCTGCTCGCGTCGCCGCAGTTCGCCATCCTGCTTGAATCCGTGGTGAACCAGTACCCGGTGCTGGGGGAAACGCTGGTGCAGCTGATGGGGCCGGAAATCCGCGAAAACGGCATCCACCTGTCGATCTGGATCATCGTGCCGCTGGCCGCTGCCGTGGCAGGCCTGTTCGGCGCCCTGCTGGGCGCGCCCACATTAAAACTGCGCGGCGACTACCTGGCCATCGTGACCCTGGGCTTTGGCGAGATCATCCGCATCTTCATGAACAATTTGAACGACCCGATCAATTTCACGAATGGCCCGCAAGGCATCAATTTGATCGACCCCATCCGCATCTTCGGCGTCAACCTGGCGGGCGAGGCGGGCACCAACAGCACCGTCGTCATCGGCGGCTTTTCCATGCCGTCCGTCAATGCGTATTACTTTTTATTCCTCTTCCTGTGCATCGCCGTCGTCTTCGTCACCAAGCGCCTGCAGCATTCGCGCCTGGGCCGCGCCTGGGTCGCCATCCGCGAGGACGAGATCGCCGCGAAAGCCATGGGCATCAACACGCGCAACGTGAAATTGCTGGCCTTTTCCATGGGCGCCTCGTTTGGCGGCGTGGCCGGCGCCATGTTTGCCTCGTTCCAGGGCTTTGTCTCGCCGGAATCGTTTTCCTTGACGGAATCGATCGCCGTGCTGGCCATGGTGGTGCTGGGCGGCATCGGGCATATTCCCGGCGTGATCCTCGGCGGCGTCATCCTCGCCTCGATCCCGGAAGTGCTGCGCCATGTGGTGGAACCGGCCCAGCAAGCGCTGTTCGGCCACGTCGTGATCGAGGCGGAAGTGCTGCGCCAGCTGCTGTACGGCCTGGCCATGGTATTGATCATGCTCAACCGCCCGGCCGGCCTGTGGCCAGCGCCCAAGCACGAGGACCGGCCCGACCATGACGTGGATCAACCGAACAAATCCACGGGCGTCGTGTCCGCTTAAGCGAGGAAGACCATGAGCGCACAGATCATTCTCAATATTGCCGGCGTGAATAAACGCTTTGGCGGCTTGCAAGCCTTGACCGACGTGGGCATTACCATCAGGCAAGGGCAAATCTATGGCTTGATCGGACCGAACGGTGCCGGCAAGACGACGTTTTTCAATGTCATCACGGGCCTGTACCAGCCCGATACGGGTACGTTCGAACTGGCTGGCAAGCCGTATTCGCCGTCGGCGCCGCACAAGGTGGCGAAGGCGGGCATCGCGCGCACCTTCCAGAACATCCGCCTGTTCGGCGACATGACGGCGCTGGAAAACGTCATGGTGGGACGCCACGTGCGTTCGCACCAGGGCGTGTTCGGCGCCATCTTCCGCCACAAGGCGGCGCGCGAGGAAGAAGCATCGATCCGCCGGCGGGCCATGGAGCTGCTCGACTTCGTCGGCATCGCCCAGTTCGCCAGCCGCACGGCGCGCTTCCTGTCGTACGGCGACCAGCGGCGCCTGGAAATCGCCCGCGCGCTGGCCACCGACCCCACCTTGCTGGCCCTCGACGAACCGGCGGCCGGCATGAACGCCACGGAAAAGCTGGCCCTGCGCGAGTTGCTGGTCAAAATCAAGGCGGAAGGCAAGACCGTGCTGTTGATCGAGCACGACGTGAAACTGATGATGGGGTTGTGCGACCGCATCACGGTACTCGAGTATGGCAAGCGCATCGCCGAAGGCTTGCCGGCCGAAATACAACAAAACCCGGCCGTCATCGAGGCTTACCTGGGGGGATCGCACGCATGAGTAACGAGGGCTTGAACAGGAATGTACTGAAAGTCGCGGGCCTGCATGTGGCTTATGGCGGCATCAAGGCCGTCAAGGGCATCGACCTGGAAGTCAATGAGGGCGAGCTGATCGCCCTGATCGGCGCGAACGGCGCCGGCAAGACGACGACCCTGAAAGCCATCACGGGTACCTTGCCCGCATGCAAGGTTGACGGCACGATCAGCTACATGGGCGAATCGCTGAAAGGCACGAAATCGTTTCATCTGGTGGAAAAGAAACTGGCCATGGTGCCGGAAGGGCGGGGCGTGTTTACCCGCATGTCGATCCGCGAGAATCTGATGATGGGCGCCTACACGCGCACGGACAAGGCCGGCGTCGAGGACGATATCGCCAAGTGGTTCGACGTATTCCCGCGCCTGAAGGAGCGGGCCGCGCAGATGGCCGGCACCCTGTCGGGGGGCGAGCAGCAGATGCTGGCCATGGCGCGCGCGCTGATGTGCCACCCGAAGCTGCTGCTGCTCGACGAACCGTCGATGGGCTTGTCGCCCATCATGGTCGAGAAAATTTTCGAGGTCATCCGCAGGGTCTCGTCCGAAGGCATCACCATACTGCTGGTGGAGCAGAATGCCCGCCTGGCTTTGCAGGCCGCGCACCGCGGCTACGTGATGGATTCCGGCCTGGTAACCATGGGCGGCAATGCGGCCGCCATGCTGGACGACCCGCGCGTCAAGGCGGCGTACCTGGGCGAGTAGAACAGATACAAAGAACGCTTAAGAAAACCGTAGCGAGCGGAAGGGAGTTGTGGCTGAGAAGCGGAACCGTGCTTGGCACGGGGCCGCCGAGGCAGTGAGCATCGCAGGCCGCAGATCACGGCGCGCAGCAGCTTGGGTTAGGCGTACCAAACTGGCATAAAAAATGCCCCGGCTGGGCCGGGGCATAATGGCATCCGTGGGGGAACAGCGGGATGGATGCCTGGAGGAGCTGGTAAGACGGGAGCGCCGTGGCGCTCCTTGCGAACAATTACTTGGCGGCAGCGCGCGGCACGACTTTTTCAGCAGCTTGCGTGAACTGGTTCACGGCCGATGCCAGGTTTGCTTCGATGGCTTCGACGGCTTGCTTGCTGGTTTTCGAGAATTGCTCGTAGCCTGCATTGGCGTTGCCGATGGCACTTTTCAGGATGGCAACAGCGTTTTCCGAGCCGGCTGGCGCGTTCTTGGTGACTTCTTCTACCAGCGAAATGACTTTACGGTTCGTTTCGGCGATTTGCGATTCCGCTGCTTTGCTGAATTCAGCCTGGGTGCCGGACGCGATGGCTGCCAGGTGGCGACCGTAGGCGATGGCTTTCTCGGCGCTCGGCTGGGCTTGGGCAGCGCTCAGCGAGAAAAATTCTTGTGGGTCTTTTGCCGACAGCAATTGCTTGGCGGCGGCCGTCGATTCTTCCAGGGTCGCCTTGGCGGCGGTCAGGTTCAGTTCGACGATCTTTTCGATGCCTTCGAAAGCCTTGCCCGTCAGCGACGAGAACAGGGCGAATTGGGCTTCCAGGTTGGCTTTGGTAGCGGACGAAAACTGCTCAGGAATTGAAAACATATAAATCTCCAAAAATATCGAAATCTGGTTAATTTGATGCTGCGTGTACCGGTTGGGGAAGCAGGTGAATCTAAATTTTTCAAGCTGAACAAGAATTGTGCAACGCAACAAACCCTATTCTACGGTTAAAAAAATCTAAGTCAAGCGAATCTTGTGCGATGCAACAATTGAATAGATTTGCATCAAAAGCCGTTGTTTCTAAAGAGAAATATTTGATTTCTGACTGCTAATGGTTTAACTCTAAACTATCATTTTCCCGTCTTTCGGGACGGGTGCGGCGCAGCATGCTAGACTTTGCCTCCCGCACCGGCGCCCCGTCCCGGTGAGTATCCTGTTTCCCGAGTCGATACCATGTCCAATCTTCCCGCCGCGGCTGGCGCCAGCGGCAAAGCCACTTTTCTTGCTACCTTGACACCGATGGCCTTGCCCGCTTTCTTCGTGTTGTTATGGAGCACAGGTTTTATCGTCGCCAAGTTTGGCCTGCCCTATGCGCCGCCGCTGACCTTCCTGCTGCTGCGCTTCCTGGGCGTGCTGGTCATTTTGCTGCCGCTGGTGCTGCTCTTGCGCGCACCGTGGCCCGTGGGGCAGTTCCGGCAGATCGCCGTGGCCGGCATCCTGATGCAGGCCGGCTACCTGGCTGGCGTCTGGTGCGCCATCAAGCTGGGCATGCCGGCCGGCCTGTCCGCCCTGATCGTCGGCATGCAACCCGTGCTGACGGCGTGCGCCGCGCCGCTGATCGGCGAATCCGTGCGCCCGCGCCAATGGCTGGGCCTGTTCTTCGGCTTGCTGGGCGTGGCCCTCGTCGTGTATGCGAAGATCAACCTGGTGGGCCTGACGGTGGAAAGCGTGCTGCTGTGCGTGTTTGCCCTGCTGTCGATGACGGCCGGCACCATGTATCAAAAACGCCACTGTCCGCACTTTGACTTGCGCACCGGCACGGTGGTGCAGTTTGCCGCCTCCATCGT
The DNA here is from genome assembly GCA_963530105.1 of uncultured Janthinobacterium sp. Classification (GTDB taxonomy): domain Bacteria; phylum Pseudomonadota; class Gammaproteobacteria; order Burkholderiales; family Burkholderiaceae_D; genus Janthinobacterium. The sequence goes on from CAUSDR010000008.1 coordinate 33,787, forward strand.
CGTGGTGCTGCCGTTCGCCCTGTATTACGAAGGCTTGGACATGCATTTCAGCAATGTGCAGTGGACAGCGAACTTCGTCGGTGCCTTGCTGTGGTCGGTACTGGTGCTGTCCATCGGCGCCATCTTCCTGCTGTTTGCCCTGATCCGCCGCAGCGACGCCACGAAAGTGACGGGCTTGCTGTACCTGACGCCGCCCACGACGGCCGTGATGGCCTGGCTGATGTTTGGCGAAGCGTTTAATATGCTCGGCATCGCCGGCATGCTGGTGGCCGTGGTCGGCGTGGTATTTGTGGTCAAGAAATAAGAACAGGCAGGAGAGCAGGGCAGTGAGCAAGCAAGCATCTGGAATACCCTTGGAATTGTCGCAGCAGCACGCCGTCGATGCGGCCATCGTGTCGCGCCGTTCGATCCGCGCCTTTTTGCCCACGCCCGTGGCGCAGGACGAGATCGCGCGCATCCTGGAAGTGGCGGCGCGCGCGCCGTCCGGCGCCAACATGCAGCCGTGGAAAGTGTATGTGCTGTCGGGCGAGGCGCGCCAGCGCCTGTCGCGCCGCATCCTCGCCGCGTATGCGGCACCGCCGGCGCCCGACGCGCCCGCCCGCACGGCGTCGTATACCTATTACCCGCGCCAGTGGACGGCGCCATTCATCGAGCGCCGCCGCAAGATCGGCCTGGACCTGTACCAGCTGCTGGGACTGGAGCGGTGCGACACGGCCGGCATGGCGGCCCAGCACGGTCGCAACTTCCAGTTTTTTGATGCGCCCGTCGGCCTGATCTTTACCATCGAGCGCGTGCTGGAACAGGGTTCCTGGCTCGACTACGGCATGTTTTTGCAAAACATTATGCTGGCGGCCCGCGCGCGCGGGCTCGACACGTGCCCGCAGGCGGCCTTCATCCATTACCACGACATCATCCGCGATGAACTGGGCGTGCCTGCCAGCGAAATGGTAGTGTGTGGCATGGCGCTCGGTCATGCCGACCCGGACAAGATCGAAAACCGCTTGAGCACGGAACGGGAGCCATTGGCCGGCTTTGTTAAATTCATGGACAAATAGGCATGGCTGCCGATAGGCGCAGGAAAACAGTCTGCTAAGGATGAGCTTGTTTGCTCGTGACCAACGATTTGTATTCCATTGCTGCAATAAATACTGTCTTAACTGTTAAATGGGCTTGCGATTACTCTGCATTTCGCTACACTGCAATAAGGCAACAGCTTCACGGGGAATTATCGAATGGCTAAGTTTAAACTTGCGCTGGGTGTCCTGGCTTCCCTGCTGTTTGCGCTGGCGCCGGCTGCGGCCGTGCACGCCAAGGAAGCGAACGGCAAATCCTCAGCCGCGAAGAAACAAAATACCAAGAAAGTCAAAGTCGTGCTGCGCAAGGGCGCGACGGCCGCGCCGCGCGAAAAGACCGTGCGCCGCGTCGTCATGGTGCGCGGCAAGCGCAAGGTCGTGTATCAAAAAGTCAGCAGCGTGGCCGTGCCCATGGCCGCCCCGATGCCGACCATGGGCGACCTGGCGGGCCTGAACCTGACGCGCGATCCGCTCGACTTGAAATCGAGCGTGGCGCTGGTGCTGGACCAGAACAATGCGGAAGTGTTGTTTGAAAAGAATTCCAACGTGGCCTTGCCCATCGCCTCCATCACCAAGATGATGACGGGCCTGGTGGTGGTCGAAGCGCGCCAGGACATGGAAGAGGTGCTGACGGTGACGGACGAGGATGTCGACCGCGCCAAGTTCAGCAGCTCGCGCCTGAAAGTGGGTTCGCAGCTGACGCGTGGCAACATGCTGCACATCGCCTTGATGAGCTCGGAAAACCGCGCCGCCTCGGCCCTGGGACGCAATTATCCGGGCGGCTTGCCCGCCTTTGTCGATGCCATGAACAGCAAGGCGCGCCAGCTGGGCATGATGGATACGCATTATGTCGATTCCAGCGGCTTGTCGAAAATGAACGTGGCCAGCGCGCGCGACCTGGGCAAGCTGGCCATGGCCGCGCTGCAGCACCCGCTGCTGCGGCAATACTCGACGGACCCGAAAGCCATCGTCGAAGCCAGCGGCCAGCCCATGCAGTTTGGCAATACGAATCATCTGGTGGCCAATCCGGGCTGGGACATCGGCTTGCAAAAGACGGGTTTCATCAACGAGGCGGGACGTTGCCTGCTGATGCAGACCGTCATCGAAGGGCGCGCCGTGATCATGGTCTTCCTCGATTCCAAGGGGAAACAGTCACGCACGGCCGATGCGGGCCGCATGCGCAAGTGGCTGGAAGCGCTCAAACCGGCGAACATGAGCCTGCCTGGTGGTTAATGCAGAAAGTTGTCGTCACGACGCCTGACAAAACCGTCGCGAGCGCTAGTGATTTGTGGCTAAGAAGCGCCCCCGTACTTTAGTACGGGGGCGCCGAGCCGGTAAACATCGCAGGCCGCAAAGCGCGCCGCGCAGCAGGTGTTGTCAGGCGTTCTCAGTCTTGCGGGATAAAACCCAGTGTCACGGAAATCTGGTGCGCCGTTTCCATCAAGTCGACCAGCCACTCATCCTGCAGGCGGTCGGCCGGCGCTGAGATCGACAGGCCAGCGATCAGCTTGCCCGAGTCGTCGCGGATGCCGGCGGCCATGCAGCGCACGCCCAGTTCCAGCTCTTCATTGTCGCGCGCATAGCCGCGCTCGCGCACCAGGCTCAGCTCGCGCTCGAGCTTTTGCAGATCCGTGATGGAATTCTTGTTGTGCCCGGCCAGGCCCGTGCGCGTGGCGTAGGCGCGGATGGCTTTCGGCTCGTCGACGGACAGGAACAGTTTTCCTGTCGACGTCAGATGCAGCGGGCCGCGCCCGCCGATGGCGCGTACCACCTGCATGCCCGAGCGCTCGGAAAAGGCGCGGTCGATGTAGACGATCTCGTCGCCCTGGCGCACGGACAGGTTGATGGTTTGCTGGGTTTTCTTGTGCAGCTGGCGCATGAAGTCCAGCGCCGCTTCGCGCACGCTGAGGCGGCTTTTCACCACATTGCCCAGTTCCAGCAGGCGCATGCCCAGGCGATACGTGCCCGGTTCGATGCGGTCGACAAAACGCGTCAGCACCATGTCGTTGAGAATGCGGTGCGCCGTCGACGGATGCAGGCCGGATACCTTGGATAATTCCTTCAGGCTGACGGGGTCAGAATATTTCGCCAGAGCATCGAGCAGGGCGACCATGCGCTCGATCACCTGGATCGTCGTCTTCGGGGCTGCGACCGGTTCAATTTTCATGATGGATTTGGTGCAATGCAGTATTCATCCTTCTTTATACCATGATGTGAAAAAATAGTGAAATGTTCCGAGATATTCAGCGAATAAATTGTCACAATTCCTATGCCGGCCGTCATAATGTGCCCACCAACCCTGTGCTTCATCCCCGGAAAACTATGCAACCTGTAAATGAATTCAAGAGCAAGAGCGGCCTGAAACGCATTTTCTCCGCCTTTTTTTATTCGCTCGACGGCTTGAAGGCCGCCTGGCGCCATGAGCATGCATTTCGCCAGGAACTGGGCCTGTTTATCGCCGGTACGGTGATTGCCTTGCTGCTGCGCATCTCCGCGTTTGAAAAACTGGTGCTGATCGGCGTGCTGCTGCTGGTCTTGATCGTCGAACTGATCAATTCCGCGCTGGAAGCCGTCGTCGACCGCATTTCGCTGGAACGCCATCCCCTGTCGAAAAACGCCAAGGACTTCGGCAGCGCCGCCGTGCTGCTGACTTGCCTGCTGGCTTTTGCCACCTGGGCCGTGGTGCTGTTCAACCGCTTTTATTGAGCGGCCGTCAAACCTGCTGCGCCGAGGCAGTGGGCCGCCTGCGATGCCCGCTGCAGTGGCTGCCCCGTGCTACGCGCGGCGGCGCTTCGCTGCCGCCTCTGCCTTGCGCTCGCGACGGTTTTATCTGGCGTCTTAACCGCTAAATCCCCGTTGCGCGCTGTCCATATGCGAAAAATGCATATCAAACGGTGAAACGCTTCGTTCTCTTTACGTCCGTTGGACCGTAATCTGGTGGCTCTGAAAGTTCAACCACCGGGGATCTTAGATGTTGTCGAAAAAAATCATCATTGCCGCCGCCATCAGCGCGTTTGCCGTCCTGCAAACGGCGCAAGCTGCCGATATCACCTTGCTCAACGTGTCGTATGACCCGACGCGCGAGCTGTACCAGGATGTGAATACGGCGTTTGCCAAGGAATGGAAAGGCAAGACGGGCGACAACGTCAAGATCAAGCAATCGCACGGTGGTTCCGGCAAGCAGGCGCGCGCCGTCATCGACGGCCTGGAAGCAGACGTGGTGACTTTGGCCCTGGCCTACGACATCGACGCGCTGGCCGAGCACAAGCTGCTGGCGGCCGACTGGCAAAAGCGTTTGGCGCACAACAGCTCGCCTTACACCTCGACCATCGTGTTCCTGGTGCGCAAGGGCAACCCGAAAGGCATCAAGGATTGGAACGACCTGATCAAGCCGGGCGTGTCCGTCATCACGCCGAACCCGAAAACCTCGGGCGGCGCCCGCTGGAACCATCTGGCCGCCTGGGGCTACGCGCTGCGCCAGCCGGGCGGCAACGAAGCTAAGGCCAAGGATTTCCTCGGCAAACTGTATAAAAACGTGCCCGTGCTGGACTCCGGCGCGCGCGGCGCCACCACCACCTTCGTCGAGCGCGGCATCGGCGACGTGCTGATCGCCTGGGAAAACGAGGCTTACCTGGCCGTCAAGGAACTGGGCCCGACCAAGTTCGACATCATCACGCCATCCGTCAGCATCCTGGCCGAGCCGCCTGTCGCCGTCGTCGACAAATTTGCCGACAAGCACGGTACGCGCAAGGTGGCCGAGGCTTACCTGAACTATCTGTACACGGATGAAGCGCAAGACATTATCGCCAAGAATTACTACCGTCCTGCCACGGAGAAGGCGGCGAAGAAATACGCGTCGCAGTTTGCCAAGGTCAACCTGTTCACCATCGAGCAAGTGGCCGGCGGCTGGACGGCGGCACAGAAGGCGCACTTTGCCGACGGCGGCATCTTCGACCAGATTTATCAACCGAAATAATCGTCCCTGGCAGGCGCCAGCCTGCCGTTGCCGATCTTCAAGGAGCCATCATGGCGCTGCGCAGCTTTTCCGATTACCGGGTACTGATCGTGCCGGGCTTGCATAACAGCGGCCCCGAGCATTGGCAGAGCCGCTGGCAGCGCCTGTATCCGCAGTTCGAGCGGGTGGAGCAGGACGACTGGTCGACGCCGGACCTGGCCACCTGGTCGGCGCGCCTGGACCGGGTGCGGCGGCAGGATGCGCGCCCGACCCTGATCGTCGCCCACAGCTTCGGCTGCCTGACGACGGCGCACAGCCTGGCGCGCGACCCGCACGGCGTGGCCGGCGTGCTGCTGGTGGGGCCGGCCGATCCGGACAAGTTTGGCGTGGCGAAAGCCTTGCCGCAAAAACGATTGCCTTGCCCCGGCATCCTGATCGCCAGCCAGACGGATCCGTGGATGACGGCCGAGCATGCCACGCAGTGGGCGCGGCGCTGGAATTGCAAATACATCGATGGCGGTGAACTGGGCCACATCAACGCGGAGTCGAACCTGGGCGACTGGATCTATGGCCAGGCCCAATTACAGACACTGTTTGATCTGGCGCAAGGCGAGCGCCGCCACCGCCAGGCTGCTTGATACACTACACTGCACTATGTTCTATCACCCCAATTTGATGAGGAGATCACGATGACTTTACGCCTGGGCGATGTCGCCCCCGATTTTGAACAAGACAGCTCCATCGGCCCGCTCAAGTTCCACGAGTGGGCTGGTGATTCCTGGGTGGTGCTGTTTTCCCACCCGGCCGACTTCACGCCCGTGTGCACGACGGAACTGGGGCTGACGGCCAAGCTCAAGCCTGAATTCGACAAGCGCAACGTGAAGGCCATCGCCCTCTCCGTCGACGCGGCCGAGTCGCACAAGAGCTGGATCAAGGATATCGAAGAGACGCAAAACACCGTGGTGGGCTTCCCCATCATCGCCGACGTCGACAAGAAAGTGTCCGTGCTGTACGACATGATCCACCCGGAACAGTCCGTCACGGCCACCGTGCGCTCCGTCTTCATCATCGACCCGAACAAGAAAATCCGCCTGATCCTCACGTATCCACTGAGCACGGGCCGCAACTTCAATGAAATCCTGCGCGTCATCGATGCCTTGCAATTGACGGACGGCTACACGGTGGCCACGCCCGGCAACTGGAAAGATGGCGACGACGTCATCATTCCATTGACCGTGCAAGACCCGGACGTGATCAAGCAGAAGTATCCGAAAGGCTTTACGGCCGCCAAGCCCTACTTGCGCCTGACGCCGCAGCCGAACAAGTAAGAGCATCGTGAGAACGGGGTCAGACCCTATGGGTCTGACCCCAGCCGTCAAGGTATTGGGTTAAGTGTTTGCCCATCCCAACCCCACCTCAAAAG
>CAUSDR010000009.1:0-38837 GCA_963530105.1 uncultured Janthinobacterium sp.
CTCTTGCATGGGGCGTTCCCTGATCGTCGTGCCGCGAATCTACGCGAGTGCGGCAATGACCGCAAGGCAGGCTGTGCCTTTTTCGGCATGCCCGCTTGCGCCACATAACACGGAGTTATATAGTCTGTGTTATCAAATCAAGGAGAAAACACATGACACAGCGCGTATTGATCATTGGTGCCGGTTTTGCCGGCTTGTGGAGTGCCCTGGCCGCCGTGCGCCGCCTGCGGCTGGAAAACGTTGCCGCCGGCGACATCGAAGTGGCGCTGGTGGCGCCGGAAGCCGTGCTGACGATGCGGCCGCGCCTGTACGAGCCCGCGCCCGCCAGCATGGTGGCGCCGCTGCAGAAATTGTTCGACGACACGGGCGTGCGCTTCATCGCGGGCAAGGTCGAGGCCATCCGCAGCGCTAGCGGCGAGGTCGACATCGTCGCCGCCGACGGCAGCCGCGCGGCCCTGGCCTATGACCGCCTGGTGCTGGCGGCTGGCAGCAGCCTGTTCCGTCCGAATATTCCTGGCCTGCAAGAATTTGCCTTCAGCGCCGACCAGCGCGATGATGCGGTGGCGCTCGATGCGCACCTGCATGCGCTGGCCGCGCGGCCGCCATCGGCAGCGCGCAATACCGTCGTCGTGGCCGGCGGCGGCTTCACGGGCATCGAACTGGCGGCCGAACTGCCAGCGCGCCTGCGCGCCATCCTGGGCGAGGATGCCGGGATCAAGGTGATCATCGTCGAGCGGGCGCCCGACATCGGCCCCGACCTGGGTCCGGGACCGCGTCCCGTCATCGAGCAGGCGCTGGCGGAACTGGGCGTGGAATGCCGGCTCGGCTCGGCGGTTGCCGCCATCGACGCGAACGGCTTGACGACGGCGGACGGCGAGCGCATCGACGCAGCCACCGTGGTGTGGACGGCGGGCGTGCGGGCCAGCGCGCTGACGGCGCAGATTCCCGGCGAGAAAGACGCGGCAGGCCGCCTGCGGGTAGCGCCAGACTTGCGCGTGCCGGGCGCCCCCACGGTGTTTGCCACGGGCGACGCCGCCGTGGCCGCCACGGACGATGCGGGCAACCATACGCTGATGAGTTGCCAGCACGCCATGTTCCTCGGGCGTTCCTCGGGCGACAATGCCGTGGCCGACCTGCTGGGCCTGGCGACGCGTCCCTATCGCCAGCCGTATTACGTGACGTGCCTGGACCTGGGGGCGTGGGGCGCGGTCGTCACGCAGGGCTGGGAGCGCAAGGTATGGATGACGGGCAGCGAAGGCAAGGCCCTGAAGGTGGCCATCAATGGCCGCGTGATCTATCCGCCGGCCGACAGCGCCGCGGCGCTGGCCGCCGCCGATCCGGCGTTCGAGCTGTCGCTGTAGCCTTGCGGCTGCAAACGGGGAGTGCTAAAGTCCCCGTTTTGCGACGGAGGAATGGCATCATGGCACATTATGGAAGCGGCACCGAGTATGGCTTGCACTGCCTGCTGTATCTGGCGCAGCCGCTTGCCGCGCCTGCCAGCAGCCGCGACCTGGCGGAGTTGCAGGGCATTTCCGTCTCCTTCCTGGCGAAAATCTTTCCCAAGCTGGAGAAGGCGGGCATCGTGACGGCGTCCGAAGGCATCCGCGGCGGCTACCAGCTGGCGCGCCCCGCGGGCGAAATCAGCGTGCTCGACGTGGTGGATGCCATCGAAGGGCCGAAGCCGCTGTTCGACTGCCAGCAGATCCGCAGCCGCTGCACCCTGTACGAAGGCCAGCCGCCCGGCTGGATGACCAGCGGCGTGTGCGGCATCCATGCCTTGATGCTGCGCGCCGAGCAAAGCATGCGCGCCGAGCTGGCCAAGACCAGCTTGCTTGACCTGGCGCAAGGTTTTGGCAGCGTGGCGCCGGCCGGCTTTGGCGAGGATGTGCAGGGCTGGTTCAGCGGCCGCGTGCAGGAACGCAGCGAGGCGCGCATCGCCGCCGTGCGCGGGCCGAAGACGCGCCGCGTCAAGGACGATGCCGCCTGAGGCGTCTTGTTTCAAATTGCCATGGCAAGGCGCCATGGCGCGCCAACTTCACGGCTTCAGCAGCCAGGTATCGACCAGGCTGGCGATCCAGCACAGCACCAGCACGCCCACGGCCACCGTCATGGCGGGGCCGTCATTGGCGGACAGCGCTTCCACTTTTTCCATGATCAGCTGCGGGTCGAGCGGCAGGGTGCCGCTGTTGATCTGTGCCATGACTTGATCCAATCGTGCCATGATCTGGCGCAACACGACCGCCAGGGCGATGAGCGCCGGCACGAGAAAGAGGCAGCCGCGCGCCTTGCGGCCGAGCACGAAATGCCCGCTGCCGGGAAACACGAGTGCCGACAGCAGCAGGGCGAGATTACGTTTGGAAAGAGAAGAGCCGCTCATGCGCGCCTTTTGTAGGGATCAGAGCGGCCCATCATACTATTGCCAGCCGAATTTGCGCAGGTACACGCGTTTCATGAACGTCGTCAGCAGGGTGTAGCACACGAGAATGCCCAGCAGCCAGGGGAAATAGCCCAGCGGCAAGGCTTGCAGCTTGAAGTAAGTGGCCAGCGGACCCATCGGCAGGAACACGCCCACGGCCATGATGGCGGTGGTGGCCACCAGCAGGGGCACGGAGGCGATGCTGTCGATGAAGGGCAGCTTGGGCGTGCGGATCAGGTGCACGATCAGGGTCTGCGTCAACAGTCCCACGACGAACCAGCCGGACTGGAACAGCGTCTGCTTCTCGGGCGAATTGGCGTCGAAGACATACCACATCAGGGCAAACGTGCTGATGTCGAAGATCGAGCTGATGGGGCCGAAAAACACCATGAAGCGGCCGATGTCGCGCGGGTTCCAGCTCAGCGGCTGCTGGATCAGTTCAGCGTCGACATTGTCGAACGGAATGGCGATCTGCGACACGTCATACAGCAGGTTCTGCACCAGCAGGTGCAGCGGCAGCATCGGTAAAAATGGCAGAAAGGCGCTGGCCACCAGCACGGAAAACACATTGCCGAAGTTCGAGCTGGCCGTCATGCGGATGTATTTGAGCATGTTGCTGAAGGTGCGGCGGCCTTCCAGCACGCCTTCTTCCAGCACCATCAGGCTTTTTTCCAGCAGGATGATGTCGGCCGCTTCCTTGGCGATATCCACGGCCGTATCGACGGAAATGCCGATATCGGCCGCGCGCAGGGCGGGCGCGTCGTTGATGCCGTCGCCCATGAAGCCGACGATGTGGCCATTGCCGCGCAGGGCCCGCACGAGGCGCTCCTTGTGCAGCGGGCTGAGCTTGGCAAACACGGTATTTTCTTCAGCCGCGCGGGCCAAAGTGGCGTCGTCCATGTCGTCCAGCTGCGGTCCTTGCAGCACGCCCTGCACGGCCAGGCCCACTTCGCGGCAAATCTTTGCCGTCACCAGGTGGTTGTCGCCCGTCAATACTTTCACGGTGACGCCGTGTTCCGCCAGCGCGCGCAGGGCGGGCGCCGTCGATTCCTTGGGCGGGTCGAGAAACGCCACATAGCCGATCAGCGTGAGCGCCGTTTCATCGGCCACGCCGTACACGGTTTTATGCGGCGGCACTTCCTTGACGGCCACGGCCACCACTCTTAAACCTTCCGCATTCAAGCCGTGCGTGGTCTCCAGCACCTTGGCCAACAGGGCCGCATCGAGCGGAATGCTGACGCCGCCCAGGCGCAAATGGCTGCAGGCGGCGAGGATTTCCTCGACGGCGCCCTTGCAGATCAGCTCATGGTGGTCATTCTTTTCGGAAACGACGACGGACATGCGGCGGCGCACGAAATCAAAGGGGATTTCATCGACTTTTACATAATCGCGCGCCAGCTGCATTTCCGTCTGCAATTCCACGTGGTCGAGCACGGCGCGGTCCAGCAGGTTTTTCAAGCCCGTCTGGTAGTGGCTGTTCAAGTAGGCGAATTGCAGCACTTCGTCGGACGGCTGGCCAAACACATCCGTGTGGCGTTCCAGCACGATCTTGTCCTGCGTCAAGGTACCCGTCTTGTCCGTGCACAGCACGTCCATGGCGCCGAAGTTCTGGATGGCATCGAGGCGCTTGACGACGACTTTCTTTTTCGACAGCTTCACGGCGCCCTTGGCCAGGGTGCTGGTGACGATCATGGGCAGCATTTCCGGCGTCAGGCCGACAGCCACGGACAGGGCGAACAGAAACGCTTCCATCCAGTCGCCCTTGGTCCAGCCATTGATGAGGAACACGAGCGGCGCCATCACGAGGGCAAAGCGGATCAAGAGCCAGCTGACGCTGTTGACGCCCGCCTCGAACGCGGTGGGCGTGCGCTCGGTGGCCGTCACGCGCGTGGCGATGGTGCCGAAATACGTGCGGTTGCCCGTCGCCAATACCAGCGCCGTGGCGGCGCCCGAGATTACGTTGGTGCCCATGAACAGCAGGTTGGCCAGCTCCATCGGGTCGCGGCCGGCGGTATCGGCCAGCTCGGCCATCTTTTCTACCGGCAAGGATTCGCCCGTCATGGCGGCCTGGCTGACGAACAGGTCTTTCGCGGACAGCAAGCGGCAGTCGGCGGGGATCATGTCGCCGGCCGACAGCACGATGATGTCGCCCTGCACCAGCTGGCGGATGGGCAATTCCGTCTGCTGGCCATTGCGCAGCACGGTGGCCGTGTTGCTGACCATGGCTTTCAGGCGTTCGGCGGCGCGGTTCGAGCGGCCTTCCTGCACGAAGCGCAGCAGGGTCGACAGGATCACCATGGTGCCGATGACGATGGTGGCTTTCGGATCTTCCGTCAGGTAGGAAACAATCGCCAGCACGGTCAGCAGCAGGTTGAACGGATTCTTGTAGCACAGCCACAGGTGCTGGTACCAGGCCAGCGGTTTTTCATGCTCGACTTCGTTCGGCCCCGTTTGCGCGCCGATGACTTGCGCCTCGGCATCACGCAAGCCTTCCAGGCGCGTGTGCAGGCGGTTCAGGGCGCTGTCGAGGTCTTCATGGGCGGCGGCCAGCAGCTGGCGCGCCAGGTGGTCGGGCACGGGACGGGCCGTGCTGTTTTCCAGCGGCATGGCGCGGCGGCGGAAATGGCCGGCCGTGTGGCGCTTGCGCAGGAACGATTCGAACAGGCGGGTGAAGAGATTCATGGCTCTTCCTTTCACGACGATGTGTTGGCGGGCGGCGCAGCCGCAGGCAAGACTTGCGTGCCGCCAGCGCAGCATGACCAGACGAGGTCAGGCATGGCGCTGGCGGGCAATCCGGGTCAGTAGCCGGTCGCGATCGGAAAGAGGGGGGAGAGGCGCGCGGCCAGACTGGCCGCGAGAGACACCGCACCTTGCTCAGCAAGGCACGGCGGAAGAAACCCGTGTTGCTTGCTGTTTAGCTGCCGAGGCAATCACCGATACAAGATCGGCTACTGTCACTAGAACAAGTACCCACGTGGGACTCCGTAAATGAATAATGAGGGCATCTTATGCACGTGCTGCAAGAGTGTCAACTGAAGAAATCTTAGGTTTCCAAAGTGTAATGTGGCCGTGGCAGGCCGCATGTTCAGCCGGGTTGCGCCGCCATCGCCAGCGAGTCGGAGAGGATGTGCCACAAGGCCGCATGGCGCTGCTGCAGGGCGGCGCCGCCCGCATAGATCAGTTCCACGTGCAGGCTGTCGACGATGCCCAGGTAGGCTTGTGCATACAGCTCGCTGCGCGGCGGCGGCAGGGCGGGCGCCATGCGGCCCAGGCTGGCCACGTAATGGCGCTGCAATTGCGCCAGCAGCGCTTCATAGCCCGTCCCCACTTCCACGCGCAGGGGGGCGGGCGGCAGATAGGCCGTGCGCAGCAGGAAGCGCAGATGGGCCGAGTCCGCGTAGCGCTGCGCCATGCGCTCGCAGTAAAGGGAGCCGGCCAGCTGGCCGCCGGCGGCCGCCAGCGTGCCTTCATCGGCGAAGCAGGCGTCCATGAACGCTTGCTCTTCGGCAAGCGCGTCGGCAAAGACGTCGAGAAACAGGGCATCCTTGCCGGCAAAGTGCGAGTACAGCGAAGCCTTGCGCATGCCGGCCTGCTCGGCGATGTCGCTGAGGGACGAGGCGTCGTAGCCGTGTTCCGAAAAGTGGACGACGGCGACGGCGCAGATCTTATCGGCCGAAGCCGAGCGTTTTTTCATCATGGGGGTGAGTGTGAGTGAGGCGTCAATGCGCTCCCAGGCTGGTGGCGGCTACCGGATGGACGCGCGCAGTTGCCAGGGTCAGCCATGATACCAGCAGGCCGGCCACGGTCAAGAACAGCAGCCACGGCAGCGGCCCCTGTTCGGACAGGCCGGCGGCCAGCGGCGTCGCCAGCGACGACAGGGTCATCTGGATGGCGCCCAGCAGGGCGGCCGTGGAACCGAGCGCGCGCTGCTGCGAGCCCATGGCCATGGCCATCAGCGCCGCTTCCGCGATGCCCAGGCCGAACAGGGCCACGAACATGCCGGGCACGACGGTCATGAGCCCGAAACCGGCCCACGCGCCCAGCAGGGCCAGCACGGCGCCGCCCAGCATGGCGGCGCTACCCGCCACGCAGAGGCGTGCCACGCCGTGCTTTGCCACCAGGCGCCCGCTGGCCATCGCGCCCAGCAGCACGGCCACGCCCGTGGCGCCAAACACCAGGCCGAAGCTGCCGGCGGACAGGCCGAAATCGCGCTGGTAGACGAGCGCCGCACCGCCGATATAGGCAAACAGGAAGAAGAAGCTGGCCGACAGCGCCAGCGCTGGCAGCAAAAAGGCGCGCTCCAGCGCGATGCGCGCATACGTGCGGTGCATGCCTGCCGGCGACACGCGGCGCGACAGCGGCAGGGTTTCCGGCAGGAATAGCGCGCTGTTGAGCAAGGTCACGGCGCCCAGCGCGGCCAGGGCCAGCATCACGGCGCGCCAGCCGTAATGGGCATCGAGCAAGCCGCCCACGGCGGGCGCCAGCACGGGCGCCAGGCCGACGATGGTCATCAGGAGGGCAAACAGCTGCGCCGCTTTGACGCCATCGGCCACGTCGCGCACCATGCTCATCACCACGACCAGGGTCAGCGCCGCGCCCAGGCCTTGCAGCAGCCGCGCCAGCAGCAGGGTGCTCAATTGGTCCGCCTGCGACGCCCACGCGGCGGCAAGGATGTAGACGGCGATGCCGGCCAGCAGCGGGCGGCGCCGGCCCAGCATGTCGGTGAGCGGGCCGCACAGCAGTTGCCCGCCGCCCAGGGCCAGCAGGAAGACGGTTAGGCTCAGCTGTACATTCGCATACGAGGTGTGCAGCTCGCGCGCCATGGCAGGCATCGACGCCAGGTACATGTCGATGCCGGCCGGGCCGAGCACGGCCACCAGGGCCAGGGACGCCGCCAGCCCGAGACTGGCGGCGGGGAGAGGGGTTTGCTGCTGCATTGCGTTTCCTTTGTATCGTCAAAAAACACGGCATGGACATGGCCGTCTTTTTTATTGTACACTGGCTACCTACCGATAGGTAGGTAATGTAGGCTAGCCAATCACTGAAAAGGATGAAGACGATGAATAAGAAAATGATGAGGGGTGCGTCGCACCTGCGGGGAGAGCGGACATGACGGAAGTGGGCATTTCGCTCAGCGGCGTGGCCGTGGCCTTGCTGTTCGCCGCCTGGAGCTCGCACCGCGCCCGCTGCGAGCGGCGCGACGTCGTCTTGCTGACGATGCTGGGCACCGCCCTGGGATTGCCGGGCGCGGCCTTGCTGGCGCTGTAACGCGCCGCATAAAAAAACGGCAGACCTTGCGGCCTGCCGTTCTGGTTTAATGCTCCCGGTTTTCGCCGGGATATTAATTCCTGATTACTGAGTTTCGACGCCTGACAAAACCGTAGCGAGCGTCAGTGATTTGTGGCCGAGAAGCGCAACCGTACTTCAGTACGGTGAGCATCGCCGGCCGCAAAGCGCGACGCGCAGTAGGTTTGGTCTGGCGTTATTCCTCTTCGTATGAGCTGATAGGCGCGCAGCCGCAGAACAGGTTGCGGTCGCCGTACACGTTGTCGGCGCGGCCGACCGGCGGCCAGTATTTGCGCTGGCGCAAGGACGCCACGGGATAGGCGGCGATTTCGCGGCTGTACTTGCGTTCCCAGTTGTCCGACAACAGCACCTGCGCCGTGTGCGGTGCGTTCCGCAAAGGGTTGTCGTCATGGTCGAATTCACCGCTGGCGACCTTGGCGATTTCCGCGCGGATGGCGATCATGGCGTCGATGAAACGGTCGATCTCCACTTTCGATTCGCTTTCCGTCGGCTCGATCATCAGCGTGCCCGGCACGGGGAAGCTCATGGTCGGCGCATGGAAGCCGAAGTCCATCAAGCGCTTGGCCACGTCTTCGTTGCTGATGCCGGTGGCGTCCGTGATCGGGCGCAGGTCCAGGATGCACTCGTGCGCGACCAGGCCGTCGTGGCCCGAGTACAGCACGGGGTAGTGCGGCGCCAGGCGGCGGGCGATGTAGTTGGCCGCCAGGATCGCCGTCTCGGTGGCGGCCGTCAAGCCTTCCGCGCCCATCATGGCGATGTACATCCACGAAATCGGCAAAATGCTGGCCGAGCCGAACGGCGCGGCGCTGACGGCGCCGATGCCGGCCACGTCGCGCTGGTAGCCCGACGAACGCTGGTTCGGCAGGAATTTCGCCAGGTGGGCGCCCACGCCGATCGGGCCGACGCCCGGTCCGCCGCCGCCGTGCGGGATGCAGAAGGTCTTGTGCAGGTTCAGGTGCGAGACGTCGCCGCCAAACGAGCCGGGAGCGGCCACGCCGACCAGCGCGTTCATGTTGGCGCCGTCGATGTAGACCTGGCCGCCGTGCGAATGGATGATTTCGCACAGTTCCTGGATGCCTTCTTCAAACACGCCGTGGGTGGACGGGTAGGTGACCATCACGCAGGCCAGGTTGGCGCTGTGCTTTTCCGCCTTCGCCTTCAGGTCGGCCAGGTCCACGTTGCCGTTGGCGTCGCAGCTGGTGACGACCACCTGCATGCCGACCATATTGGCCGATGCGGGATTGGTGCCGTGCGCCGACGAGGGGATCAGGCAGATGTTGCGGTGGCCTTCGCCGCGCGATTCGTGGTAGGCCTTGATCACCAGCAGGCCCGCGTATTCGCCTTGCGAGCCGGCGTTCGGCTGCAGCGAGACGGCGGCATAGCCCGTCAGCGCGCACAGCATTTCTTCCAGCTGCGAGATCATTTCGCGGTAGCCCACGGTTTGCGCATCCGGCGCGAACGGGTGGATGTTGGAGAACTCGGGCCAGGTGACGGGAATCATCTCGGACGTGGCGTTCAGCTTCATGGTGCACGAGCCCAGCGGGATCATGGTGCGGTCCAGCGCCAGGTCCTTGTCGGCCAGGCTGCGCAGGTAGCGCAGCATTTCGTGTTCCGAGTGGTAGCTGTTGAAGACGGGGTGCGTCAGGTAGGCGCTGGTCCGGCTCAGCTGCGCCGGCAGCGCGCTGGTCACTTGTGCTTCGACGGCGTCCAGGTCCGGCGCGGCAGGCGCGTTGGCGACGCCGTCGGCGAACACGCTCCACAGCAGCGCAATATCGTCGCGCGTGGTGGTTTCATCGAGCGACAGGCCGACGTGGGTGGCATCGACCTTGCGCAGGTTGACGCCGTGCTTCAGGGCTGCCGCGTGCAGTTTGTCCGCATCGGCGACGTTCACCGTCAGGGTGTCGAAATAGGTGGCGTTGGCGATGCCGTAGCCCAGGGTTTTCAGGTTGGCGGCCAGCACGCCCGTGTAGCGGTGCACGCGCTGGGCGATCTGCAGCAGGCCGGCAGGGCCGTGGTAGACGGCGTACATGGAAGCCATCACGGCCAGCAGCACTTGCGCCGTGCAGATGTTCGACGTCGCTTTTTCGCGGCGGATATGCTGTTCGCGCGTTTGCAGGGCCAGGCGGTATGCCTTGTTGCCTTGCGCATCGACGGTCACGCCCACCAGGCGGCCCGACATGTTGCGCTTGAATTCATCGCGCGTGGACAGGTAGCCCGCGTGCGGGCCGCCGAAGCCGAGCGGCACGCCGAAGCGCTGGCTGTTGCCGACGACGACGTCGGCGCCCCATTCGCCCGGCGGCGTGAGCATGGTCAGGGCCAGCAGGTCGGCCGCGACGATGACCATGGCGCCATTCGCATGCAGTTTTTCCACGCCGGCGCGGTAGTCGCGCACGACGCCGTTCACGCCAGGGTATTGCAGCAGCACGCCGAAGCAGGCGTCCAGCGACTCGATTTCCGCAGGATCGAAGGTGCGCACGTCGATGCCGATCGGCTGGGCGCGCGTCTGCACCACTTCCAGCGTTTGCGGCAGCACGTCGCTGGCGACATACAGCACGTTCGATTTCGACTTGCCGACGCGCTGGATCAGGGTCATCGCCTCGGCGGCTGCCGTGCCTTCGTCCAGCATCGAGGCATTCGCGATGCCCATGCCGGTGAGGTCGGTGATCACTTGCTGGAAGTTCAGGATGGCTTCCAGGCGGCCTTGCGAAATCTCGGGCTGGTAAGGCGTGTACGCCGTGTACCAGGCCGGATTTTCAAAGATGTTGCGCAAAACGACGCCGGGCGTGAAGGTATTGTAATAACCTTGGCCGATCAGCGACTTCAAGACCTGGTTCTTGCCGGCGATGGCTTTCAGGCGCGACAGGGCTTCCTGTTCCGGCATCGGCTGCGAGTACGCGCCCAGGGGCAGGGCGCCCTTGTTGCGGATGTTGGCCGGTACCAGGGCGTCGATCAGCGCGGCGCGCGATGGATAGCCGAGGGTCGCCAGCATGGCTGCTTGCTCGGTGTGGGACGGGCCGATGTGGCGGGCGATGAAGGCATCGCGTGCTTCGAGTTGGGTCAGGCTGGTGCGGGTCATGATATAGAGGCCAAAAAAGACTGAAAAACCGGGATGCGGCGCGCGGGCGCGGCGCCGGGGCATAGCTACAAAATTAAATGCAAACGGGCCGCAATGGCGGCCCGTGAGTCAAACGCGATTACGCGCCGGTGGTGGCGCCATAGGCGGCAGCGTCGAGCAAGCCGTCCAGGGCCGACACGTCGGCTGGCTTGATCTTGAACAGCCAGTTGGCGTAGGCGTCGGCGTTGATCGACTCCGGCGAGTTGACCACGTCGTCGTTGACGGCCACGACTTCGCCGGCGATCGGCGCGTAGATGTCGCTGGCCGCCTTGACCGATTCCACCACGGCGGCGTCGTCGCCGGCGCCGTAGGTATTGCCCACGGTTGGCAGTTCGACGAAGACGATGTCGCCCAGCGCGTCCTGCGCGTATTCGGTGATGCCGACGGTGATGGTGCCGTCCGCTTCAAGGCGTACCCATTCGTGGGAAGCGGTGTACTTCAGGTCTGCAGGAATGTTCATGTGTGGCTCCAGATGGTAAGTGTTCGTTATTGATTATGGTTGTACGGTCTTGCGGGCGGCTCTATAAAACCTTACGCAGCCAGGATTTTACCGTTACGCACGAAAGGCAGCTTGACGACCGAAGCGGCCAGCTGCTTGCCGCGGATTTCCACATGCACGGTGTCGCCCACGGCCACGCCGTTCGGCACGCGCGCCAGGGCGATCGCTTCCTGCATCGTCGGGCTGAAGGTGCCGCTGGTGATCTCGCCCGCGGCGTCCGTGCCAGCGATGACGACTTTCTGGTGCGCGCGCAGCACGCCGCCTTTTTCGCGCAGGATCAGGCCCACGAATTGCGCGTTCTGGCCTTTCGCCTGCAGGGCGGCCTTGCCGATGAAATCGCGTTCGCTGACCAGGTCGATGGTCCACGCCAGGCCCGCGTCGAGCGGGTTGACCGTTTCATCCATGTCCTGGCCGTACAGATTCATGCCCGCTTCCAGGCGCAGGGTGTCGCGCGCGCCCAGGCCGGCCGGCTTGACGCCGGCGGCGGCCAGGGCGTTCCACAGCGCTTCCACCTGGCTGGCGGCGACGCCGATTTCAAAGCCGTCTTCGCCCGTGTAGCCGGTGCGCGCCAGCATGATCTCGCCGAAGGCCGTGTCCTTGACGATGACGACATTGAATGGCTTGATGGCTTCGGACGCGGCTTGCGTTTCCGGCAGCACCTGCCATGCCTTGGCGCGCGCGTTCGGGCCTTGCACGGCCACCAGGGCGATGGCGTCGTTGCCGTCGCGGCGCTGGGTGATCGTCAGGCCGCTGCTGGTGGCGGTGTTTTGCTGCTGCATCCAGGCCACGTCTTTTTCCGCCGTGCCCGCGTTGACGACCAGGCGGAACCAGTTTTCGTTGAAGAAGTAGACGATCAGGTCATCGATGACCGTGCCTTCGGCGTTGAGCATGCACGAGTACAGCGCCTTGCCCGATACCTGCAGCTTGTCGACGTTGTTGGCCAGCAGGCCGCGCAAAAAGGCGCGCACGTTCGGACCTTCGATATCGACCACGCACATGTGCGACACGTCGAACATGCCGGCATCGCCGCGCACGGCGTTGTGCTCTTCGATTTGCGAGCCGTAGTTGACGGGCATGTCCCAGCCGCCGAAATCGACCATGCGGGCGCCGAGGGCACGGTGGGCGTTATTGAGTGGGGTCGCTTTGAGCGTCATGGATTCCTCGGGACGAAGGTGAAAGGGGAGTTAACAAAACATAGAATAGCCAAACACGGCTTTCCAGCGTGATCACTGACCCCCCTGTCCTTTGTACCTGAGAGATTACGGGAGCTGGTCCCGTGCGCCCCTTCGGTGGGCCGCCGGCAATCGCCGCGGCCGCTCTCCAGAGTTGAGCTAAAACGTGTCGCCAAAGCAACAGCTTCAGTTCGCCTGATCGGTCCTTTTGCCTGAGAGTTTTTGGGTAGTGCCCCTTCGGCGGCAACGCTGGTTTGCCCTCTCCCGATCAAGTGGGAGGAATATATGCCAGCAGGGTGGTTCTGTCAATCTGAAAAGACGCTGCCCGGGCGCCGCCAAAGCCCCTGTTTGCGGGGCTGGCGGGGGGCTGGGACGGCCGCAAAAGGGCGCCTGGCCGCGCAGGAATGCGCTATGATGAAATCCTGGCTTACTTGCGGGTGACTGCCATGAACACAACACAAAGCGAGACGCAAAACAACACCGAGCAGCACGGCTACTTCACGCTCTCGGGCGACGTCAACAGCGATATGGTGCGGCGCGTCTTCAACGCCGTGGCCGATATCACGGAAGACAAGCTCACCACTGCGCACATCCTGATCCAGTCGAACGGCGGCTATGTCAGCGATGGCATCTGCCTGTACAACTTCCTCAGCAAGTTGCCGCTCGACATAGTTACCTATAACGGCGGCGCCGTGGCATCCATCGCCGTGACCCTGTTCCTGTCGGGGCGCCAGCGCCACGCCAGCGACACGGCCCGCTTCATGGTGCACAAGTCGCATGCGACGGCCTCCCCGGGATCGCGGCCCGATGCGCTCAGCATCATCGTCGAAGGCTTGCGCGCCGACGACATGCGCACCGAGCGCATCCTGCGCAGCCACGTCAAGCTCACGGAAGAGCAATGGCAGGTGCACGCGTATTCCGACCTGCACCTGACGGCCGAGCAGGCGCTGGACGTGGGCATGATCCATGCCATACGCGACTTTGCGCCGCCCAAAGGCAAGCGCCTGACGAATATCTGACGGTGCAGGGCTTGTCTTCGGGAAAGTTTTCCTTAAGCAATTTCCGAGATGCAAATTGTAATGGAATGTAATTCTTTCCCCTGTAACATGAAAAGTCGCGCGAAGCGGGGCCGAGTCATGGCATAGTGCGGGCTGATCATGAAATAAGCGCTGGCACGATGACTTGGTGGAATGGAATTTCTTTTACGGCCGACATGTCCCTGATGGGGCCGGCCGGCGTGGCAATCGCGCTGTGGCTGCTGGTATCGCGCCAGTGGCGCCTGGTGTTCAGCTGGTGCCTGTGGTATGGCGCCGGCCTGACGCTGGTGGTGCTGTCGAAGCTGGCCTTCATGAGCTGGGGCGTGGGCAGCAGCAGCCTCGATTTCACGGGTTTCAGCGGCCACGCCATGCGCGCCGGCGCCGTCTTTCCCGTGCTGATGTATGTCCTGCTGCAGCGCGCCGAGCGCCGCTGGCGCCATGCCGGCGTGCTGGCCGGCGTCGCCTTTGCCGTGTTGGTGGGCATTTCGCGCGTGGTGGTGCATGCGCACAGCGTGTCGGAAGCCGTCAGCGGCTGCGTGCTGGGCCTGGCGGTGGCGCTGGGTTTCATGTGGAATGCGCGCGGCGCCGTGCATATCGCCGTCAGCCACGCGCTGGCCCTGGCCAGCCTGGTGCTGCTGGTGGTGCTCAGCTTCAAGGCGGAACCGATGCCGACGGAGCAGTGGCTGCAAAAACTGGCCATGGTCCTGTCCGGCCATGACCGCGTTTTTTCCCGCGCCGACTGGAAACTGGCGCAAGACGGGCGTCCAGCCCCGTGACATGGTGCCGGCCAGCGTCTGTCACTGCTGTTTTTTGGCCAGAAAAGCACCAGGAAATGGTATGATAAACCACTCCCTGCGGTGAGTGGCCAGGCTGCCGTCGCAATGGTGAGCACGGGCCCATGCACTGCACGGTAGCCGGGTTCACCCATAAATCAACCGCCAGCATAGGCCAGGAACTCTAAAACACGTGCGTCTCTCTTCCATCAAGTTGTCGGGATTTAAGTCTTTCGTCGATCCCACCAATTTCCAGGTGCCAGGCCAGCTGGTGGGCGTGGTCGGGCCGAACGGCTGCGGCAAGTCGAACATCATCGACGCCGTGCGCTGGGTGCTGGGCGAATCGAAAGCGTCGGAATTGCGCGGCGAGTCGATGCAGGACGTCATTTTCAACGGTTCCACGCACCGCAAGCCGGCCGGCCGCGCCTCCGTGGAACTGGTATTCGACAACAATGATGGCAAGGCGTCCGGCCAATGGGGCCAGTATGCCGAGATCGCCGTCAAGCGCACCCTGACGCGCGACGGCACCTCCACGTATTACATCAACAGCCAGCCCGTGCGCCGGCGCGACATCCAGGATATTTTCCTCGGCACGGGCCTCGGTCCGCGCGCCTACGCCATCATCGGCCAGGGCATGATTTCGCGCATCATCGAATCGCGCCCGGAAGAATTGCGCGTGTTCCTCGAAGAAGCGGCCGGCGTGTCGAAATACAAGGAACGCCGCCGCGAGACGGAAAACCGCTTGCAGGACACGCGCGAGAACTTGCTGCGCGTGGAAGATATCCTGCGCGAACTCAATGCCAACCTGGAAAAGCTGGAAGCGCAGGCGGCCGTGGCCACGCGTTTCCACGCCTTGCAGGCGGACCAGGAAGAAAAGCAGAAATTGCTGTGGCTGCTGCGCAAGAACGAGGCGCAAAACGAACAGACGCGCTATTTCCGCGAAGTGGAGCAGGCGCAGACGGACCTGGAAGAACAGACGGCCAAGCTGCGCAACGTGGAGCTGACCCTGGAGCAGATGCGCCAGGCGCACTTTGCCGTGGGCGACCGCCTGCATACGGCGCAAGGCCATCTGTACCAGACGAATGCGGAAATCGGTAGCCTGGAAGCGCAGATCAAGTTCGTCATCGAATCGCGCGCGCGCCTGCAGGCGCAGCTGGCCACCCTGACGGCCCAGCGCGACCAGTGGACGCAGCAGGGCGGCGAATACCAGGAACAGATCGAGGAAGCGGAATTCCACCTCGAGGAACTGGCCGCCAAGGTGGAACAGTCGCAAATGATGGCTGAACAGAAGGGCGAGCAATTGCCCGAGCTGGACGCCGCCTGGCGCGCCGCGCAAAACAAGAGCACGGAATCGCGCGCGCGGATCATGCAGGCCCAGCAGCAGCTGGAACTGGAATCGGCGCACCAGCGCAACGCCTCGAATATCCTGTCCAGCCTGTTGACGCGGCGCGAGCGCCTGCAGCAGGAAAAGAATAGCCTCAGCCTGCCCGACAGCAGCCACCTGGAAAACCTGAAACTGCAGCTGGAAGAAAAACAGCAAACCCTGGAAGAGCAGGGCTTCTACCTGGAAGAGGCGCTGGAGCAGCAACCCAAGCTGGAGCAGGAACGGATGGAGGCGCAGGCGCAAGTCAATGCCGAGACCGCCGCCAACGCCCAGCTGGAAGCGCGTCTTTCCGCATTGAAACAATTGCAGGAACGCGTGCAAACCCAGGGCAAGGTCCAGCCATGGCTGAAAAAGCACGAGCTCGACACCTTGCCGCGCCTGTGGCAAAAGCTGCAGATCGAGGCGGGCTGGGAAGCGGCCATGGAATCGATCCTGCGCGAACGCACGTCGGCGCTGCAACTGTCGAATATCGACTGGGCGAAGGCTTTCTTTGCGGACGCGCCGCCGGCCAAGCTGGCCCTGTACGCGCCGTCCACCGTGGCACCACTGCCGATGCCGGACGTGCCGGGCTTGAAACCGTTCCTGAACTTGCTGAAACTCAACGATCCGGGCTTGCGCGGCTTGCTGCAGGACTGGCTGCATAACGCCTACGCCGTGGAAGACGCGGCCGAAGCCCTGGCCGAAAGGTCGAAATTGCCGCCGGGCGGCTATTTCGTCACGCGTGCCGGCCACGTCGTGACGGCGACCAGCGTGCGCTTCTACGCGGCCGATTCGGAGCAGGAAGGCATGCTGGGCCGCCAGCAGGAAATCGACAATATCGGCAAACAGCTGCGCGCGCAGCAATTGCTGGCCGAAGAAGCGCGCGCCCGCTCCGTGCGGGCCGACGCGGCCGTGGCAACCTTGACACGCAATCTGTCGGACTTGCGCCTGCGCATACAGCAGCTGACGTCTTCCGTGCATACTTTGCAGCTGGATGTGGTGAAACTGTCGGAAGTGGAAGCGCGCTTCAACCAGCGCAGCACGCAGATCGGCGCCGACCTGGCGGAAATTGCCGCGCAGGAAGCGGAACAGATGCAGACCAAGCTGGAATCGGAAGAAAAATTCGAACAGCTGGACATGGAACTGGGCAATCTGCAGGAAGCGCACGAAGACGGCCATACGGATTTCCTGCAAAAGGAGCAACGCCTGGCCGAAGCGCGCGAAGCCTTGCGCGACCTGGAGCGGGCCGCCAAGGATACGGAATACGCGGAAAAAGCCCACCGCGCGAAGATCGAGGAATTACGCCGCAATATCGCCACGGCCAGCACGCAGGCGCAGCAGGTGACGGCCAGCCTGCAGGCGGGCGAACTGGAACTGGCGAATCTGGAAAGCGGCGCGGCCGCCGACGGCTTGCAGGACTTGCTCGAACGCCGCACCACGCAGGAGCGGGCGCTGGCCGATGCGCGCCACGAGCTGGACCAGATCACGCAGCAGCTGCGCCTGTCCGAAGATGCGCGCACGCAATCGGAACGCAGCTTGCAGCCGCAGCGCGACAAGATCATGGAAATGCAGCTCAAGGAACAGGCTGCGCGCCTGAACCAGGAGCAGTTCGCCCAGCAGTTGCTGGAATCCGGTGCCGATGAAGCCGCGCTGACGGAAAAGCTGCACCCGGACATGCGGCCATCGTATCTGCAGGGCGAAGTGACGCGCCTGACGAATGCCATCACGGGCCTGGGCGCCGTCAACCTGGCTGCGCTGGACGAGCTGGCGCAGGCGTCCGAGCGCAAGAATTTCCTCGACGCCCAGAATGCCGACCTGACGGAAGCGATCAACACCCTGGAAGACGCGATCCACAAGATCGACAAGGAAACGCGCGACTTGCTGCAAGACACGTTCGACAAGGTCAATCACCACTTTTCCGAGCTGTTCCCCATTCTGTTTGGCGGCGGCCAGGCCAAGCTCACCATGACGGGCGACGAAATTCTCGATTCCGGTGTACAAGTCATGGCTCAGCCGCCTGGCAAGAAAAATGCCACCATCCACCTGTTGTCCGGTGGAGAGAAAGCGCTGACCGCGACGGCATTGGTGTTTTCCATGTTCCGCCTGAACCCGGCGCCGTTCTGCCTGCTCGACGAAGTCGATGCACCGCTGGACGATTCGAACACGGAGCGCTTCTGCCGCATGGTCAAGCGCATGTCCGACCAGACCCAATTCCTTTTCATTTCGCATAATAAGATTGCGATGGAAATGGCCCATCAATTGATCGGTGTGACGATGCAGGAGCAAGGCGTATCGCGCATCGTGGCGGTGGACATGGAGTCCGCCGCAAATTTTGCTACCGAGGCACAAGCAGCATGACAGACCTTCAAATTACCTTGTTCGGCGCCGGCGGCGTCTTTATCGTCGGTGTTTTCTCCTATAACAAATGGCAGGAATACAAGGCCAAGAAAAGCGTGGAACGGGCTTTTTCCACCGACCACGATGACGTGCTGATGCGCGAAGGCGAAGCGCCTGCGGCCGATGCCCAGGAACCCGTGCTGCGCCAGGAGCCGCGTTTTGACGCGGCGCCTGCCGTCAAGGCGGAACCGTCGTTCGGCGCGCCGCCGGCCGCTGCCGTGCCGGACGCGCCCGTGCAGGCGGAACCGTCGCTGGGCGATGCGGCCGCCGACATTGCGCCAGCCGTCGCCGCAGCCGCCGCGCCCGCACGCGAAGAAGTGAGCGCCGCCAGCGAACAGGCAACCTGCCTGGTCGATCCGCTGATCGACTGCCTGCTGCCCCTGTCGCTGGAAGCGCCCGTGCGCGGCGACAAGATCCTGCCCGTGCTGCAAACCCTGCGCCTGGTGGGCAACAAGCCCGTGCATTTCATTGGCTTGCACGTGAATGGCGACTGGGAACCGATCACGCATGGCGGTGTCTATACCAAGATGCAGGGCGGCGTGCAGCTGGCCAGCCGCAGCACGGCCCTGAATGAACTGGAATACTCGGAACTGGTCACGCGCCTGCGCGGCGTGGCCGACGACATCGGCGCCGAGCCGGAAGTGCCCGACATGATGGAAGTGATGGCCGAAGCGCGCAATCTGCACCGCTTCGTCGCCGGCCACGACGCCCAGCTGGGCGTCAACCTGCACACGAACGGCGCGCCTTGGGCCATTTCCACCCTGCTCGTGGCGCTGGAAAAGCAAGGCTTCGACGTGCGCCCGGACGGCCGCTTCGTCATGCCGGACGGCGACGGCGGCTATCTGTTCTCGCTGTCGACCAACGTCACCCTGGCCGAGGAAACCACGCCCCGCTTGACCCTGCTGCTGGACGTGCCTTGCGTGGCGCCCGCGCGCGACGGCTTCGGCGCCATGGTCGCCTGCGCCCGCGCGCTAGTGGGCCGCCTGGACGCCACCATCGTCGACGATTACAACCAGGCCCTGTCGGATGCGGCGCTGGCCGAAATCGCCGGCCAGGTGCAAGAGTTTTACCAGGAAATGGACGCGGCCGACATTCCGGCCGGCTCCACCCGCGCCCTGCGTTTATTTAGCTGAAGAATCCCGCAACAATGACTGATCTGACCAACCAGGACGCCGCCCAGCGGGTCCTGGCACTCACCGCCGAACTCAACCGGCACCTGCACGCCTACCACGTGCTCGACAATCCCACCATTCCCGACGCCGAGTACGACAAGCTGTTTGCCGAACTGCAGGCGCTGGAAGCGGCCCATCCCGAACTGCTGCAGCCCGATTCGCCCACCCTGCGCGTGGGCGCGGCACCGCTGCCGCAATTCGAGCAAGTCACGCACACGGTGCCGATGTTGTCGCTGAACAATGGTTTCACCGACGACGATATCGTCAACTTCGACCGCCGCGTGCGCGAAGGCCTGGGCCTCGATGGCCAGGAGGTGGCGTATGCGGCCGAAGTGAAATTCGATGGCCTGGCCATCAACCTGCGCTATGAAGATGGCTTGTTCGTGCAGGCGGCCACGCGCGGCGATGGCGCCACGGGCGAAGACGTGACGGCGAATATCCGCACCATCGCCGGCATCCCCCTGCGCCTGCATGGCAAGAATCTGCCGGCGCTGCTCGACGTGCGCGGCGAAGTCATGATGTTCAAGGCCGATTTCGCCCGCCTGAACGAGCGCCAGCGCGCGGCGGGGCAGAAGGAATTCGCCAACCCCCGCAATGCGGCGGCCGGCAGCCTGCGCCAGCTCGATTCGCGCATCACGGCGCAGCGCAAGCTGCGCTTCTATGCCTACGGCATCGGCGCCCTCGACGGCGCGCCCATGCCCGTGTCGCATTCCGCCTTGCTGGACTGGTACGAGACCCTGGGCATTCCCGTGTCGAAGGAGCGCAAGGTCGTGCCGGGCGCGCAGGGATTGCTTGACTACTACGCCGACATCGGCGCGCGGCGTCCCGTCCTGCCCTATGAAATCGACGGCGTCGTCTACAAGGTCAACGCGACGGAAGACCAGCAGGAGCTGGGCTTTGTCTCGCGCGCGCCGCGTTTTGCGCTGGCGCACAAATTCCCCGCCGAAGAGGCGCTGACGCAGGTGCTGGGCATCGATATCCAGGTGGGCCGCACGGGCGCCATGACGCCCGTGGCGCGCCTGGCGCCCGTGTCGGTCGGCGGCGTGACGGTGACCAATGCCACCTTGCACAATGAAGACGAAGTGCTGCGCAAGGATGTGCGCGTGGGCGATACCGTCATCGTGCGGCGCGCCGGCGACGTCATCCCGGAAGTGCTGGCCGTGGTGCCGGAAAAGCGCCCGCAGCCGGCGCCGCCGCCGTTCAAGATGCTGGAGCGCTGCCCCGTGTGCGATTCCCACGTGGTGCGCGAAGAGGGCGAGGCCATCGCCCGCTGCTCGGGCGGCCTGTTCTGCTCGGCCCAGCGCAAGGAAGCGTTCCGCCACTTCGCAGGCCGGCGCATGATGGATATCGAAGGCCTGGGCGAACGTTATATCGATACGCTGGTCGAACTGGAATACGTGCACGGCCTGGCTGACCTGTACAGCCTGACCCTGGAAAAATTGCTGGAAATGAAGCTGCGCGCCGACGAGCGCGATGGTTCCACGCCTGAAACGGTGCAACAAGGCAAGATTCCCACCAAGTGGGCTGAAAACCTGCTCGCTGGCATCGAGGCGAGCAAGCGTCCGCCGCTGGAGCGTTTCTTGTTTGCCCTGGGCATCCGCCACGTGGGCGAATCGACGGCGAAGACCCTGGCCGAGTGGCTGGGCAGTCTTGCGTACGTGCGCCGCGCGCCGGCCGCCTTGCTGCGCGTGCTGCCCGATATCGGCGGCACGGTGGCCGAGTCCATCGCCGGTTTCTTTGCGGAAGAAAAGAACCAGCAAGCCTTGCAAGCGTTGCTCGACGCGGGCGTGGCGCCGCAAGGCGAACACGCGCCCAGCGCCAAGCTGCGCACGCAGCTGGTGCAAACCAAGCTGCTGGCCGCGCTGGGCATCCCCAAGCTGACGGAACCGCGCAGCAAGCAACTGGTGGAGCGGGGCGTGACCCTGGCCAGCCTGGCGGCGCAAGGGGCCAGTTTCCATGCGGGCTTGCCCGCCGCCGTGGCTGAATCGCTGGCGGCCTGGCTGGCGGATGCGGCGAATGTCGCTGCGCTGCACCAATTGGACGCCCTAAGAAATGAATTACTGTCACAATTGCCTGAAATGCCAGCCGCTGGCGGCAAGCTGGACGGCAAGACCTTTGTCTTGACGGGCACCTTGCCCACCATGAGCCGCGACGATGCCGCTGCCTTGATCGAGGCGGCAGGCGGCAAGGTCAGCGGGTCGGTGTCGAAAAAGACCGGCTATGTCGTCGCTGGCGCCGATGCCGGCAGCAAGCTGGCCAAGGCCCAGGAACTGGGCGTGCCCCTGCTGGACGAGGCTGGCCTGCTGGCGTTGCTGGCACAGGAATAACACGCTAATGACCCATGGTCATCGGTATTCATTCAACATTTTGCAGACAGACCCATGAAAAAAATCAGAAAAGCAGTCTTTCCCGTCGCCGGCCTGGGCAGCCGTTTCTTGCCTGCCA
The DNA here is from genome assembly GCA_963530105.1 of uncultured Janthinobacterium sp. Taxonomy (GTDB): domain Bacteria; phylum Pseudomonadota; class Gammaproteobacteria; order Burkholderiales; family Burkholderiaceae_D; genus Janthinobacterium. The sequence continues at coordinate 21,697 of CAUSDR010000009.1, forward strand.
CCAAGGCGCAACCGAAGGAAATGTTGCCCATCGTCGACAAGCCACTGATCCAGTACGCGGTGGAAGAGGCGGTGGCGGCCGGCATCACGGAAATGATCTTCATCACGGGCCGCAACAAGCGCGCCATCGAAGACCATTTCGACACGGCCTATGAGCTGGAAACGGAACTGGAAGCGGCCGGCAAGCGCCAGTTGCTGGAAATGGTGCAAAACGTCATTCCCAAGCATATCAACTGCATTTACATCCGCCAGTCGGCGCCGCTGGGCCTGGGGCATGCCGTGCTGTGCGCCCGTCCCGTGATCGGCGACGAGCCGTTCGCCGTGCTGCTGGCCGACGATTTCATGGACGTGGAAGAGGGCGAGCGCCCCGTGCTGGCGCAGATGACCGATGTCTTCCAGTATGAGAATTGCTCGCTGCTGGCCGTGCAGGACGTGCCGCGCGCGGAAACCAAGCAATACGGGATTGTGTCGGCGAAAAATTATCAGCCTGACCTGGAACTGGTATCGGGCATCGTGGAAAAGCCCGTGCCGGAAGAAGCGCCATCGACCCTGGCCGTGGTGGGACGTTACGTGCTGACCAGCCGCATTTTTGAACACCTGGAAAAAATCGGCACGGGCGCCGGCGGCGAAATCCAGCTGACGGACGGCATTGCCGCCCTGATGCGCGAAGAGCGCGTGCTGGCCTATCGCTACAAGGGACAGCGCTACGACTGCGGCTCCAAGCTCGGTTACCTCAAGGCGACCACCGCCATGGGCATGAAGCATCCGGAAACGGGCGCCGCCTTCAGCAGCTATCTGCAACAACTGCAATCGACACTGGACGCCAAATGACGGTACGCGACATCCTGAAAATGGGCGATCCGCGCTTGCTGCGGATGGCCGAACCCGTGCGTGAATTCGACACGCCGGAATTGCACGCCTTGATCGCCGACATGTTCGACACCATGCATGCGGCGAATGGCGCGGGCCTGGCGGCGCCGCAGATCGGCGTCAACCTGCAAGTGGTGATCTATGGCTTCAAGCAGAATGCGCGCTACCCTGACGCGCCGCAAGTGCCGGAGACCGTGCTGATCAATCCAGTGCTGACGCCTTTGTTGGAACGCAAGGAAGAGGGCTTCGAGGGCTGCCTGTCCGTGCCGGGCTTGCGTGGCAGCGTGCCGCGCTGGAGCGAGCTGCACTATGAAGGCTTCGACCAGTTCGGCCAGCCCATCAGCCGCGACTGCGACGGCTTCCATGCCCGCGTGGTGCAGCATGAGGTGGACCATCTGCACGGTATTTTGTATCCGATGCGCATTGTCGACTTCACGCAATTCGGATTTACGGAAGTGATGTTTCCGGACCTGGACCCTAACGACGACGATTGATCGGCGCCTGAGAAAACGTCCATGGCGGCGTTGCATTGCCTCGCCGTACTATTCGTACTGTCTTCGGCAATGCGCCTTGCCCTGAACGTTTTTCAGGCGCCTCGTGACTTTGGCTGTTAAACAAAAAATGGCCGCGCAGCATCAGCTGGGCGGCCATTTTTCATGCGTGAAGCGAAGTTAGCGCACCTTGCGGCTGCTGCCCAGGTTATCGAGCAGCACTTTCAATTCATCCTGCATGGCTTCCGACAGGTTCAGGAAGCGGCAGCCGATCTGCACTTGCTCGCCCAGCAGGAAGGAGCGGAAGGTGCGCGACAGGCGGATTTCCAGGTCGGCGATCATGACTTTGTCCGGGCCCAGTTCCAGGCGCACGCGCGACAGCTTGCGGCCCACGTACAGGCCCACCGTATCGCGCGGATGGGCGCGCATGCCGATGCCGCCGGCGGAGAAATCATACAATTGCAATTCGTACGGACGGCCTTCCAGCACGAAGGCGGCCAGGTAGTACACGCCCAGCGGCGTTTCCAGGCGCGTCGATTCGCGCCGTTCCAGCACCAGGCAATGGCTGGGGAAGTTCGTCAGGTAGACATTCGGCCGGTCCGGGTAGGCTTCCCATTCGCCATTGATGGTGAATTGCAGCTTGGCGCTTTGCACCCACGAGACAAACGTGGCGCCGCCTGGCGGCAGGGTGCTGCCCTCATTGAGTTCCAGCACGAATTGCGGCAAGTCGTCGTCGACGGACAGGATGCGCGCCATGATGACCTCTTCTCCGCCCGTGGGGTAGACGGAGATGGCGTCGCCGTTATCGGCCAGGCTGCACAGGGTTTCGCCGATATCCCACGGATCGCTCATGTGGTGCGGCTTGGTGCCGGGCGCCATCGGCTCGGCCACGTCGGCCAGGCTGGGCGCGCCCTTGCGCAGGGGGTTGGGAATGGGATCGTTCACGACGGCGTATCTCTTATGTTCTGATGGGGATAGTGTATAGGTTCAGAGCAATATGTGCTAATCAAATCACAATAATTGACTTTAATGCACCATATTCCTGCGGATGGCATCGACGGGCATGCCGTGCGGCATGCCAGCTCGCTGCGGCGCCTTTAAAACTGTTCGTCCGCGCTCAGGTAGCGCCATTGCCCCGTCGGCAAGTCGCCCAGCTTGACCTTGCCGATGCGCACGCGTTTCAAGCCCAGCACTTTCAGGCCGACGGCTTCGCACATGCGGCGGATCTGGCGTTTCTTGCCTTCGCGCAAGGTAAAACTCAGCTGGTCTTCATTTTGCCAGCGCACCTTGGCCGGCAGCAATGGCTTGCCGTCCAGCCACAGGCCGTGGTTGAGTTTTTTCAGCTCGCTGTCGGGCAGGGTGCCGCCCTTGGTGTAGCTGACGCGCACCAGGTATTCCTTGTCGATATCCGTATCGTGGCCGATCAGCTGCTTGGCCACGCGGCCATCCTGCGTCAGCACCAGCAAGCCGACGGAATCGATGTCCAGGCGGCCCGCCGCCACCAGGCTGCGCAGCTGGGTGGGGTGGAACTGTTCCGGGCTGCGGTCTTCCGCCCAGCGGTTCTCGGCCTTGATCAGGGCCACGGCGGGCGTGTAGCCATCCTCGGCCTGGCCGCTGACATAGCCCACGGGTTTGTTGATGAGCACGGTGACGCGCTTCGACTGTTCGGCTGCCGCCTGGCGCTCCACGGTGACGCGCTGGCTCGGGTAGACCTTGCTGCCCAGTTCGGATACCACTTTGCCATCGACGCGGACCCAGCCGCGCGCGATCCATTCATCCGCTTCGCGGCGCGAGCACAGGCCCAGTTCGGACATGCGTTTGGACAAGCGTAATAATTCTTCGGTCATGTTGATTCAGTTTCAGTAAGGGTAGGCGTTGCGCGGGAGAACTTATACCTTCAGCGCATCGAGTAAATCGGTTTCCAGCATTATCTGGTTGCGGGCATTGTTGAGCGCGGGACCGTCGACGAGGAACACGTCTTCGACCCGCTCGCCCAGGGTCATGATCTTGGCCGTGTGCAGGTTGATGCGGTACTTGGTCAGCACGTTGGCGATCGAGTACAGCAAGCCCGTGCGGTCGTTGGCGGCCACCGACAGCAAATAGTACTGGCCCTTTTCGTCGGGCCGCAAGTCGACGGTCGGCTGGAAGGGGAAGGTGCGCGACAGGCGCGACAGCCGTCCCTTGCCCAGCGGCGGCAGTGGTGCCTGCGACTGCAGCAGCTCGCCCAGCTCGTGCTCGATCAGGCTGATGATGTCGCGGTAGCTCTTGGCAAAATTCTGCTCGGTGACGAGGAAGGTGTCGAGCGCATAGCCGTTCTTCGTGGTGTGGATCTTGGCGTCGAGGATGCTGAAGTTCTTGCGGTCGAAATAGCTGCAGATGCGCGCGAACAGGTCGGGCTGGTCGGGCACGTAGACGGCCACCTGCAAGCCTTCGCCGATGGGCGCCAGCCTGCATTTTACCACCGGCAACTTACTCTCCAGCTTGTCATACAGCGAGCGCGTCTGCCAGGCGATGTCGGAGGCGTCGTGGCGCAGGAAATAGGCGACGTCGAGCTGCTGCCACAGTTTCAGATGCGCGTCCGGCGGCAAGCCGTACAGGCGCAGGGTGGCCAGCGCCTCCTGCTGGCGGTTTTTCAGTTCGCGGTCGGCCGTGTGCGGCTCGCCGCCCAGCACGCGCAGGGTGATCTTGTACAGGTCTTCCAGCAGCTTGCCTTTCCATGCATTCCATACTTTCGGGCTGGTGCCGCGGATATCGGCCACCGTCAGCAGGTACAGGCCCGTCAGGTGGCGCTCGTCCTTGACCACCTTGGCGAAGGCGGCGATGACGTCCGGGTCGGACAGGTCCTGCTTTTGCGCCACCTGCGACATGGTCAGGTGGTTTTCCACCAGGAAAGCGATGAGTTCCGTGTCCTCGGCGGACAGGCCGTGGTCCTGGCAGAACTGCGTGGCGTCGGCCACGCCCAGCTTGGAGTGGTCGCCGCCGCGGCCCTTGGCGATGTCGTGGAACAGGGCAGCCACGTACAGCAGCCACGACTGGGAGAAATCGGCCATCAGCTGGCTGCAGAACGGGTATTCGTGCGCATGCTCGCTCATCGTGAAGCGGCGCATGTTGCGCACCACCATCAGGATATGCTGGTCGACCGTGTACACGTGGAACAGGTCGTGCTGCATCTGGCCCACGATGCGGCGGAAATTCGGCAAGTAGCGCCCCAGGATGCTCATCTCGTTCATGCGCCGCAGCGCGTGGATGATGCCGACGGGCGCCTGCATGATGCGCAGGAAGAGGGCGCGGTTGACGGGGTCCTGGCGGAAGGCGGCGTCGATCTTGAAGCGTTCATGCCACAGGGCCCGCGTGGCGCGCGAAGTCATGCCCTTCAGGGCCGGGCGTTCCGTCATGAGGACGAAAATTTCCAGCATGGCCGATGGATATTGCGCGAAGGTATCGTCGGCACTGATGTCGATCAAGCCGTTGACTTCATTGAAGCGCTCGTTGATGGGCACGGCGACATTGTCTTGCGGAAACAACCGCGCTTCGATGTTCTGCAGCAGAATCGTGTTGAGCTGGGTCACCGTCTTGGCGGCCCAGTAATAGCGCTGCATGAGAAATTCGCTGGCGCGGCGCATGTGCGGCCCGCTGCCCGTCGCTTGCAGGCCCAGCGATTCGGCGATCGCCGTCTGCACGTCGAACACGAGGCGGTCTTCGCGCCGGCCCGCGTGCAGGTGCAGGCGCACGCGGATATCCTTGAAGGCGCGCTCCTTTTCCATCAGCTGGCGCGCTTCCGTCAGGGTGATCAGGCCGCCCGTGGCCAGGGTGCGCCAGGAATTGGCCAGGCCGGCCGCCTTGGCCACCCATAGAATCACCTGCAAGTCGCGCAGGCCGCCCGGACTTTCCTTGCAATTCGGTTCCAGGCTAAAGGCCGTGTCTTCATACTTGGCGTGGCGCTGGCGCATTTCCGCAGTTTTTGCCTGGAAAAATGCCTGCGGGTCCATCGCGGCGGCGTAGCGCTGCTGCAATTGCGCGAACAGCTCGGCGTTGCCGCACACGAGGCGCGCTTCGAGCAAGCTCGTTTGCACGGTGATGTCGGCCTTCGATTCGCTCATGCACTCGTCGACCGTGCGGATGCTGTGGCCGATTTCCAGGCCCAGGTCCCACAGCAGCTGCACCAGCTCCTCGAGCTTTTCCTGCGTCGCCGCATCGGGCGCCTGCTGCAGCAGGATCAGCAGGTCGACGTCGGAATACGGAAACAGTTCGCCGCGGCCATAGCCGCCCACGCCCACCAGGGCCGTGCCGGGTGGCAAGCCGGCTTCCTGCCAGGCGCGCGCCAGCACGCCATCGACGCTGTGGCGCAGGCTGCGCAACAGTTTTTCAGGCTTGCCATCGGCGTGGAAAGCGGCAATGACGACCTGGCGGTCGGCTTTCAGTTGCTGTTTCAGCTGTTCCCGAACTTGCTTTTTCATCTGGGCCCTGGGTGGCGGTGGGTCGGGTGGGGCAGGCGTGCCGGATTGCGCTGATCAGGCTTTCTTGGCGATGATGGCGGGCGGTGGCGGCATGCCGGGCGACACGGTCAACACTTCATAGCCCGTTTCCGTCACCAGCACCGTGTGTTCCCATTGCGCCGACAGGCTGCGATCCTTGGTCTTGATGGTCCAGCCGTCGTTCATTTCGCGGATGTCGCGGCGGCCCGCGTTGATCATCGGCTCGACGGTGAAGATCATGCCCGCTTCCAGGCGTTCCAGGGTGCCTGGCTTGCCGTAATGCAATACCTGCGGTTCTTCATGGAAGACCTTGCCGATGCCGTGGCCGCAGAATTCGCGCACCACGCTGTAGCCGGCTTTTTCCGCATGTTGCTGGATGGCATGGCCGATGTCGCCCAGATGCGCGCCCGGCTTGATCTGGGCTATGCCCAGCCACATGCATTCATAGGTGATTTCCGACAGGCGCTTGGCCAGGATGGTGGGCGTGCCGACCAGGAACATGCGGCTGTTGTCGCCATGGTAGCCATCCTTGATGACGGTGATGTCGAGGTTGACGGAGTCGCCGCTTTTCAGCACCTTATCGCCGGGAATGCCGTGGCAGATGACGTCGTTGACGGAGGTGCAGATGGCTTTCGGGTACGGCGTGTAGCCGGGCGGGCAATAGTTCAGGGGCGCCGGGATGGTGCCTTGCACGTTGACCATGTATTCGTGGCACAGGCGGTCCAGTTCGCCCGTCGTGACGCCCACCTTGACGAAGGGGGTGATGTAGTCGAGCACTTCGGCGCCGAGCTTGCCGGCAACGCGCATGCCTTCGATGTCGGCGGCGGTATTGATACGGATGGTGGACATGGTGTGATTCGCAATCTGCAAGATATTCGGCTCAATGGCACGAGTGAAAAGCACAGACGCATGCCGCCGTCGGCGGAAACGTCTGCAAATATGTCGAAATTATAAACGAGGCGCCCCGAATGCGCCGCCTCCTTCCTATGGCAGGGCAGGGTTTCGCGAGGGAAAAGGCGCCGCCGCCACGCCTTGCACCAGCATGGTGCAGTCATTGCCGGCGCAGGGCGCACGATTTGCAGCGCGGACTTGATGCAATGGTCATTTCGGTGTAGAATCCCGGGTTGCTTGAATTCCCTTTTAAGCAATGCAGTAAAACAGTGTCTTTAATTTATATAAACACGCGAATCCGGTCGACAAGGGTGCCTGTATGGTGACTGATCGGATTCCAGACCCAACCCTGGAGTTAATAATGTCCGTAACAATGCGCGAAATGCTGGAAGCCGGTGTCCACTTTGGTCACCAAACCCGTTTTTGGAATCCAAAAATGGCACCGTTCATCTTCGGCCATCGCAACAAGATCCACATCATCAACCTGGAAAAAACCATGGCGATGTACCAGGACGCAATGAAGCACGTGCGTCAACTGGCTGCAAACCGTGGCACCATCCTGATGGTTGGCACCAAGCGTCAAGCTCGCGAAATCATCGCTGCTGAAGCACAACGCGCTGGCGTGCCTTTCGTTGATCAACGTTGGTTGGGCGGTATGCTGACCAACTTCAAAACGATCAAAACCTCGATCAAGCGCCTGAAGGACATGGAAGCGATGGTCGAAGACGGTTCGATCGAGAAGCTGTCGAAAAAAGAAGCGCTGATGTTCTCCCGCGAAATGATCAAGCTGCAAAAATCGATCGGCGGCATCAAGGACATGGGCGGCATTCCTGACGCAATCTTCGTTGTCGACGTCGGCTACCACAAAGGCGCGATCACCGAAGCGGCTAAACTGGGTATCCCGGTCATCGGCGTTGTCGATACCAACCACTCCCCAGAAGGCGTGAACTTCGTGATCCCAGGTAACGATGACTCCTCGAAAGCCATCATGTTGTACGCTCGCGGTGTTGCTGATGCAATCATCGAAGGCCGTGCAGCTGCCGGTAACGAAGTTGTTGAAATGGTTAAAGCAGCCGCTGGCGACGAATTCGTCGAAGTAAGCGAACAGGCTTAATGGCCAGGCTATCGCAAGATAGCCGTTTGTAAGCACAGCAGTAAGGGAAAAGGGGTGGCAGCAGCTCCCCCTTTTTTTTAACAAAAAAACGATAGTGACCGCTGGCGGGGCGCACGCGCGAAGCGCAAGCCCGGGCCGCGACTATCGACTCACCGAATCAGGAGAAACACATGGCAGCGATTACAGCAGCGATGGTAGGCGAATTGCGCGGCAAAACCGACGCACCAATGATGGAATGCAAAAAAGCACTGACCGAAGCCGATGGCGACATGGCGCGTGCGGAAGAGATCCTGCGCGTCAAGCTGGGCGGCAAGGCATCGAAAGCATCGGCACGCATCACCGCTGAAGGCGTAGTGGCAACCTACATCGCCAACGGCGTGGGCGCCCTGGTCGAAGTGAACTCGGAAACCGACTTCGTTGCGAAAAACGACGACTTCCTGGCGCTGGCAAACAATGCCGCCCGTCTGGTCGCGGAACACAACCCGGCTGACGTCGCCGCCCTGCTGGCCCTGCCACTCGATGGCAAGACCCTGGACGAAGTGCGCGCTGCCCTGATCGGCAAAATCGGCGAAAACATGACCATCCGCCGCTTCCAGCGTTTCGAAACCAGCAACAAGCTGGCATCGTACCTGCACGGCTCGCGCATTGGCGTGATCGTCGAATTCGACGGCGCCGATGAGCAAGTGGGCAAAGACGTGGCCATGCACATCGCTGCAATGAAGCCAGTGTCGCTGTCGTCGAACGAAGTTCCAGCGGAACTGATCGAAAAAGAGCGTTCGGTTGCACAACTGAAAGCTGAAGAAGACGCAGCCAAAGCGGCCGCCGAAGGCAAGCCAGCGCAATCGCCGGAAATCCTGGCCAAGCGCCTGGAAGGTTCCGTACAGAAATTCCTGAAAGAAGTTTCCCTGCTGAACCAAGCTTTCGTGAAAAACGACAAGCTGTCGGTTGAGCAAATGCTGAAGGCGGCAAACACCACCGTCAAGGGTTTCGCCATGTACGTGGTAGGCGAAGGCATTGAGAAGAAGCAAGACGACTTCGCAGCAGAAGTCGCAGCACAGATGGCTGCCTCCCAGGGAGCGTAAGTAAAGCGGGCCGAGAGGCCCGTTTTTTTGGCCCGCCCGCACCTGTCGTGCCGGGCGGCGGCATGGGCAGCCCCGCGCGCCTATCCGGCGCTGCAAGGCGCTGCGCCATGTCATACTCGAATAACCTCATTTATGGAGCCCCAGCTCATGTCAAAACCAGCCTACAAGCGCGTCCTCCTCAAGTTGTCCGGCGAAGCCCTGATGGGCGATGATCCCTACGGCATCAACCGCGCCACGATCGAGCGCATGGTGGCCGATGTGGCCGAGGTGGCGAAATTGGGTGTGGAACTGGCAATCGTGATTGGCGGCGGCAATATTTTCCGCGGCGTCGCACCTGGCGCGCAAGGCATGGACCGTGCCACCGCCGACTACATGGGCATGCTGGCCACCGTGATGAACGCCCTGGCCCTGGCCGATGCCATGCGCCACGTGGGTATCACGGCGCGCGTCATGTCCGCCATCGGCATCGAACAAGTGGTCGAGCCGTACGTGCGTCCGAAGGCGCTGCAATACCTGGAAGAGGGTAAAGTCGTGGTCTTCGCCGCCGGTACCGGCAACCCGTTCTTCACCACCGACACGGCAGCGGCCCTGCGCGGTTCCGAGATCAGCGCCGAGATCGTCCTGAAAGCCACCAAGGTCGATGGCGTCTACACGGCCGATCCGAAGAAGGATCCGAACGCCACCCTGTTCCACACGATCACGTTTGACGACGCCATCGCCAAGCACCTGCAAGTGATGGATGCCACGGCATTCGCCCTGTGCCGCGACCAGAAACTGCCGATCAAGGTGTTTTCGATCACCAAGCCAGGCGCGCTGATGCGCGTCATCATGGGCGAGGACGAAGGCACGCTGGTCCACGTATAAGGGAAGCGGAGCGCCGAGAAACCGTCCATGGCTGCGTTGCAGCGCCTCGCCGTACATTCGTACTGCCTTCGGCGCTGCACCTTGCCCTGAACGGTTTTCGGCACTCCAGACTGAGCAGGCTTGTTTCTTGAGCCCGGCAAAGTGGAATATTCATTATTATCAAGATTGGAGAGCAGTATGTCCTTAGCTGACGTTAAGAAAAACGCCCAGGAACGCATGACGAAATCGCTGGAAACACTGCGGGCCGACCTGGCCAAAGTGCGTACCGGCCGCGCCCATACGGGTATCCTGGACCACGTGATGGTCGATTACTACGGTTCGCCGACGGCGCTGACCCAGGTGGCCAACGTGACCCTGATCGACGCGCGCACCATCGGCGTGCAGCCTTACGAAAAGAAGATGGCTTCGACCGTCGAAAAAGCCATCCGTGATGCCGACCTGGGCTTGAACCCGTCGGCACAGGGCGACCTGATCCGCGTACCGACGCCGCCGTTGACGGAAGAGCGCCGCAAGGAAATGGTCAAGCTGGTCAAGAGCGAAGCGGAAGACGCGAAAATTGCCGTGCGCAATATCCGCCGCGACGCGAATGAATCGCTGAAAAAACTGGTCAAGGAAAAAGCCTGCTCGGAAGATGATGAGCGCCGCTCGTCGGAAGAAGTGCAGAAGCTGACGGACAAGTTCATTGCCGACATCGACAAGATGGTTGTCGACAAAGAAAAAGAAGTGCTGACGGTCTAGTTTTCGGCCCCTTTTACACTGCCCGGAAAAGCATGGCTTTTCCGGGCAGTGCTATTTGGCGCATAATAGTTATCTTTTATTTTTGGTATTAGTGTTTTCATGATCTATTCGAGTTCGACTACGGCAGTACCGGAGGTGGGTACCGTGCCGCGCCACGTGGCAATCATTATGGATGGCAATGGCCGCTGGGCAACCAAGCGCTTCCTGCCCCGCGTGGCTGGCCACGTCAAGGGTGCCGACGCCGTGCGCGGCATCGTCGAGACTTGCCTCGAACGGGGCGTCGAGTACCTGACCCTGTTCGCTTTCAGCTCGGAAAACTGGCGCCGTCCCGAAGAAGAGGTGTCGATGCTGATGCGCCTGTTCGTCACCATGCTCGAGCGCGAAGTGGTGAAAATGCACGCCAACGATATCCGTCTGAAGGTCGTGGGCGACCTGTCGCGCTTCAATGAGCAGCTGCAAACCCTGATCGCCAATGCGGAACGCAAGACGGCCCGCAACACGCGCCTGACGGTGACCATCTGCGCCAACTACGGCGGCCGCTGGGATATCATGCAGGCAGTGAACAAAATGACGGCCGAGGCGGCTGCCAATGGCCAGGCCGCCGGGCAAGCCTATACGGAAGAGCAGCTGGCGCCGCACCTGGCCATGGCCTACGCGCCGGAGCCCGACCTGTTCATCCGCACGGGCGGCGAACAGCGCATTTCCAATTTCCTCCTGTGGCAACTGGCGTACACTGAGTTGTTTTTCACCGAGACTTTCTGGCCCGACTTCAATGTCGACTGCCTCGACGCGGCAATCGCGTCCTACCAGCAGCGCGAACGTCGCTTTGGCCGTACCAGCGCGCAATTAACTGAAAAGACAAACTGATGCTGAAAACACGGATAATCACCGCCCTGGTCTTGTTGGCGGTCTTGCTGCCGGTTCTGTATCTCAACTATTTCCCCGCTTTCGCCGTGATCGCCACGGCGTTCTTCGGCGCCGCCGTGTGGGAAAGCTTCCGCATCTTCAAAAATCGCCAGGCGCTGCTGATCGCGGCCGTCTGGACCGCGGCCTTCGCTTATACCTTTTTTGTCGGCAACGGCATGGCGCAGCTCAATTTCTGGTTCGCCCTGTGCGTTGCCATCTGGCTGATCCGCTTCGTGCCTTCGCTGGCGACTGGCTTGCCGCCCACCGAAGGTCTGGGCAACACCCTGCTCAGCCTGGTGTACCCGGTGACCATCGTCGGCTGCTTCGTCGCCATCATCGCCTTGTTCCTGCATAGTCCCTTGTACCTGCTGTCCGTGATGGCCCTCGTCTGGATCGCCGATATCGGCGCGTATTTCTCGGGCAAGGCTTTCGGCAAGCGCAAGCTGGCGCCTAGTATTTCCCCAGGGAAATCCTGGGAAGGCGCCATCGGCGGCGGCATCGCCGTGCTCGTCATTGCCGCCATCACCATCGTCGCCGCGCCCGCGCTGCCGGTGCTGCAAGACACCTTCGCCGTGCAGCTGCAATTGCGCCGCGGCTGGCTGGTGGCCTTGCTGGTGCTGCTGCTGATCGTCGCCGCCAGCATCGTCGGCGACCTGTTCGAATCTCAATTGAAACGCCGCGCCGGCATCAAGGACAGCAGCAACCTGCTGCCTGGCCATGGCGGCGTGCTTGACCGCATCGACGCGTTGATCCCGGTCCTGCCGTTTGCCGCCCTGGTGGCAAGCTGGCTTTAAGGAAACATTCATGCAATACATCTCCATTCTCGGCGCCACCGGCTCGATCGGCGTCTCCACCCTCGACGTGCTTGCGCGCCATCCCGGGCAATACAGCGTCTATGCGCTGAGCGCGCATACGCGCGTGGCCGAGCTGGCCGCCCAGTGCCTGCAATTTCGTCCGCAGCGCGCCGTCGTCGGCACGGCCGCCGCCGCCCTTGAACTGACCCGCCTGCTGCGCGGGCAGGGCGTGGCCACCGAGGTCGACTATGGCGAGGACGCCCTGTGCGCCATCGCCAGCGCGCCGCAAGTGACGGGCGTGATGGCTGCCATCGTCGGCGCCGCCGGCCTGGCGCCCACCCTGGCCGCCGCCCGTGCCGGGAAAAAAGTATTGCTGGCCAACAAGGAAGCGCTGGTCATGTCCGGCCAGCTGTTCATCGACGCCGTGCACGACAACGGCGCCGTGTTGCTGCCGATCGACAGCGAGCATAACGCCATCTTCCAGTGCCTGCCGCACGCCTATGGCCGCGCGCCCGAGGCATCGGGCGTGGCGAAGATCGTGCTCACCGCCTCCGGCGGCCCCTTCCTCACGCGCGACGTCGAGACGCTGGGCTCGGTGACCCCTGACCAGGCATGCAAGCATCCGACCTGGGCCATGGGACGCAAGATTTCCGTCGATTCGGCCACCATGATGAACAAGGGCCTGGAAGTGATCGAGGCGCACTGGCTGTTCGGCGCGCCGGCCGACAGGATCGAGGTGCTGATCCACCCGCAAAGCGTGATCCATTCGATGGTGTCGTACATCGACGGCTCCGTGCTGGCTCAGCTGGGCAATCCGGACATGCGCACGCCCATCGCGCATGCGCTGGCATATCCGCAGCGCATCGACTCGGGCGTGGCGCAGCTTGACCTGGCGCAAGTGGCGACCCTGCAGTTCGAGCGTCCCGATTTCCGCCGTTTCCCTTGCCTGGCGCTGGCGTTCGACGCCTTGCGCGCCGGTGGCACGGCGCCGGCCCTGCTCAACGCGGCCAATGAAGTGGCCGTGCAAGCCTTCCTCGACGAGCAGATCGGCTTCCGCCAGATCGACCAGGTGATCGCCCATGTGATCGAAACGGTGCCGCATGGCGCCGCGTCGAGCATCGAAGCCGTGATGGAGCAGGACCGCCTGGCCAGGGTGGCGGCGCAGGCGTATATCGCGCACAGGCTGGCCGCATGACCCTGATTACCACCTTGCTGGCGTTTATCGTCGCGCTGGGCTCGCTGATCACCCTGCACGAGCTGGGCCACTATCTGGTGGCGCGCTGGTGCGGCGTCAAGGTGCTGCGCTTTTCCATCGGCATGGGGAAAGTGGTGTATTCGCGCAAGTTTGGCAAGGACCAGACGGAATGGGCGATTTCCGCGCTGCCGCTGGGCGGCTATGTCAGCATGCTCGACAGCCGCGCGCAGGACGTCAGCGGCTTGCCGGAAGAAGAATTGCGCCGCGAATTCACACGCCAGAGCGTGTGGCGCCGCATCGCCATCGTCGCGGCCGGTCCCCTGGCCAATTTCCTCGTCGCCATCGTGCTGTACGCGGGCCTGTTCATGTACGGCATCGAAGAGCCGTCGAGCAAGCTGGGCCCCGTGGCCGAAGCCACGGCCGCCTACACGGCCGGCCTGCGCAGCGGCGATACCGTGGAAGCGGTGAATGGCAAGGCCGTCGCCAGCTGGTCCGAACTGCGCTGGGAAGTCATCCAGGCCACGCTCGACAAGCAGGTGGCGCGCATCGACGTGCGCCGTCCCGACCGCGGCGTGCAGGAAGCGGCCTTGCCGACGGCCAGCCTGACGGAAGCGGACCTGGAAGGCGACGTGCTGGGCAAGCTGGGCCTGACCCTGGCCCGCTCGGCGCCGACGATGATGGAAATCCTGCCGGGCGGCGCCGCCGAGCGCGCCGGTCTGCGCAAGGGCGACGAAATCCTCGCCATCGACGACAAGCCCGTGCATGACGTGGCGTCCATCATCGATACCCTGAGCCGGGCGCCGGGCCAGACCCTGCAATTGCAGCTCTTGCGGAACGGCCAGGATCTGACCTTGCCGATCACGCCGGAAGCGGTGCCAGGCGCTGGCGCCGACGCAGCTGTAACAGTTGGTAAGATCCAGGCGAAGCTGGGGCAGGTGCCGGATATGATCGTTGTGGCATCCGGCCCGTTCGCCGCCGTGGCCAAGGCCTCGGCCAAGGTCTGGGATACCAGCGTGATGAGCCTGAAAATGCTGGGCAAAATGATCACCGGCCAGGTCTCGCTGAAGAATGTGACGGGGCCGATTACCATCGCCGATTACGCGGGCCAGACGGCGCGCATCGGCCTGGTAAGCTACCTGAGCTTCATCGCCTTCATCAGTATCAGTCTTGGCGTGATGAATTTGCTACCCATTCCTGTTCTGGATGGCGGGCATTTGCTGTATTATTCGCTGGAAGTTTTGACCGGACGCCCCTTGCCGGAGCGCGTAGGCGAGATTGCCCAGCGCCTGGGGATAGGTCTGTTGCTGACCCTGATGGTGCTTGCCGTCTTTAATGACGTATTGCGGCTTATCAATTAATACGCTGGCTATTGCCATGGCGTGAGTCGCACAAGCAGTCTTTTGTGTATGTTGTCCATTGATTTACCATTGAATAACCCCAATGAAATTACATTCTGCTCGTTTTGCCTTGCCTTCCTTTCGCCGCAGCCTGATCGGCGCTGCCGTCATGGCCTTCTGTGCCGGCCACGCGCTGGCCGTCCAGCCGTTTACCGTCAAGGACATCCGGGTCGAAGGGATCCAGCGTACTGAAGCGGGCACGGTCTTCGCCTACCTGCCGGTGCGCGTCGGCGAGACGTTCTCCGACGAGAAGAGTATCGCCGCCATCAAGGCCCTGTATGCGACGGGCATGTTCAAGGATGTGCGCCTGGAAGTCGACGGCGACGTGCTGGTGGTGCTGGTCGAGGAACGCCCGGCCATCGCCACGGTGGAATTTACCGGCACCAAGGAATTTGAAAAAGACGTGCTGGTCAAGGCCCTGAAGGAAATCGGCGTCGGTGAAGCCAAGATTTTCGACAAGGCGTCGGTCGACCGCGCGGAGCAGGAACTCAAGCGCCAGTACCTGTCGCACGGCCTGTACGGCGTGAAGATCACCACCACCGTCACGCCGATCGAGCGCAACCGCGTCAACGTGGTGTTCGCCGTCGACGAGGGCGACGTGGCCCGCATCAAGCAGATCAACATCGTCGGCAACAAGGCCTTCTCGGACAAGGAACTGCGCGAGCAGCTGGCCCTGAACACGGGCGGCTGGTTCAGCTGGTACACCAAGGCGGATCAGTATTCGAAGACCAAACTGACGGGCGATATCGAATCGCTCAAGTCGTTCTACCTCGATCGCGGCTATATTGAGATGCAGGTCGATTCGACCCAGGTTTCCATTACGCCCGATAAGAAGGACATCTACCTGACGATCAACATCACGGAAGGCGAGAAGTACAAGATCGCCGGCACCAAGTTCGAAGGCGAGATGTTCGGCCGCGAAGAGGAGCTGAAAGCGCTGAACCTGATGCGCGAAGGCGAGATCTATTCGGGCGCGCGCCTGACGGCGACGAACAAGCGCATCCAGGACCGCCTGGCCACGTTCGGCTACGCCTTCGCCAACGTCAACGCCAATCCCGAGATCAACCGCGAAAAGCATGAAGTGGGCTTTACCTTCTTCATCGATCCGGGCAAGCGCGTCTACGTGCGCCACATGAATATCGCCGGCAACACCACCACGCGCGATGAAGTCATCCGCCGTGAATTCCGCCAGTTCGAATCGTCCTGGTACGACAGCAACAAGATCAAGCTGTCGCGCGACCGTGTCGACCGCCTCGGCTACTTCAAGGACGTGACTATCGACACGCCGGAAGCGCAGGGCACGACCGACCAGGTTGACGTCAACGTGACGGTGGTGGAAAAACCGACCGGTAACTTCCTGATCGGCGGCGCGTTCTCGCAATCGGAAAAATTCACGCTGTCGGCATCGATTTCGCAGGCCAACTTCGCCGGTAGCGGCAACACGGTCGGCATCGAACTCAATACCAGCCATTACAGCCGCACCATCGCGTTTTCGCAGACCAATCCGTACTATACGGACGACGGCATCTCGCGCAGCTTTGAAATCTATCTGCGCACGACGGAACCGCCGGCGCTGAACATCGGCAGCTACAAGATCAAGCAAACGGGTGGCCGCGTCAGTTTCGGCGTGCCGTTCTCGGAAGTCGACACCGTCTTCTTCGGCATCGGCGCCGAGCGTTCGCAAATCGAGACCGACATCACCAGCCCGGTGCGTTTCAAGCAGTACGTGATCGACAACGGCGGCCCGTCCGACGGTATCGGTTCGGCCACTACCAATTCCATCCCGTTGACGGCGGCATGGCAGCGTGACAGCCGCGACAGCGCCCTGACGCCGTCGATCGGCCGCTACCAGCGCGTCAACCTGGAGGCTGACCTGATCGGCGACCAGAAATACTTCCGTGCCATTTATGAGCACCAGTATTTCCGTCCGCTGTTCAGCAAGGTCACCCTGGCGCTGAAGGGCGAGATCGATTACGGCCACGGCATCGGCAAGCACGTTTACCCCGTCTTCAAGAACTTCTACGGCGGCGGTATCGGTTCGGTGCGCGGCTACCTGAGCTCTTCGCTGGGCGCGGTTGAACCGAGCACCAACGATGCGCTGGGCGGCGCTTCGCGCCTGATCGGCAACGCGGAACTGCAGATGCCATTCCCCGGTTCGGGCAATGACCGCAGCCTGCGCTGGTTCGGTTTCCTTGATGGCGGCCAGGTCTACCAGGAAGGCGAAAAAATGCGCATCTCGCAATTGCGCTATTCTGCTGGCTTGGGGATCAGCTGGATTTCACCGGTGGGCCCGCTCAAGCTGAGCTACGCCAAGCCGCTGAACGC
>CAUSDR010000010.1:0-35398 GCA_963530105.1 uncultured Janthinobacterium sp.
GCATACGGCCCAGCAGTGCCGACACTTCGGTACCGGCCAGGGTGAAGCGGTAGATGTTGTCGACGAAGAACAGAACGTCCTTGCCTTCATCACGGAACGATTCAGCGATCGTCAGGCCGGTCAGCGCGACGCGCAGACGGTTACCTGGCGGTTCATTCATCTGACCGTAAACCATCGCTACTTTGGAGTTCTCCGGATTTTCCAGATCGACCACTTTCGCGTCAGCCATCTCGTGGTAGAAGTCGTTACCTTCACGGGTACGCTCACCCACGCCGGCGAACACGGACACGCCGCTGTGCGCCTTGGCGATGTTGTTAATCAGTTCCATCATGTTCACGGTCTTGCCTACGCCAGCGCCGCCGAACAGACCAACTTTACCGCCTTTTGCAAATGGGCACACCAGGTCGATCACCTTGATGCCGGTTTCCAGCAGTTCTTGCGAAGGCGACAGTTCGTCGTATGCAGGAGCGGTGCGGTGGATCGACGCGATCTGCTCGTGCGACACGGGGCCGCATTCGTCGATCGGGTTGCCCAGCACGTCCATGATGCGACCCAGGGTTGCCTTACCGACTGGCACCATGATTGGCTTGCCGGTGTTCTGGATCATCATGCCGCGACGCAGGCCATCGGACGAGCCGAGTGCAATGGTACGGACAATGCCGTCGCCCAACTGCTGTTGTACTTCCAGGGTCAGTTCCGAGCCTGCCATCTTCAAGGCATCAAATACCTTAGGCATCGCGTTGCGGGGAAACTCAACGTCCACCACAGCGCCGATACACTGAACGATTTTGCCATCAGCCATGTTCGTTCCTTCAATATAGTTAAATTCGTTTAAACCGCAGCCGCACCGGCGACGATTTCGGAGAGTTCTTTGGTAATCGCAGCTTGGCGGGTCTTGTTGTAGATCAGCTTCAATTCGCCGATCACACTACCCGCGTTGTCGCTTGCAGCTTTCATCGCGACCATCCGTGCCGATTGCTCGGACGCCAGATTCTCCGCGACTGCCTGGTACACCAGCGCTTCTACATAGCGCTCCAGCAATTCGTCGATGATGCTTTGTGCATCCGGCTCGTAGATGTAATCCCACGAGTGTGCGCTCTTGTCGGCGACCATCTTGTCAGCCGTCAATGGCAGCAACTGTTCGACCACTGGTTCCTGCTTCATCGTGTTGATGAATTTGGTGTAGCACAGGTACACTGCGTCGAGCTTGCCTGCCTGGAACTCTTCGAGCATGACCTTGACAGGTCCGATCAGTTTGTCCAGATGGGGCGTATCACCAGTCTGAATGGCAGAGGCGACGATCTTGACGCCGATGCGATTCAAAAAACCCAAACCCTTGTTACCGATGGCAACTGCTTCAACCCGGTTGCCAGCTGCTTCCAGCTCGCGCGACTTCGACGTCACCTGGCGCAGGATGTTGGTATTCATGCCGCCGCACAGACCCTTGTCGGTCGTGACAACGATGAAACCCACTGCCTTCGCTTGCGTACCCTGGGCAGCTGCCAGGAACGGGTGCGTGTATTCCGGATTGGCGGTCGCCAGATTGGCGGCGATATTCCGAATCTTGTCACTGTAGGGACGGGCGGCCCGCATCCGGTCTTGCGCCTTGCGCATTTTGGACGCGGCGACCATTTCCATCGCCTTGGTGATCTTCTTCGTATTCTCTACGCTCTTGATCTTGCCTCGTATCTCTTTGCTTGATGCCATGAGTCCTTACTCCTTCTGCGCGTAGGGCGGCGCCTCACTCGAGGTGGGCGCCGCCTGGCCGCTTAATATGCGCCGGATTTCTTGAAATCAGCAATGGCCGCCGACAGAGTTGCTTCGCTGTCTTTGTCGAGTTGCTTGGTTTCTTCGATCTTGGCCAGCAGAGCAGCTTGCTTGGTCTTCATGTAAGCGTGGACACCAGCTTCGAACGACAGCACTTGCTTGACTGGCACGTCGTCCATGAAGCCTTTGTTCACCGAGAACAGCGATACGGCCATCAGCGAGATCGACAGTGGCGAGTACTGGGCTTGCTTCAGCAATTCCGTCACGCGCGCGCCGCGGTCCAGCTGCTTGCGGGTCGATTCATCCAGGTCCGAAGCGAACTGCGCAAACGCGGCCAGTTCACGGTACTGCGCCAAGTCGGTACGGATACCGCCGGACAGGTTTTTGATGACCTTGGTCTGGGCGGCGCCACCGACGCGCGATACGGAAATACCGGCGTTAATTGCAGGACGGATACCGGCGTTGAACAGCGAGGTTTCCAGGAAGATCTGACCGTCGGTAATCGAAATCACGTTGGTTGGAACGAATGCGGAGACGTCGCCAGCTTGCGTTTCAATGATCGGCAATGCCGTCAGGGAACCGGTCTTGCCTTTGACGGCGCCGTCGGTGAACTTCTCGACGTAGTCGGCGTTCACGCGTGCTGCGCGTTCCAGCAGGCGGCTGTGCAGGTAGAACACGTCGCCTGGGTACGCTTCGCGACCTGGTGGACGGCGCAGCAGCAGCGAGATTTGACGGTATGCAACAGCTTGTTTGGACAGATCATCGTAGACGATCAGTGCATCTTCACCGCGGTCACGGAAGTATTCGCCCATGGCGCAACCGGAGTACGGCGAGATGTATTGCATGGCGGCCGATTCCGAAGCGGAAGCGGCGACAACGATGGTGTATTCCATCGCGCCGTGCTGTTCCAGCGAGCGCACGATGTTCTTGATCGACGAGGCTTTTTGGCCAATCGCGACGTAGATACATTTCATGCCCTGGCCTTTTTGATTGATGATCGCATCAATCGCCACGGCCGACTTGCCGGTTTGACGGTCGCCGATGATCAGTTCGCGCTGGCCGCGGCCAACTGGAACCATCGCATCGATCGACTTCAGGCCGGTTTGCATCGGTTGCGACACGGATTCACGGGCGATCACGCCCGGGGCGATTTTTTCAATCGCGGCCGTCAGTTTGGTCTCGATGGCGCCTTTGCCGTCGATCGGCTGGCCCAGCGCGTTGACAACGCGGCCGAGCAGCTCAGGACCGACTGGCACTTCCAGAATGCGGCCGGTGCATTTCACCGTGTCGCCTTCGGAGATGTGCTCGTAGGCACCCAGAATCACGGAACCGACGGAGTCGCGTTCCAGATTCATCGCCAGGCCAAACGTGTTGCCTGGGAATTCCAGCATCTCGCCTTGCATCACGTCCGACAAACCGTGGATGCGGCAGATACCGTCGGCGACGGAAATAACCGTGCCTTGATTACGCACTTCAGCGCCGCCGTCAAGACCTTGGATCCGGCTCTTGATCAACTCGCTGATTTCAGATGGGTTGAGTTGCATACTAACTCCTAAAAGTGTTTCTCTCAGCTTGCGCGAGGGGTAAGGGTCTGTCTAAGCTGGCCTGCCGAAGCGCGTGTCTTACGACACCAGTGCAGCGTGCAGTTGCTGCAACTTGGCGCGCACCGAGGTATCGAGCACTTGGTCGCCAACGACCACGCGCACGCCGCCGAGCAGCGATGGATCCACTGTGACGGCAGGGTTGAGCTTACGACTGAATTTCTTTTCCAGCGTTGCGGCCAGCTCGGCCGTTTGGCCTTCGCTCAGATCGAAAGCGCTCGTGATCTCGGCGTCAGCCGCACCTTCCAGGCCATTTTTCAAGGCATGGAATTGCGCGCCGATTTCCGGCAGCAGGCTGATGCGGCCATTTTCGATCAACAGGGTGACGAAGTTTTTCACTTCCTCATTGAGCGGCGATTTCAACAACGACAGGATGGTGGCGGCGACGTCGCTTTCCGAAACTTTCGGATTGCGCGCGTACGCCTGTACCTCGGGGTGGCTACCGATCTGTGCCAGTTCGGACACCAGTTCGGACCACGCCGCGAGGTTGCTTGACTCCTTACCAGCTTGGGCTACGCGGAACAAAGCTTCCGCGTAGGGACGGGCGACGGTTGCGAGTTCTGCCATGATTACAGCTCGACAGCAAGACGCTGCAACATTTCGGCGTGAGCCGTTGGGTTTACTTCACGCTTCAAGATCTGCTCGGCACCCTTGACAGCCAGGTCAGCCACCTGAGCGCGCAATTGTTCGCGTGCTTTCGACAGTTGCTGTTCGGCGTCCGACTGGGCTTGCGCAATGATACGCGCAGCTTCAGCTTGAGCATTTTGCTTGATCTCTTCAGCAACCAGCTGCGCGCGCTTTTCAGCGTCCGCAACGCGTTGCGAAGCTTCTTCACGTGCACTGTTCAATGCCTCTTGCGCACGCTTTTCAGCGACAGCCATCGAAGCTTGACCTTGATCGGCCGCAGCCAATCCATCCGCGATTCGTTTGGCACGCTCATCCAGCGCATTGTTCAACGCCGGAAATACGAACTTCATCGAGAACCAGACCAACACCGCGAAGGTGATCATCTGGCCGATGAGCGACATATTGATGTCCATACCTTTGCTCCTAACTAAAAGTTTCTCCTAGGGTTGGAGCGAATTACTGAGCAACAGCCGTCAGAGCGGACAGGAACGGGTTAGCGAACGTGTACAGCAGAGCAACACCAACGCCGATCATCGAGATAGCATCCAGCAGACCAGCGATAACGAACAGTTTGGTTTGCAGTTGTGGCATCAGTTCTGGTTGACGTGCCGATGCTTCCAGGAATTTGCCACCCAAGATAGCGAAGCCCAGAGCGGTGCCGATTGCGGCCAGGCCGATGATGATTGCTGCTGCCAGAACGGTCATGCTTTGTACTTGTGCGATCAGAGCTTGCATAAAATTCTCCTAAATTTAAAAACGAAAGATACTAAAAAAACAAAATATAAAGTTAATGATTAATGTTTCTCAACCGCGAGGCTCAGATACACAACCGTCAACGCCATAAACACAAAAGCTTGCAAAGTTACAATCAAGATATGGAAAATTGCCCATGGACCACCCAACGCCCACTGTGCCCACCAAGGCAACAACGCGATCAAGATGAAAATCAGTTCGCCGGCATACATATTGCCGAACAGTCGCAGCGACAGGGAGATCAGTTTCGCAACCAACTCAACCATTTGCAGCAGGAAATTGACAGGTGCCAGGGCGATCGTGCCGATCAGGCCGCTCGCATGGAACGGTGCCGTGAACAGTTCCTTGATCCAGCCGCCCAGGCCCTTGGCCTTGATCGAGAAGGCGATCACGCACAGCACGACCGACAGCGACATGGCGAAGGTGTGGTTGACGTCGGCGGTCGGCACGGCACGCAGCTTATGCACGCCAAACCAGCTCAGAATCTTCGGCAACAGGTCCACCGGCAGGAAGTCCATCGCGTTCAGCAACCAGACCCACACAAAAATTGTGATGGCCAGCGGCGCGATGACCTTGCTTTTCGCGTGGAAGGCCCCATTAATAGTGTCATTGACGATTTCCATGACCATTTCGACGAAGTTTTGCAACTTGCCAGGCACGCCGGCAGTGGCACGACGCGAAGCCATGTAGAAAACACCCAGGAAAACAAAGCCCAGAATGGCGGAAATCCAGAACGTGTCCAGATTGATGGTACCTTCGGCATTGCGGAGGTGAGCCAGATGGTGGCTGATGTATTCTGTGGCGTTGGCCGGGGCAGCATGGCCCGCTTCAATAGCGTGTTCTGTGGTCATAATGAATTTAGATTTGTCGTTTCAGAGCACAACTGGCCCCAAAACCAATGATTAAACAGCGAGCAATGAAAACCAGTATGCTAAGGTTGCCACCGCGAAACCCAAGATCAGCCATAACCAGGCGGCCGACTGAAACAACACCAGTGCCAAGATAAAGAGCACCGCTGTGATAAATATTTTCACCACTTCTGCGCGCAAATGCGCCCGGAATGCCTTGTTGGCGTCGCTAGAACCGCGAACCACCAACATGGCATACACCAGGCTACCGATGACTGCGATAGCGCCGCCGTATGCGGCGGACCAGCCTTTCACACTGCCACCAAAAAACAGGGTGACCGTGGCAAAACTGATAGCGATAGCTAGCTGCAAAGCAACTACTTTGTAGACTGGTTTGGCAATATTTTGTTGTGAATCACTCAATTGCCAGGTTCCCAGAAAAATCTACACACGCAAAGACACGGGATTATAGTTGGCTTTGATCTATAGAGTCAAACGTTGCTGCACCGCAGCAGGGCAATTGCTGCGCGAAACTGACGCTTTACCGACTATTCGCCGCCATTTGCACCACTATATGGCAAAGTCGCTTGCCGGGCCGCTTCCAGCCGTGTTATCAAGGAATTATGTACTGCGCCCGGAAAGCGTTGACAGCCTGTCCAGAGCGCCTGGCTAGTCCCGCTTCCCGCGTTTTTGCCAACTTGCCATTTAACCACGCAAGCGCGTCAACAATCCATCGAGCACGTCAAGATCGGCAAAATCGATCACCAATTGGCCACGGCCTTTGTTGCCCATCTTGAAGACCACCGGCGTGGCCAGCGCATCGGACAACTCTTCTTCCAGGCGCGCGATGTCGCCGGACTTTTCCTTTTGCCGCGCTTCCACCGGATTGGCCGCTTCCTCGACCGTGCGGGTGACGAGCTTTTCCGTCTCGCGCACGGACAGGCGCTTGGCCACCACCTGGTGGGCCAGCGTGATCTGGCTGGCCGCGTCGACGGCCAGCAGCGCGCGCGCGTGGCCCATGTCGATATCGCCGGCCATCAGCATGGTCTGCACGGGACCGGCCAGATTCATCAGGCGCAGCAGGTTGGAGACAGCGCTGCGCGAGCGTCCCAGCGCAGTGGCCGCTTGCTCATGCGTAAAACTGAAGTCGGCGATCAGGCGGTGGATGCCCTGCGCTTCTTCCAGGGGATTCAAGTCTTCGCGCTGGATGTTCTCGATCAGCGCCATGGCGGCGGCAGCCAGGTCATCGACGTCGCGCACCAGCACCGGCACTTCCGTCAAGCCCGCCAGTTGCGAGGCGCGGAAACGGCGCTCGCCGGCGATGATTTCATATTTGATAACGCCGCTCAGGGTATCCTGCCCGATCGGGCGCACCAGGATCGGCTGCATCAGCCCCTGCGCCTTGATCGAGGCGGCCAGTTCATTCAGGGCGCCCTCGTCCATGCGCGTGCGCGGCTGGTATTTGCCGGCTTGCATTTGTGACACGGGCAAGTTCGACGGTTGATGCGTGTCCGGACTGGCGAAGTCGCCGCCGCCGCCCAACAGAGCGTCGAGTCCGCGACCCAGTCCTTTTAATTTTTTCGTAGCCATGCTGTCCTAATCGTGTTTTCAGAGTAAGCGCTTACATCATAATGTGCACACGCCCGCCCCTTGTTTACATATGTTTGATGCGTTCCACCATCTCGGCGCCGAAGGCGATGTAGGCCTGGGCACCTTTCGAGCTGGGGTCGAAGGTCACGCCGGGCAAGCCGTACGATGGCGCTTCGGCCAGGCGCACGTTGCGCGGGATGATGGTGTTGAACACCTTGTCGCCGAAGTGCTGTTCCAGCTGCGCCGACACTTGTTGCGATAATGTCATGCGCGGATCGAACATCACGCGCAGCAGGCCGATAATCTTCAAATCCGGGTTCAGGTTGGCATGCACCTTCTTGATGGTGTTGACCAGGTCGGACAAGCCTTCCAGGGCGTAGTACTCGCACTGCATCGGGATGATCACGCCATGCGCGGCGCACAGGCCGTTCAGGGTCAGCATCGATAATGCCGGTGGGCAATCAACCAGGATGAAGTCATACTCGGCGTCGACTTCGGCCAGCGCATCCTTCAGGCGGCGTTCGCGGTTGTCCAGCTCAACCATTTCCACTTCCGCGCCGGCCAGCTCGCGGTTCGACGGCAAGACATCGAAGCGCCCCGCTTCCGAACGCTGGCGTGCCGTTTTGACATCGGACTCGCCCAGCATCACTTCATAGGTGGACGCCTTCAAGCCGGCCTTGTTGATGCCGGCGCCCATGGTCGCATTGCCTTGCGGGTCGAGGTCGACCAGCAGCACGCGCTGGTTCAACTTGGCCAGACCGGCGGAGAGGTTGACGCTTGTTGTGGTTTTACCAACACCACCCTTTTGATTTGCTACACAAAAAATTTTGGCCATGTATCTTCTAGTTGTAAATAGGTGCAAACTTCATCGTGCGCCCCGGCATCCGGCCGAAACGATTTATACTGTTTATTCCATTTATACGATATAAATCGTTTATACGGTTTATATTATTTATACCGTATAAACTGTTTATATCATTTATACCGTTTAATTTTCCGGCCTTTAAATTCTTGCTATAAAGACCAGATGACGCTCTGCATTTAGCCCTGGCACCTGGATAGGCCGCAATTGCGTCACTTGCCAGTCTGCCGGCAGTCTCTCCCGCTCGTCTGGCGGTGCCACCCCTTTCAAGGCGATGAATTGCCCGCCCTCGGCCAGCACGTGCTGCGACCAGTTGACGAAGTCGGACAGGTCGGCAAAGGCGCGCGAGGTGATGACGTCGAATTTCTGCGCCACTTCCAGCTGTTCCACCCGCTTGGTGTACACCGTGACGTTGCTCAGCCCCAGTTCCGCCTTCACCTGCGTCAGGAATGCCGTCTTCTTATGCACCGTGTCGATCATCGACACCTTCATGTCGGGCCGCGCGATGGCCAGCACCATGCCCGGCAAGCCGCCGCCGGCGCCCACGTCGAGCACGTTTTTCGCGTCCGCGAAGGCCGGCACGGCCGCCAGCGAATCGAGCACGTGCAGGGTCAGCATCTGCTGGGGATCGCGCACCGACGTCAGGTTGTAGACGCTGTTCCATTTGGCCAGCAAGGCCAGGTAATCGAGCAGTTTTTCCGTCTGATCCGCGCTCAGCTCCAGGCCCAGCGCGGCAATGCCTTCATTCAAAGTCTGGGCCAGTAGCGCCCGGTCAAACTGCTTCATTCAACAACCTCGTCCTTTAAAGTAGTGGTCTGCGCGGCACCAAAGCCGCGCTTTTTCAAGTGCACCAGCAGCAGCGAAATCGCCGCCGGCGTCACGCCGGAAATGCGTGAGGCCTGGCCCAGGGTTTGCGGGCGTTGCTTGTCGAGTTTTTGCCGCACTTCGACCGACAGCGCGCCGATGTCCAGGTAATTGAACCCTTCCGGCAAGGCCAGGTTTTCATAGTGTTCGTGGCGCTCGATTTCCTTGCTCTGGCGCTCGATGTAGCCCGCATATTTGAGCTGGATTTCCACCTGCTCGCGCACGGCCGCGTCTTCCACGCCGGGGCCGGCCAGGGCCTGGCCTTCCATGCCCGTCATGCTCATCAGCGTGTCGTAGGCCACGTTGGGGCGGCGCAGCAGGTCCGCCAGCGAGTATTCGCGCTCGATGGCCTGGCCAACGATGCGTTCGGACTCGGCGGCCGCCAGGATGCGCGGGTTGACCCACGTGGAACGCAGGCGCTCAAGTTCGCGCGCCACGGCTTCGCGCTTGGTCTCGAACGCTTGCCACTGGGCGTCGCCGACGCAGCCCAGCGCGCGGCCGATTTCCGTCAGGCGCATGTCGGCATTGTCTTCGCGCAGGCTCAACCGGTACTCGGCGCGGCTGGTGAACATGCGGTACGGTTCCTGCACGCCCTGGGTGATCAGGTCGTCGACCAGCACGCCCAGATAAGCCTCGGAGCGGCCCGGTACCCAGGCATCCTTGTCCTGCGTCAGCAAGGCCGCATTCAGGCCCGCCAGCATGCCTTGCGCGGCCGCTTCCTCGTAGCCCGTGGTGCCGTTGATCTGGCCGGCGAAGAACAGGCCCGCCACGGCCTTCGTTTCCAGCGACGCTTTCAAGCCGCGCGGGTCGAAATAATCGTATTCGATGGCATAGCCGGGGCGCAGGATGTGGGCGTTTTCCATGCCCTTCATCGACTGCACCAGGGCGATCTGCACGTCGAACGGCAGACTGGTGGAGATGCCGTTCGGGTAGAACTCGTGTGTCGTCAAGCCTTCCGGCTCGAGGAAGATCTGGTGCGATTCCTTGCCCGAGAAGCGGTGGATCTTGTCTTCGATCGACGGGCAATAACGAGGGCCCACGCCTTCGATCACGCCCGTGTACATGGGGCTGCGGTCGAGGCCGGCGCGGATGATGTCGTGCGTCTGGCTATTCGTGTGCGTGACCCAGCACGGCACCTGGCGCGGGTGCATGGCCGTGTTGCCCATGACGGAAAACACGGGCACGGGATCGAGGTCGCCCGGCTGTTCCTGCATCACGGAAAAGTCGATCGTGCGGCCATCGATGCGCGGCGGCGTGCCCGTTTTCAGGCGGCCCTGCGGCAGTTTCAGCTCTTTCAGGCGGGCCGACAGGGAAATGGCGGGCGGGTCGCCGGCGCGGCCGGCCGAGTAATTATTCAAGCCCACGTGGATCTTGCCGTCGAGGAAGGTACCAGCCGTCAACACCACGGCGCGCGCCAGAAACTTCAAGCCGATCTGCGTCACGGCGCCAACGACGCGGTCGCCTTCAACGATCAAGTCATCGACGGCTTGCTGGAACAGCCACAGGTTCGGCTGGTTTTCCAGGCGCGTGCGGATGGCGGCCTTGTAGAGAATGCGGTCGGCCTGGGCGCGCGTGGCGCGCACTGCCGGCCCTTTCGAGGAGTTCAGGATGCGAAACTGGATGCCGGACTCGTCGGTGGCAATCGCCATCGCGCCGCCCATGGCATCGACTTCCTTGACCAGGTGGCCCTTGCCGATGCCGCCGATGGAAGGATTGCACGACATCTGGCCCAGTGTCTCAATATTATGCGTGAGCAAAAGCGTCTTCTGCCCCATGCGGGCGGAAGCGAGGGCCGCCTCGGTACCGGCGTGACCACCACCGACAACGATAACGTCGAATTCTGTAGGAAATAACATGATAAATAGGTAACAGTGCAAGTAAAAATGCGGGAAGAGAGCTCCGATTATAGAGTCTTTTTGCAAGCGCAACCTTCCGCAGGCCATTTTTTGCTTAATTTTTACTCAGCAAGGGCGTGCCGCTACCCGTTTCTGTTTCACGTGGAACACGCCGCATCGCCAGGCGGGAGCTGCGGTGGCGTGAAATGTTTGCTACAATTGCCGCATCGTCCACCAATGTGACCACGCCAGTGGCCAGCGGGACGATCATCCAGGAGGACGGCCTCCCCCATCATGGGAACACACCGGGACGGCCCGCTCTGTATAAGGAGCCGCCATGGCCTGGATACTCTTACTCATTGCCGGCATGTTTGAAGTCGTGTGGGCATACTCGATGAAACTCTCCGAGGGTTTCACCAGACTCACCCCCTCCATTGTTACCGTGGTCATGATGATCGCCAGCTTCGGCTTGCTGTCGGTTGCCATGCGCACCTTGCCTCTGGGCACGGCGTACACCATCTGGACCGGCATCGGCGCCGTCGGCGCCTTCATCGTCGGCATCGTCTTTCTGGGCGAACAGGTGAACGCCATGCGCGTGTGTGCCGCCGTCCTCATCGTCAGCGGCATCGTGCTGATGAAACTGTCGTCCAGCCACTGAGGGGTATCAGCATGTTCCTCGACAACTACTTCCCCGTGCTGCTGTTCATCCTCGTCGGTATCCTGGTCGGCATCGTGCCCATGCTGCTGGGCCGCGTGCTGGGGCCGCACAAGCCCGACCCGCAAAAGCTGTCGCAGTACGAATGCGGCTTCGAAGCGTTCGGCGACGCGCGCATGAAGTTCGACATCCGCTTTTACCTGGTGGCCATCCTGTTCATCCTGTTCGATATCGAAGTCATCTTCCTGATGCCGTGGGCAGCCAACGTCAACGAGTTGGGACTGGTCGGCTTCTGGGCCGTCATGGGCTTTCTCGCCGTGCTGACGATCGGCCTGGCCTATGAATGGAAAAAAGGCGCGCTGGAGTGGGAATGAGAAACCTGCTGCTGCTGAACATCGTCATGGGCATCAGCCTGGCCTATGCCGCCACGCGCGAGTACCGCAAGGATGCCCGTACATGCCGCCTGCTGGCGATGGTCGCGGGCGTGTCGCTGGTGCTCAGCCTGACGCTGGCCAGCGCGCTGCCCGCGGCAAACGGTTCCACGTGAAACATGCGTGGCAGGGAAAAGCGGAGTAAGCTGGCGGTTAACCCAACGGCCAGGAGTCCGCATGTCCGCCTTCCAGTTCCGCACCGTACCCCATCTGGTCGTCGAGGCGGGTGCCGCCGCCCAGCTGGGCGTGCACATCGCCCAGCACTTTCCTGCCGTGCGCCGCGCCCTGCTCGTCACCGATGCAGGCTTCGTGCGCACGGGCCTGGCCGCGGCGCCGCTGCAGAGCCTGAAGACCGCCGGCATCGAAGTTCACGTCTTTTCCGAAGTGCAAGCCGATCCGCCTGAAGCCGTCGTCCTGGCCGGCGTGGCGATGGCGCAGATGTTTCACGTGGAACTGGTGATCGGCCTCGGTGGCGGCAGTTCGCTGGACGTGGCCAAGCTGATCGCCGTGCTGGCGCCCGGCCACCAGGAACTGGCGCAACTGTATGGTATCGGCAATGTCCACGGCCAGCGCCTGCCCCTCGTGCAATTGCCGACCACGGTCGGCACGGGATCGGAAGTGACGCAGATCGCCATCGTCACGACGGGCGCCACCACCAAGATGGGCGTCGTCGCGCCGCAGCTGTATGCGGACCTGGCCATTCTCGACGCCAGCCTGACCCTGGGCTTGCCGCCCGCCGTCACGGCCGCCACCGGCATCGACGCCATGGTGCACGCGATCGAAGCGTACACCAGCCGCGTGCAAAAGAATCCGCTGTCGGACATGCTGGCCAGGCAAGCGCTGTCGCTGCTGTCCGCCCACCTCGTCACCGCTTGCCACGATGGACAGAACCTGGCCGCGCGCCAGGCCATGCTGCTGGGCGCCATGCTGGCCGGCCAGGCGTTTGCCAACGCGCCCGTGGCGGCCGTGCATGCCCTCGCCTATCCCATCGGCGGCCTGTTTCACGTGCCACACGGCTTGTCGAATGCGCTGGTGCTGCCGCACGTGCTGCGGTTTAATCTGTCCCACGCGGCACCCCTGTATGCGCAACTGGCCGCCATCCTCCGGCCCGGCATCACGGGCAGCGACGAGGCGCGGGCCCACGCCCTCATCGATGCCATGCAGGATATCGCCGTCGCCACCGGCATCGCCCGCACCCTGCGCGAGGTAGGCATCGCCGCCAGCGACCTGGACCGGCTGGCCGACGCCGCCATGCTGCAAACGCGATTGCTGGGCAACAATCCCCGTCCCGTCACGCGCGCCGACGCGCATGCCATCTATGCGGCGGCACTGTGAGCCAGCAGACGGAATGCAAATGACCGCCCTGCTACACTGCCGCCATGACCCCTCCCGACATTCCCATTCACCCTGACGGCACCCGCTTTCCGCACGGCCCCTGCGCCGGCTGCCGCGACGGCGCCGCGCTGGACTTTGCCTTCGAGTATGCCTATCAACCCATCGTCGACCTGGCCACGCGCAGCATCTACGCGCATGAAGCGCTGGTGCGCGGCCCGCTTGGCGAAAGCGCGGCCAGCGTGCTGGCGCAGGTCAACGACGAGAACCGCTACCGCTTCGACCAGGCATGCCGGGTCAAGGCCGTGGCCGGCGCCGCCCGGCTGGGCATGCAGGGCTATCTGTCGATCAACTTCCTGCCCAACGCCGTGTACCGTCCCGAGGTGTGCATCCGCAGCACGCTGGAAGCGGCCACCCGGCACCACTTCCCCACCGATAAAATCATCTTTGAAGTGACGGAAGGCGAACGGGTGCAGGACCGTCCCCACCTGGTGGATATTTTCCGCGCCTACCGCCGCTTCGGCTTCCAGACGGCCATCGATGATTTCGGCGCCGGCTATGCGGGCTTGAACCTGCTGGCCGAGTACCAGCCCGACATCGTCAAGATCGACATGGACCTGGTGCGCAACATCGATCATTCTCCGCCGCGCCAGGCCATCGTGCGCGCCGTCGCCGGTCTGAGCCGAGAGCTGGGCATCCGCGTGCTGGCCGAAGGCATCGAGACGCGTGCCGAACGCGACTTCCTTGCCGGCTGCGGCATCTCCCTGATGCAGGGCTACTGGTTTTGCCAGCCCGTCTTCCAGGGACTGGGGCACATCCCCGACACCGCCTGGACATAACCGGGACATGAAAAAACGGCCACGTGCAACGTGGCCGCGTGTTCCACAGGCAATGCAATCTAGTTTGGAATATCCACCACCGTCCCCGTCACATTGATGGCATTGCCGGGCGCCGGCGCCGCCGCGATCGGCGGCACGTTGGCGTTCGTGATCAGGGTGGTGGCATCGGCCCGCGTCACCGTGCGCACCACCTGCGATGGCGGCAAGGCCTGCTTGGCCGACAAGTGCGCATACATGGCGTCGAGCGCCCGGTTCAGGTACACGTGCAAGGGCACGATCAGGGTCGGCAAGGCGCTGCTGAAGGAATCGAAGTGATTGGCATTCGTCACCTCGATATAGCGCAGCTTGCTGCCCGCCCCTTCCACCGCCGCGTTCAAGCCCACATAGGCGCGCGAGGCGTGGTTCACGGGGATCAGCGTATCGCTGCGGCCGTGCACGAGGATGGCGGGCTTGCCGTTGAGCTTGGCCGTCGCCTGCACTTCGGCCACGCCGGCGCGCACGCGCACGCTTTGCGCCGCCAGGGTTCCCTGCAAGGCGGCGCCGCTGACGGCATCCTGCCCCGTCGCCAAACTGCGCAGGCACAGGAAACCGTCGAGCGACTGATCGGCCAAGGTGCTCGATGGCGACACGCCCGCCGTGTACACCCTGGCGCCACCGACGCTGTTCTCATACACGACATTGCCGAGGATGCCGTTTTGCGCGGCAAAGCTGGCCGCCTTTTGCGCCGGCGTGAACGCGATCGGATTGCCGCCGCCGTCCGTCTGCGCAAACGTGAAGCCGCACACTTTATCGGTCACGGAAAATTTCCCGTAGGCATACGCGTACGTGACGGCCACCAGGATGTTCGTGCCCGCGTGCGCCGCCTGCAGCGGATCGGAATCGGGCAGCCAGCCATAGGCGCGCAAGCGCTGTTTCGCGTCCGCCTGCTGCGATGCCAGGTCGGCGCCGCTCAATAGCCCCTTGGCCACCAGCGCCGTGCAGCGTCCCGCGCTGCCGGCCACGGAAGCGATGCACGGCTGATACAGGGCCGCATAGGTGGCATAGTCGAACAGCGCGCGCCCCGGATTGGCGACCACCACCCCGCCCTGGCGCACGCTGTAGGCTGTCGATGGCGCCGGCTGCACCTGCGGCTCGCTGGCGGCCACGCCGCTGATCAAGCCTTTCGTATCCTGCTCCGCCGCCAGCAATGCCGAGCCGGCGCCGTTGGAAATGCTTGACGCAATCGTGATGGTGTTCTTCGGCGTCAGACGCACGATGCGCGAACTGCCGTCGCGGGCCAGCACGCCATAGCGTTCATTCAGCACATAATAGGCCAGCTCGATGGCTTGCAGGGTGACCTTGCCCCAGTCCTTCTCGGGATTTTGCTGCGAGTGCGCATGCTTGAAGGCGAGGCGGTTCGGATAGGCGGCGGCAAAGGCCAGCCGCTCGGCGTCGCCCAAGTCCGGCGCGAAGAGCGCGTTCTTGCCAGCGGCCACCCTGCCCGCGCGCACGCCATTTTGCAGGTTGACGCTGTCGTCCTCGAACACATACAGGCCCGTGCCGGAGCCCTTGTCCGCATACGCCACGGCGCAGCCTTTCTTCAAGCCCCACTCGCCGGAGCTGCCGATGGCGCCATAGATGCCGCGCGAACCGCTCGACGTGCCCGTGACGATGCAGGCGCGGTCCGGATCGAAGCTGGCCGGCACCTGCACCATCAAGGTGACGTTTTTCTTGCCCGTGCCATCGTCCGCGTAGGCGATGTATTCGCTGCCGGCGATCAAGCCCTCGCCCGCGCCCGCATTGCCATTCGCATCCACGTTCGGGCCGTACAGGGTGCCGTAGCCGCTGTTGGCGGCAATGTCGAGCACGGCGCGGTAATTGGCGTGGATGGCGTTGCGGCGCAGTTCCAATGGCGTCGGCTGTTCCCCGTTGGCATATGCGGGGGTGGCCGCCGCCAGTCCCGTCTTGCCCAGGCCGGCCGTCAGCAAGTCGTTGCTCTTGCCATCGTAGTCAGCGCGCGTGATGCTGCCCAGGTAGCCAGGCAGCAGGTTCAGTTCTTCCGGCGCATGGTTGCTGCCGCAGGCCGTCAATGCCAGCAAGGTGCACAGGCCGGCGCCGGCGCGCGTGATCGTCGTTTGCATGGTGGTACTCTCCGTTGAAGACACAGTGGACGCACAATGAAAAACGCCGGACGAACCGTCCGGCGTTGCTACAACATCAGACCGCGGCCTTGGCCGCCCTGCCGCCAAAACGGGCGAGCGCTTCGCCGACGATGCCGCGCCGGAACATCAGCACGCAAATGACGAAGATGATGCCGGTGACGATGCCCACCGATTCGCCCAAGGTGCCAAACCACTCGATGCCCGTGTGCGTGGCCAGATAGGTGCCGAAGTCGCCCAGCTTGTTTTCCAGAGCGATGATCAGCACGGCGCCGATGATAGGGCCGGCCAGGGTCCCCATGCCGCCGACCAACGTCATCAGCACGACCAGGCCCGACATGCCCCAGTACACGTCCGTCAAGGTTTCAAAGCCCAGCACCAGGGTCTTGGTGGCGCCGGCCAGCGCGGCCAGCGAAGCGGACAGCACGATGGCCATCAGCTTGTACTTGTTGACGTCATAGCCCAGCGAGATGGCGCGCGGCTCGTTTTCCTTGATGGCTTTCAGCACTTGCCCGAACGGCGAGTGGATGGTGCGCACGATCAGGGCGAAGCCGGCGATGAAGATGGCCAGCACCACGTAGTACAGCACCGTGTCGTTCGCCAGGTCGATGGTGCCCAGCAAGGTTCCACGTGGAACACCCTGCAAGCCATCCTCGCCGCCCGTGAACGGCAGGCGCAAGGCGAGGAAGTACACCATCTGCGCCAGCGCCAGGGTGATCATCGTGAAATAGATGCCCTGGCGGCGGATGGCCAGGCCGCCCATCACCAGACCCAGCAAGGCACCCGTGGCGACGCCGGCCAGCAAGCCCAGTTCCGTCGGCCAGCCCCAGGTGCGCAGCGCATAGCCGGTGACATAGCCGGCGCCGCCAAAAAACGCCGCATGGCCAAACGACAGCAAGCCCGTGTAGCCGATCAGCAAATTGAAGGCGCAGGCAAACAGGGCAAAGCACAGCAACTTCATCAGGAAGACGGGATAGCCGTAAAACGGGGCCGCCAGTGCCAGCAGCAGGGCAATGGCGTAGCCTACATTCTTATTCATCGTGGTAGCTCCAATACATGACTGATGAGGATTACTTTTCTTTGCCGAACAGGCCGGCGGGACGCAGCAGCAGCACGATGACCATCACCACGAACACCACGGTGGCCGAGCCTTCCGGGTAGAACACGCGGGTCAGGCCCTCGATCACGCCCAGCGCCAGGCCCGTCAGGATGGAACCCATGATGGAACCCATGCCGCCGATCACCACCACAGCGAAGACGACGATGATGAGGTTCGATCCCATCAGCGGCGAGACCTGGATGATGGGCGCGGCCAGCACGCCGGCGAAGCCGGCCAGCGCCACGCCAAAGCCGAAGGTCAGGGTCACCATCAGCGGCACGTTGATGCCGAACGCTTCCACCAGTTTCGGGTTTTCCGTGCCGGCCCGCAGGTAGGCGCCCAGCTTGGTTTTCTCGATGACGAACCAGGTCGCCAGGCAGACGGTGAGCGAGGCGATGACCACCCAGGCGCGGTAGTTCGGCAAGATCATGAAGCCCAGGTCGGTGGCGCCGGCCAGCGCTTCAGGCACCGCGTACGGCTGGCCCGAGACGCCATAGAAGGAGCGGAACACGCCTTCCATGATCAGGGTGATGCCAAAGGTCAGCAGCAAGCCATACAGGTGGTCCAGCTTGTACAGCCAGCGCAGCATGGTCTTTTCGATGAGGATGCCGACCAGGCCGACAAGGATGGGGGCGATGAGCAGCATGGCCCAGTAATTGATGTCGAAATAGCTGAGGCCCATCCAGGCCAGGAAGGCGCCCATCATGTACATGGCGCCGTGCGAGAAATTAATGACGTTGAGCAAGCCGAAGATGACGGCCAGACCGAGGGACAACATGGCATAGAACGAGCCGTTGACGAGACCCAGCAGCAACTGGCTCATCATCGCTTGTAATGGAACGCCGAAAATTTCCATGGCATCACAGTATAAAAAGCACCGCCCGACGACGGTGTGGTATCAAGGGAAACACGCCGCCACAGTCAGATGCGGCGGCGCAAGGCGCACCCTGCAAGCGAAGCGTGCAGGACAAAGCGCCCGCGCGGCGGCGGGCAGTGTCTACGACGTTACTTCCACAGCGAACACTTCGATTCAGCCTTGGTCACGTAGGCTTGCGCGCCCGGCACGGTGGCCACCACCTTGTAGTAATCCCATGGGTATTTGGACTCGGACGGCTTTTTCACTTCCATCAAATACATGTCGTGCACCATGCGGCCATCGGGACGCACTTCGCCATTCTTGGTGAACATGTCGTTGATCTTGGTTTTCTTCAGATACGCCATGACTTTCTCGGTATCGTCCGTGCCCAGCGCCTTGACGGCTTTCAGGTAGTTGGCCGCCGCCGAGTAGTCGGCCGCCTGCAGCATCGACGGTTCCTTCTTCATCTTGTCGAAATAACGTTTCGACCAGGCGCGCGTTTCCGGATTCAGATCCCAGTACCAGCCATCCGTCAGGTACATGCCTTGCGTCAGGTTCAGGCCCAGCGAATGGATGTCATTGATGAAGATCAACAGACCGGCCAGCTTTACGTTTTTCGTCACGCCAAACTCGTTGGCCGCCTTGATGCTGTTGATGGCGTCGCCGCCCGCATTGGCCAGGCCGAGGATTTGCGGTTTCGCCGCCTGCGCCTGCAGCAGGAAGGACGAGAAGTCCGAGGCGCCCAGCGGATGCTTGACGCTGCCCAGCACCTTGCCGCCGGCCGCCTTGACGACTTCGGCCGTGTCTTTTTCCAGCGAGTGGCCAAACGCATAGTCGGCCGTCATGAAATACCAATTCTTGCCGCCCTGCTTGACGATGGTGCCGCCCGTGCCGCGCGCCAGCGCCACCGTGTCGTAGGCGTAATGCACGGTGTACGGCGTGCACTCTTCATTCGTCAGGCGCGAGGAACCGGCGCCGATGGCGATGAAAATCTTTTTCTTTTCCGCCGCCACCTTGGCCATGGCCAGGCTGGCGCCGGAATTGGTGCCGCCGATCAGCATGTCGACGCCCTGCTGGTCGAACCACTCGCGCGCCTTGGAAGCGGCGATATCGGCCTTGTTCTGGTGGTCGGCGGAAATGAATTCCACCTTTTTGCCGGCAATGACCACGCCGGCGTCGGCGATCGCCATCTTGATGGCTTCCGCGCCGCCGAGACCGTCGACGTCGGAATACACGCCGGACATGTCGGAAATAAAGCCGATCTTGATGGTGTCGCCCGAAACCTGGGCGTGCGCGGCGGCGGACAAGCCCAGCGCGCAGAGGGTGGCGGTGGCAATGGCGATAGCGTTACGTTTCATAGTGTCTCCGTTGGGATTATTGTTTGCTATTTAAACGATTGCTCGACGACGATACGGAACTACATGGGCATTACACGCCAAGCAGCTCGGTCAATACCGGCATCTTGGCTTCCAGTTCGGATGCAGCGAAGGTCTCGACGATCTGACCGTGCTCCATCACGTAAAACCGGTCCGCCAGCGGCGCGGCAAACCGGAAATTCTGTTCCACCATGACGATGGTGTAGCCCTTCGCCTTCAGGGTGGTGATCATGCGCGCCAGGCCCTGCACGATGACGGGCGCCAGGCCTTCGGAAATTTCATCGAGCAGCAGCAGGCGCGCGCCCGTGCGCAGGATGCGCGCCACG
The DNA here is from genome assembly GCA_963530105.1 of uncultured Janthinobacterium sp. GTDB lineage: Bacteria > Pseudomonadota > Gammaproteobacteria > Burkholderiales > Burkholderiaceae_D > Janthinobacterium. Next base: position 19,800 of record CAUSDR010000010.1, read on the forward strand.
GCCAGCATCTGCTGCTCGCCGCCGGACAGGCGCGTGCCCTGGCTGTGGCGGCGCTCCTGCAGGTTCGGGAACATGGCGTAGATTTCCTCCACCGTCATGCCCTTCTCGCCACTGGCCAGGGTGGGCGGCAGCATCAGGTTTTCCTCGGTCGACAGCGACGAAAAAATGCCGCGCTCCTCGGGACAATAACCGATGCCCAGGTGGGCGATTTTGTGCGTGGCCAAACCTATCGCTTCGACACCGTTGACCTTGATGGAGCCCGTGCGCGCGCCCGTCAATCCCATGATGGCGCGCAAGGTGGTCGTGCGGCCGGCGCCGTTACGGCCCAGCAAAGTCACCACTTCGCCCTGCTCCACCTTCAAGTTGACGTCGTGCAAGATGTGCGATTCGCCATACCAGGTGTGTAACTGGGCAATTTCCAGCGCGGGTGGCTTGGTTGTAGAAGTCATCAATGCGCCCCTTCCAGTTCGGCGTGGGTGGTGCCCATGTACGCTTCCATCACCTGGGGATTGCGCGATACTTCCGCGTAGCTGCCTTCGGCCAGCATGGCGCCGCGCTGCAGCACGGAAATCTTGTCGCAGATGCCAGACACCACGTTCATATTGTGTTCCACCATCAAGATGGTGCGGCCGGCCGAAACCTTCTTGATCAGTTCCGTGACGCGGTGCACGTCTTCATGGCCCATGCCCTGGGTCGGCTCGTCGAGCAGCATCATTTCCGGTTCCATCGCCAAGGTGGTGGCAATTTCCAGCGCCCGCTTGCGCCCGTACGGCATGTCGACCGTGATGGTGTCGGCGAATTCCGTCAAGTCCACTTCGGCCAGCAAGGCCATGGCGCGGTCATTGAGCTGGTTCAAGGAACGTTCGCTTTGCCAGAAATGGAAGGAAGTGCCCAGCTGGCGCTGCAAGCCGATGCGCACATTTTGCAGCACCGACAAATGGGGGAAAACGGCGGAAATCTGGAATGAACGGATCACGCCCATGCGGGCGATCTGCGCCGGCTTGGCGGCCGTGATGTCTTTTCCGTTGAACAGGATCTGTCCGGAAGTGGGAACCAGGAATTTGGTGAGCAAATTGAAACACGTGGTCTTGCCGGCGCCGTTGGGACCGATCAAGGCGTGGATATGGCCCCGCTCTACCTTCAGGTTCACGTCGCTGACCGCCGTGAAGCCCTTGAATTCCTTGGTCAAATTTCTTGTTTCCAAGATTACGTTTGACATCGTGTCTCCTAGTTGTACTTTTTGTACTACTTAGTCATTTTTATAATACACAACTTAAATTTAACGCACAATACAGTATAACTACGGGGATTTTTGGCCAGCCCGAATGGCGCAAACGCACGCTTTTCGCCCGTCATTTCCAGGCCGCGTGTATCATTTGCGCCGCTTTTTCCGCGATCATCACGGTGGGCGAGTTGGTATTGCCCGACGTGATATACGGCATGATGGAAGCATCGACCACGCGCAGCCCGGCCACGCCGCGCACGCGCAAGTCGCTGCCGACGACGCTCAAGGGATCGCTGGCCAGGCCCATGCGGCAAGTGCCCACGGGGTGAAAGATCGTCGTACCGATCTGGCTGGCCGCCTGGGCCAGCTCTTCCTCGCTCTGGAACTGCACGCCGGGCTTGTATTCCTGCGGCGCGAACCGCTTGAGCGCGGGCGCGGCGGCGATGCTCCGCGTCAGGCGCAAGGCATCGGCCGCCACCTTGCGGTCCTGCTCGGTACTCAGGTAATTGGGCACGATCTTCGGCGCCGCATAGCTGTCGGCCGAAGCGATATCGACCCGCCCGCGCGAGGTGGGACGCAGGTTGCAGACGCTGGCCGTGAATGCGGGAAACGCATGCAGCGGCTCGCCGAATTTATCCAGCGACAAGGGCTGTACGTGATATTGCAGGTTCGGCGTGGCTTGCTGCGGGTCGGACTTGGCGAACGCGCCCAGCTGCGACGGCGCCATCGACATGGGCCCGCTCTGGAACAGCGCATATTGCAAGCCGATCTGCATCTTGCCCAGGACATTGCTGGCCATCACATTCAAGGTCTTCACGCCCTGCACTTTGAACACCATGCGCAGCTGCAAATGGTCTTGCAGGTTGCCGCCCACGCCAGGCGCATCCAGCACGGGCGCAATGCCATGCTGCTGCAGCAAGGCGGCCGGGCCGATGCCGGACAATTGCAGCAATTGCGGCGAACCGATGGCGCCCGCCGTCAGCAGGGTTTCCCGTTTCGCCATCGCCTGCCACTGCGTGCCGCCGCCCGTAAACACGATGCCCGCGCAGCGCGGGCCCGCTTCTGTCGTTTCCAGTAACAACCGTTCCACGTGGCAACCAGTCATGATGGTCAGATTGGGCCGCCGCGCGGCCGGTTTCAAAAAGGCTTTCGAGGTATTCCAGCGGATGCCGCGGCGCTGGTTGACGTCGAAATACGCGCTGCCGCTATTGTCGCCGCCATTGAAATCGCTGGTTTTCGGGATGCCGACCTGTTGCGCCGCATCACGAAAAGCATTCAGGATATCCCACGACAGGCGCTGTTTTTCCACCCGCCATTCCCCGCCCGCGCCATGGTTTTCCGAGGCGCCGCCGTAATAGTCCTCGCTTTGCTTGAACAGCGGCAGCACCTTGTCCCAGCGCCAGGAAGCGTCGTCCGTCAAGTCCGCCCAATGGTCGTAATCGCCGGCCTGGCCGCGCATGTAGATCATGCCGTTGATGGAGGAACTGCCGCCCAGCACCTTTCCACGCGGATAAATCAGGCTGCGCCCGCCCAACCCCGCATCGGCTTGCGTGGAATACAGCCAGTCCGTGCGCGGATTGCCGATGCAATGCAGATAGCCGACGGGGATGTGGATCCACACATAATCGTCCTTGCCACCCGCTTCCACGAGTAAAACGTTGGCGTCCTTGTCGCGCGTGAGCCGGTTGGCCAGCACGCAGCCTGCCGTGCCGCCGCCCACGATGATGTAGTCGAATTCGCCTGCCGATTCCAATGAAGCTCCTTTCGGTATGCCATCAAGCTGTCGCGCGGCGTGTCTCCCCGCCGCGTCCCTGTACCAGAGTCTGTCTTTCTTCATGCATGCATGGCTGCTGAGCCTCCTTGAGATTACCACCAGTGCCGGGCCAGGGCGACATTAATCGTGGCCAGCGATACGGGCGAGCGTCACGGCAAGCGCCAAAACAGGGTCGCCAAGCTGTGGATAAGCGTATGGATATCCACAGGTACGATATGTGAGTAAACGAAAATTTTTTTGCAGGCCTTTTTTTTATCCCAAAACCATCCCCGGCAGATACACCCCTTACTCAGCGTTTATCCGTACGCCAAGCGATTGTTTACAAGGATAAATCCGGACTTATCCACAGAAGATGCCGCCGTTAATTACTATTACTATTCTTGTATACGAACTTGTTAAGGTAAACCCGACAACGCGCCCTTTGCCTGCCCTTCGCCTTGACGACGCTACGCCAGCCTGTCGTCAAAAAAAACCGGGAAGCTGCTTTGACTGACAAAAAAAAAATGAAGCCAACAACTGCGCGACGAAAACCGGCGCGGCCGACAGCACGCGCACAGCACTGCCAAACCGTTTTGCAAAATGGAAACATCAACAGACTTGAGCAGGCACAGTGCCAGCAAGCGCTTCGATGTGAAAAAGAGGGGGAATTTGAGACGATTGTGGATAACTCATTTGATATCCACAGGATGACTTGTGCGTAAACCCGAAGTTATGCGCAGGCCCGCATTTTATACAATTTTGCTCCTCGCCCGATACAGCGATTATGCACGCTTTATTTTTCACGTAAACGTTTGATCCTGTTGAAAAAAAGCGACTTATCCACAGAAAAAAACGCGTTTACTATTACTACTATTTTTATATATAGATCTATTGTAAACCGACAAAAAACGCGGAAGTCCGGGGATATTTCCAAAAGGCAGGCAAAAAACGGCAAAAAAAAGCGTCAACGGCAACAGCGCGAGCCACTGCCAAAGCGTCTTCCAGGAATCACCTGGATGCCCAGGTCCGTGAAAGAACAACGCTCGTGATCGCTGAACCTGGATTTCCTGGCAAGCGTCAAGGCAGACGAAGCACGTCAAACATGCCACTCCAGCAAGAAAAACCGTGATTTCTGCTTGCTGCTGTGGATAAGTGCCTGCATATCCACAGGATGAGATGTGGGAAAAGTCGATCTTTGTCCACAGCCGGATTTTTATCCCAAACAAGTCCTCCGTAGATACAATGCTTGTGCGCCTACTTTTTTGTGCGCCAAGTCGATGATTTGTATACGGTATACCGACTTATCCACAAAAAAATGGCCGTTTACTATCACTACTATTTTTATGTATACATCTTTATTTAAAACACAGAGACAAACGCGAACAGTGGAAAAGTCGCCAGAACGGCTGTCAAGTCCGTGTTTTATGTCTTGCAACCTGAAAAACGTGTAAAAACAGCATGAATTCAAGCAAAAAGATGCGTTTAGGCATCATCAGTGCCTTGCATGAAGAACAGCATGGGCTGGTAGAAGCCATGCAAGGCCCCCAGAGGCGTTCGCACGGCATGCGCGACTACACCCTGGGGACCTTGTGGAATATCGACGCTGTGTGCGTCCTGTCGCGTCTGGGCAAGGTTGCCGCCGCCATGACAGCTTCTATCCTTGTGGAAAAGTACGGAGTTACCCACATCGTCTTCACGGGCGTGGCTGGCAGTGGGGATAACAACGTGAAAGTGGGCGATATCGTCGTGGCCGAAGCGCTGTTGCAGCACGACATGGACGCCCGTCCTTTGTTTCCCCGCTTCGAAGTGCCGCTGACGGGGCTGCAACGCTTTGCCACCGACCTGGAACTGAGCACGCAACTGGCGAAGGCCGCGGAAGATTTCCTGCGTGATGACGCATCGAGCGTGCTGCAGGCGGCCGATATCGCGCAATTCGGCTTGCAGCACGCGAAAGTGCACCGTGGCATGATCGCCAGCGGCGACCAGTTCATCAGCAGCGCCGCGCACATCCGTCAGTTGAAACACGACTTGCCCGATTTGCTGGCCGTCGAGATGGAAGGCGCCGCCGTGGCGCAAGTGTGCTTTGAACTGGGCGTGCCGTTTACCGTCATGCGCACCATTTCCGACAACGCCAACGAAGAGGCTGCCGTCGACTTCATGCGTTTCGTGCAGAGCGTCGCCTCGCCGTATGCGTTTGCGGTGATCCAGCAGCTGTGCCAGCGCCTGGCTGGCTGAATCTATTTGCGCGTGCATAAAAAAAGGGCGGAACCACCGGTTCCGCCCTTTTTACGTTAACTGCCTGCTGATCAGTTAGACACTGAGCATCATCAAGCTCGCATTGCCGCCCGCCGCCGTCGTATTCACGCACAGCGCCCGCTCAGCGACCAGACGCCACAGGGGGATGGCACCCTCCTCCGTCGTCGCGATGGTGCCCACCAGGGCGCCTTCCCGGGCCGCCAGCAGCGGTTTGAGCTGGCTGTCGAGCACGGGTTCGATCATGGCGATCTGGAAATCATGTTTGACTGGCTCAAGGCTGGTGACGATCTGGATGCGGTCCTTCAGCGCCGCCGGCAAGTCGCCCGGGATCAGCGCCGGCGATTGCGCCAGCACCAGCGCCTGGTTACCCGTCGCCAGCACGGCCGCCAGCTGGTTCATCAGCACGCCCGTGTTCGCCGCCGCGCACAAAATCGTGCCGCGCGCGGCAAAGCTCAGGGTATTGCGCTCGCCCGTCGGGCCTGGCAAGACGGTGGTGCTGCCCAGCAAGGTCGTGCGCGCATAGTCCTGTGCCAGCTGCTGCACCTTGTCGTGGCCATGCATCTTCGCCCACACGGTCAAGGCGTCGAGCGCCGGCGCCGCCTGGCGCTGGTGCTGCGCGCCGGCCGGCGCATTGCGCTGCAAGCGTTTCAGGTACAGGGGGCCGCCCGCCTTCGGACCCGTGCCCGACTTGCCTTCGCCGCCAAACGGCTGCACGCCCACCACGGCGCCGACAATGTTGCGGTTGACGTAGATATTGCCCACATGTGCGCGCTTGGTGATGAAGTCGATGGTTTCATCGATGCGCGTGTGGATGCCCAGGGTCAGGCCATAGCCGCTGTCATTGATCGATTGCACCAGCTGCGGCAGTTCCGACCGCTTGTAGCGGATCACGTGCAGCACGGGGCCGAAGACTTCATGCGTCAATTGCTCCAGCGACTTGATTTCCAGCACGGTCGGCGCGACAAACGTGCCTTTCACGGTGGGCAGGTCGAGCGAATAGTGGTCGATGGCCACGGTTTTCATCTTGTTGACGTGCGCCAGCAAGTTACCCTGCGCTTCCGCGTCGATGACGGGGCCGATATCGGTGGCCAGGCGGTCAGGATTGCCAACGCGCAATTCCTGCATGGCGCCTTTCAGCATGTGGATGGTCTTGTCGGCGATTTCCGCCTGCAGGAACAGCACGCGCAAGGCCGAGCAGCGCTGGCCGGCGCTATCGAACGCGGACGACATCACGTCCTGCACCACCTGTTCCGGCAAGGCGGACGAATCGACGATCAGGGCGTTCTGGCCACCCGTTTCGGCGATCAGGGGAATGTCGATGCTTTCCGCCACGGCGCGCGCGGCAAGGTTGCGGTTGATCAACTGCGCCACTTCCGTCGAGCCCGTGAAAATCACGCCTTTGACACGCGTGTCGTTGCACAGGCCGGCGCCAACCACTTCGCCGCTGCCGGGCAGGAATTGCAGGGCGCCGCGCGGCACGCCCGCTTCATGCAGCAATTGCACGGCGCGGTGGGCGATCAGCGGCGTTTGCTCGGCCGGCTTGGCCAGCACCACGTTGCCCGCGGCCAGCGCGGCGGCCAGCTGGCCCGTAAAGATAGCCAGTGGGAAATTCCATGGGCTGATGCAGGTGACGGGACCGAGCGCCAGGCTGTTTGGCGCATGTTCGACTTGCGCCGCGTAATAGCGCAGGAAATCGACGGCTTCACGGATTTCCGCGATGGCGTTCGGCAGCGACTTGCCCGCTTCGCGCACGGCCAGGGCCATCAGTTCGATATGGTGTTCCTCGAACAGGTCGGCGGCGCGCTGCAACGCTTGCGCGCGCAGCGACGGTTCCGTCGTTTGCCAGTCCATGGCGTAGGCGCTGGCGCTGGCCAGGGCCGTTTCCACGTCCGCCTGGCCCGCTTCCATGACCTTGCCGACGATATCGTCGTGCTGCGCCGGATTGTGGATGGCGTGCGCGGGCGCATTCAGGCTGACGGCGCCATCGATCAGCGGCGCCGCCTGCCATTGCTGCTGCTGCGCCAGGCCGGCGGCCAGGGTGCGCAAGGTGTCTTCATTTGACAGATCCAGGCCGGCGGAGTTCTTGCGCTCGCTGCCGAACATGTCCAGCGGCAGCGGAATCGACGGATGCGGCAAGCCGCCCTGCAGGCGCGCCTGCTCCAGCGGATCGCGGATCAGGCTATCGATGGCGACGTTTTCGTCGACGATCTGGTTGACGAACGAGGAATTGGCGCCGTTTTCCAGCAGGCGGCGCACCAAGTAGGCCAGCAGGGTTTCATGTGAACCGACGGGGGCGTAGATGCGGCAAGGCTTGTCCAGGTTGGCCGGGCCGACCACCTGGTCGTACAGGGTTTCGCCCATGCCGTGCAGGCACTGGAATTCATAGTCGGTAATGCCGTCGCGCTTGGCCCAGGTAAAGATGGTCGACAGGGTTTGCGCGTTGTGGGTGGCAAATTGCGGGTAGATCAGGCTGCTGGCGGCCAGCAGTTTTTGCGCGCACACCAGGTAGGACACGTCCGTGTAGACCTTGCGCGTGTAGACGGGATAGCCTTCCTGGCCATCGACTTGCGCGCGTTTGATTTCCGCATCCCAATATGCGCCCTTCACCAGGCGCACCATGAACTTGCGATTGCTGCGGCGCGCCAGATCGATCAGATAATCGATGGCGTACGGGCAGCGCTTTTGATACGCCTGCACCACGTAGCCGATGCCTTCGAAACCGGCCAAATCCGTATCAAAGGCCAGTGCTTCCATCAGGTCGAGCGACAGTTCCAGGCGGTCCGTTTCTTCCGCATCGATATTGAAGCCGATGTTGTACTGTTTTGCCAGCAACAGCAGCGCTTTGACGCGCGGCAGCAATTCCGTCATGACGCGGGCCCGCTGGGCGCGGCTGTAGCGCGCGTGCAGGGCCGACAGTTTCACGGAAATGCCGGGGCCGTTCTTGATGCCGCGGCCGTTCGAGGCCTTGCCGATGGCGTGGATCGCCGTTTCGTACGAGGCGTAGTAGTTGGCCGCGTCCGCTTCCGTCAGCGCCGCTTCGCCCAGCATGTCGTACGAGTAGCGGTAGCCGCGCGTTTCATTGTCGCGGCTGTTTTTCAGCGCTTCCTCGATGGTTTGCCCCGTGACGAACTGGTTGCCCAGCATGCGCATGGCCAGGTCGACGCCTTTGCGGATCAGCGGTTCGCCGCCCTTGGCGATGAGTTTGGTCATGGCCGAACCGAGGCCCGATTCGCTGCTGGTACTCACCAGTTTGCCCGTGATCAGCAAGCCCCAGGTGGCCGCGTTGACGAACAGCGACGGCGACTCGCCCAGATGCTTGCGCCAGTCGCCCTTGCTGATTTTGTCGGCGATCAGGCGATCGGCCGTTTGACTGTCGGGTATACGCAACAGCGCTTCAGCCAAACACATCAATGCAACACCCTCTTCCGAGGACAGCGAGAACTCATGCATCAGTGCATCGACGCCCGATGCGCGTGTGCGTTTTTGGCGCACGTTCGAGACCAGGCGGTGCGCCAGCGCTTGTCCTTCGGCCGTCGTCTCGGTGCTGCTGGCGCGCACTTGTTGCAGTAGCCACTGCACGGCGGAAACCTCGTCGCGCCTATAGGCGGCCGTGATGGCAGCGCGTTGTGGCGTCGCTTCGGGCAGGATTTCCGCCTGGAGCGCAGCAAAGGGAATCGGGGTAAAAGCCGAAGGGCCAGCAGGGTGCATAGGAGCTCTTTACAAGGAAAAAGGAGACGAAACTCGCGGTAATTCTTGCTCTTTTTTGGTGCAAAAAAATACAGAAAGTCGAACGTTAAGATGATTCGATTGTAAAGGGGATTCTTATGGATTAATTCTGGTAATACAGAGGACTAGCAATAGATAGTTTTTGATGCGACAATTTAACCAAATAATATTTATATGGGGGTGATTCGCATGCTGGACAAGATCAGTAAGAAAATCCTGATGGAATTGCAGAGTGATGGGCGCATCAGCAACGTGGAACTGGCGGCGCGCGTGAACCTGTCGCCGGCCGCTTGCCTGGAGCGCGTGCGCAAGCTGCATGAATCAGGCTATATCATGGGCTACACGGCCCAGTTGAACCCGCAGTTGCTCGACGTTTCCTTGCTGGTCTTCATCGAAGTCGTGCTCGATCGCACGACACCGGAAGTGTTCGACGCCTTCAAGCATAGCGTACAAATCATTCCAGAGGTACTGGAATGTCATATGGTCGCCGGCGGTTTCGATTACCTGGTCAAGGCGCGCGTCAAGGATATGGCCGCTTACCGCGAATTCCTCGGCAAGACCCTGCTGCAAAAAGGTGTGCGGGAAACCCACACTTATGCCGTCATGGAAGAAGTCAAGAATACGACCAAATTGCCGATTAAATGACCCAGGAGTAGCGGCGCCACTTTTCTGATTGAGCTATCGGAACAAATGTTGTAGGGTAGAACTACTATTCTGCAATCCGGTAGCCGCCTGAAACGACGCGCAGACGCCAGTTCAGGGTGCAAGGCGGGCAATCGTGCCCCCGCGCATACGGTTACAGCACGTCCCTGGCGGGCGTGACGGTTTCGCGCAGCGGGGGACAAATGAAGCAGTTGCAGCATCAGCTGGTGCGTTTCTTTGTATTCACGATCCTGGCCATGGCCGTGGCCTGTTGCCTGGCCTATCTGCTACTGCTGGCGAGCGACGGCGGCAACCATCCCTATTGGATCGCCTGCGTGGCGGCCGCTACCGGCGCCGCGCTGCTGGCCTTCGCCAGCCGCCCGCGCGGCGAGCCGGGCTTGCACCAGTTCGCCGATACGGTGGGCAAGGCCATCGACGCCATCATGATCGGCGCGGCGGAAACCTCGTATTTTGTCGACTCCGTCAAACAGAAGGTGGAGCTCGACGTGCAGACGGCCAGCGACATCGCCGACAGCTCGGAACAGAACGCCGTGATGACGGAAAAGATCGCCGCCAATGCGGAACGGGCCGCCAAGGTGGCCGCCGGCGTGCGCGTGGAAAGCGTGGCGGCGCGCGCCGAGGTGGATCAGGGCTTGCGGCGCATCAATAGCGCTCGCGAAGAAGCGCAAGGCGCTTCCAGCAGCATGCTGAGCCTGCAGGAAAAATCCAGACGCATCACGGGCTTCACGGAAGCCATTTCCGATATTTCCGCGCGCACCAATCTGCTGGCGCTGAATGCCGCCATCGAGGCGGCGCGGGCCGGCGAACACGGCCGCGGCTTCGCCGTGGTGGCGGGGGAAGTGCGCCAACTGGCGCAGCGCACCAAGGAAGCGTCCGACGAAATCAGCGTGATGGTGCGCGAAATCAATGAACAGGCGGAAAAGGCCGCGCGCGGCATGGGCTCGCTGGCCGCCGGCGTGACGGAAGCGGCGCGCAATGTGCAAAGCGTGCACGCTTCCTTGAGCCATATCGAGGAATCGTCGGGCGTGTCGGAAGACGAGATCGGACAAATCGCCCGCGCCTCGCGCGAACACGTCGACACGACGCAGCTGATCGCCGACGCCATCGGGCAAATCCGCGACAGCATGCTGTCGACGAATGCGCAATTGCCGCGCGCCACGCAGTCGGCCATGGCCCTGGCCGAGCGGGCCGAAGTGATCGCCGGCGCCCTCGGCGAATCGAGCGTGGCCACGCCTCACGATGAAATCCGCTTAGCGGCCCAGCGCGCCGCGCGCGAAGTGGGCAAATTGTTCGAGCAAGCCATCGCCTCGGGCCGCATCACGCGCGACGCCCTGTTCGACCGCCATTACCGCCCCATCCCGAACACCAATCCGCCCAAGCACAACACCAAGTTCGATGCGTTTACGGACAAGGTGCTGCCGGACCTGCAGGAAGGCGTGCTGGCGGCATTGCCGCACCTGGCATACGCGGGCGCCGTCGACAACAATGGCTACTTTCCGACGCATAACAAGAAGTTCTCGCAGCCGCTGACGGGCGATTACGACCACGACATGGTGAACAACCGTACCAAGCGCATCTTCAGCGACCGCACGGGCGCGCGCTGCGGCAGCAACACGAAACCGTTCCTGCTGCAGACGTATAAACGCGACACGGGCGAAGTCATGCACGATTTATCCGTGCCCATCCACGTCGATGGCAAGCACTGGGGTGGTTTCAGGATCGGCTACCGCTCCAGCAGCCACGCATGATGAGCATCTGATTCAATCTGCCGCGCGTCGCCATTGGCGGCCTGCGATGCGCACTGCGCTTGAGCACACTCCCGCTTCTCGGGCCAACGGGGGCGCCGCGCCTGATTTCCGCGCGCTACGATTTTCTCAGACGTTCGCGGCGCCCATGTTTTCACTCGATATGCGGCTTCGGCGCCACGCCGCCGCCGGCCGCCGTGGCCGTGCGCAAGGTGGGCGTGTTCATGCTTTCCAGGTGATTGCGCAGCCATTTGTGGGCGGGGCTGCGCGCGTCGCGTTCGTGCCACAGCATGTCCAGGTGGACGGCCGGCAAGGTAAATGGCAAATCCTTGTACAGCAGCGATTCCGTCATACCCGTCGAGGCGATCAAATGGCGCGGCAGGACGGTGATCAGGTCGGAATTGGCGACCACTCTTCCCGCCGTGAAGAACTGGTTCACGGTCAGCAAGATGCGCCGTTCGCGGTGGATCTGCGCCAGCGCTTCGTCGACGAGGCCGTGGGCGCGGCCGGAAAAGCTCACCAGCAGGTGATTCGCGGCGCAGTAATTGTCCAGGTTGAGTTCCACCTTGGCCAGCGGATGGCCGCGCCGCATCACACACACATATTTGCCGGAATACAGGCGCTCGTGGCGGATGGGCGAACTGGTGTCGCTCGACAATTGCGCCGCCACGCCGGGAAAGAAGCCCACGGCCAGGTCGATGTCGCCGCGCAGCAACATGGGACGCGGTTCGCGCGTGGTCAGCGGCATCATGCGCACGTTGACGCCCGGCGCCTCGCGTTCGATCGAGCGCATCAGCGAAGGCAGCCAGAACGCCGCCGTGGCGTCGGCCATGGCCATGCGGAAGGTGGCGTGGGTCTTCGAGACGTCGAAGGTTTCCGGCGTGACAGCCGCTTCCAGGCTGGCCAGGGCCGAGCGCACGGAAGGCCACAGGGCTTCGGCGCGCGGCGTGGGTTTCACGCCATACGCCGTGCGGATCAGCAATTCGTCACCGAGGCTCTCGCGCAGGCGCTTGATGGCGTTCGATACCGCCGGCTGCGTCATCGCCAGGTGGCCGGCTGCGCGCGTCAGGTTTTGTTCCGTCATGACGGCGTCGAAAACACGCAGCAAGTTCAGATCCAGCGTCAAAAAACTCATGGAAAGCCCAGATAAAAGTTGAATTCAATTAATTACTTAAGAGTGTAAACCGCGCCGGGCACGAATATTTTCACTCGTAAAAAAAATAGTACAGTTTTCCATTCACGATTCATATAATTGGTATCAAGAAATGGAATTAGATTTATATGTTGCACTGCACTATAGTACGGTCAAATTCTATAATGCACTGGAACAGTATGTCTACCTTCGCCTCCGCCCTGTACGCAGTATCCGCACCCGTGCTGGAGATTTCCCTGCTCAACACCCTGCAAATCGCCCTCGTGATCGTGGCCGTGGGCGCCTTCGCCCTGCTGTTCAAGCCTTTGCTGGTCGGCATTGCGCGCGCCATGGTGCTGGTGGTGCGTCCCAAGCTGAGCCGTGAAGAGCGCCTGGCGCGCCAGCAAGTGCGCGAAGCGAGAGCGCTGCAGCGTACCTTGGGCAAGATGGATGGCGTGTCGCCGAGCAATGCCGCCGAATTGCGCGTCCTGTCGACGCGCGCCTGAGCGCTAAACTGTTGCAGAATGACAAGCCGGTGTGCGCACCGGCTTTTTTTACGCCCGCATCATGGCTACGCCACGTCGCCCAGCAAATGGGCCCTGAGCTGCATATCGGCCGGATGGGCGCCGATCCAGATTTTCAGCAAGGCATTGTAGAAAGCCAGTTCCGGCACCTTGTCGCCCACCTGCTTGCCGTTCAGCTTGCATAAAGTGCCCTCGTCCGGCAGCCAGTCCACCGTCAGGATATCGCCCTTTTTCAGCCCCGGCACCATTTCGAACATGGCGCCGAACTGCATCGTCTGGCTCAGCAGGCGCGTGCGGTCGGCCTGGTCGGAGCTGCGGTTCAAGCCCTGCATGAAGGCTTGCCCCAGTTCATCGGAAGTAATGTCGCGCAGCATGACGATTTCCAGCCGGCGCGGGCCGGGCAGCGCCAGGATGTCGGCCAGCTGGCTTTTCTTTTCCGGCAGGTACAGCGCGATGGTGTACACCTTGAAGATGACCTTGTAGCGCACGCCGGCGCCGTTGAGTTTCAATTCGCGGTTGGCCAGCTGCACCGTCTCGTCCAGCTTGACGCCACCGACGTCGACGGCCAGCGCCGGCTGCGCCAGGGCGCCGCACAGGCAGGCGGCGCCCAGCGCGCGGGTCAAACGGGATGTGCTTATTTGCATCTTCTACCTCCGTGGGTAACCATTTGCTGCGGAACAGCCAGCACACAGTGTAGAACAGTTGGCAGAAGCTGGCGCCACGGACGGTGGCGCGGAGAAAGTTTAGGGTTTGGTAGCCGGCAATTCAGCCTGCAGGCGCTCGTACTTGGCCATCAGCTGTTCCGGCGTCTCGCGCCAGGCGGGATTGAAGGGGATGCAGCTGACGGGGCACACTTGCTGGCATTGCGGCTCGTCAAAGTGGCCCACGCATTCGGTGCACTTGTTGGGATCGATTTCGTAGATTTCCGCGCCCATGTAGATCGCGTCATTCGGGCACTCGGGCTCGCAAATGTCGCAATTGATGCATTCGTCAGTGATCAGTAGTGCCATGGCTTAATTCAACTCTAGCTTATTCGGATAAGGCAGCGTTGGCGGCAATCTTGTTTTGCAGCCAGCGGTTCACCGAGGGGAAGACAAACTTGGAGACGTCGCCGCCCAGCGCCGCGATTTCGCGCACGATGGTGCCCGAAATGAACTGGTACTGGTCGGATGGCGTCAGGAACATGGTTTCGACATCGGGCAGCAGGTAGCGGTTCATGCCCGCCATCTGGAATTCATATTCGAAGTCGGAGACGGCGCGCAAGCCGCGCACGATCACCCGTGCTTCATGCTTGCGCACGAAATCCTTGAGCAAGCCGGAAAAGCTTTCCACCTGCACATTCGGGTAATGGCCCAGCACTTCGTTGGCGATTTCCAGGCGTTCCTCGAGCGAGAAAAACGGTTGCTTGTTCTTGCTGTCGGCCACACCGACGATCAGCTTGTCAAACAGACCCGATGCGCGGCGCACCAAATCTTCATGACCGCGCGTGAGCGGATCGAATGTTCCTGGATAAACGGCTACAACCATTGCGGCTCCCTGACGATGCACCAATATAGACGCGCATTATGCCTGAAAATGGTGCTTGCCTTGGTGCCGGGCCTTGGGCCAGGGCCTGTTTCTGCTCAATTAATGGGCAGATTCAGGCTGTTGCCGCCACTTTGTTGTAAGTTAGCAAATGATAGTAGACGGTGCCCGCTTTGTCGGCGCGGATGACTTCCCACGGCGCCATCCATTCCGGCTTCTCCAGTTCGCTCTTCTCATCGAACACCAGCGGCAAGCCCGATTCCGCATAGACCATGCCGCCTTCCTTGAGCAGGTTGGCGCACAGCGGCAAGGCTTTCGCCAGGAAATCCTGCTGGTACGGCGGGTCGAGGAAGATCAGGTCGAAGCGCTGGCCGCGCGCCGCCAGGCCTTGCGCCGTCAGCAGCGCGTCGCCGCGCAGCAGGTGCACATTGTCGGCGCGCAACTTGACCTTGTTCTCTTCCAGCTGGCGGATCACGGGCGTGTGCGTGTCGACCATGGTGACGGAGGCGGCGCCGCGGCTGGCCGCCTCGAAGCCCAGCGCGCCGCTGCCGGCGAACAGGTCCAGCACCTGGGCGTTGGTCCAGTCGCCGTCGCGCAAGTGGTTGATCCAGTTAAACACGGTTTCACGCACGCGGTCCGGCGTGGGGCGCAAGCCCAGTGCCTGCAAAACAGGCAGCACGGAACGCTTCCACTGGCCGCCGATGATGCGCACCTGGTTCGGTGGCGGCGCGTGGTGGACGGGAACTTTGGCAGGTTTTTTAATTTTCTTTTGCATGGGCATTTAAAACGCCTAACAACCATAGCGGGCGGTAGTGGCTTGTGGCTACGCAGCGCAGCGGTGCGAATGCACGGTGAGCATCGCAGGCCGCACCTCGCGACGCGCAGCAGGTGTTGTTAGGCGTTTCATTTCTTCAATTCGATGGGGGCCACTATAGCATATGGCCCCCTCCCCCCTGCTGGCGCTGCCGGGCTATTTGGCTTGCGTGGCGAGGGAAGTGAAATCGTCGATCCAGCCCTGCATGCGCTTGACGGCATGGGCTTTTTGCGCCGG
>CAUSDR010000011.1:0-35362 GCA_963530105.1 uncultured Janthinobacterium sp.
GTATTGATGTCGTCCTGCATCGCCTGCTTGACCTCGCCCGCGGCGCGGCTGGTGAACCAGCCCAGCGGCACTTGCCCCAGGCGCCGCATGGCTTGCAGGCGCAATTGATGGGTGATGCGGTTGTCGGCCAGGTGCGCGGCCAGCTCGCCCAGCGAGATCAGCGCCATGCCGGCCAACAGGCAGGCGACGCTGGCGAGGATGGTCGTCCAGATGCCCGGCTGCGCGTGGTGCGCCGCCGGGGCCAGGGCGATGCCGGCGATGTGCGCGATGCCGGCCAGCGGCACCAGGGTCAGCATGGATCCCGTGGCGGCAAGCACGGCGGCGAAGATCAGGCGTGCGCGGATAGGGCGCAGTATCCGGCTGATCGGGCCGGCTTGCCTGCTGGGGCTACTCATGGGAAAAACAGTAAAAAGCGTGCATGGGGTCGATGGATAAAGGTGGCTCTCACCCTATATTCCGAACGAGAATGCCAAACCCTCAACCGGCAGCGCGGAAAATTTCCGCAGGCGCCCTCCCTAGCTGGCGGCCTGCACCGTCACCCAGTAGCGCGTGCGCGCCACGATGTGCACGGGCAAGGCCAGCGCCAGGTTGTGCAGCGCGCGGTCCGTGTCGCGCAGGGAAAACACGCCGTTCACTTGCAGGCTGGCCACGGCCGGGTCGCAGCGCAGCAGGCCCGGGCGATAGCGCGCCAGTTCCGCGACCAGTGCATCGAGGCGCATGTTGTCGGCCACCAGCACGCCTTTCGTCCAGGCCGCGGCGCTGGCGGAGACGGGAGCGGCGGACTGCACGATGTCCGCCGAGAAAATGGCACCATAGCCCGTGGCGACGCCGACGGCACGGCTTGGCGCATGCGCGAGGCGTATCTCGACGGCCCCGTCGAACACGGCCACGCGCGACGTGTGTTCGTCTTGACGCAAGGTAAAGCGCGTACCCAGCGCCTGCACCGTGCCGTGGCGGCTTTGCACGCGGAACGGCCGCTGCGCCGGGTCGGGATCGTGCGCCGTGGTGACGAGGATTTCGCCGGCCCGCAGAACCAGCAGGCGCTCGCTGGCACTGAAGCGCACGTCGATGGCGGAAGCGGAGGCAAGCATTACGCGCGTGCCATCAGGCAAGGTGATGTCGCGGACCTCGCCGGTCGCCGTGCCGTGGCCTGCCGTCGCCACTTGCCAGGCATCCGTGCCGCGTGCCGCATACAGCAGGCCGCCCACGGGCAGCAGCACGGCCAGCAGCTTGAGGGCGCGGCGGCGTTTCAGGTAGGCGGCAGGCGCCGGTTCGCGCAGCGCGTGGCGGGCCGCATCGCGCGGCACGCTGTGCAGCTTGCCTTCGAACGCATGCAGGCGCTGCCAGGCCAGGTCGTGGTGCGGATGTTCGGCGCGCCAGCGCGCGCAGGCGGCCTGGTCTTCGGCGCTGGCGTCGTCGGACCACAGGCGCGCCATCCACTCGGCGGCCCGCTGCACGATGGCCGGTGCGATGACCACCTCCATGGCTCAGGCGTCCGGCCCGTGCAAGGCCTGGTAGCAGGCCAGCAAGCCGGCGGCGATGTATTTTTCGACGGATGACACGGAAACGTCGAGTTCGGCGGCAATGTCGCGGTAGCTCAAGCCGTCAAGTTTGCACAACAGCAAGGCCTTGCGCGCCTTGGCCGGCAGTTTGTGCAGCACGGCGTCGATTTCCGCCAGCGCCTCGACCACCAGCGCGCGCGCTTCCTCGGACGGCGCCAGTGCTTCGGGCATCAGGGCCAGCACTTCCAGGTAGGCCGCTTCGATCTGGCGGCGGCGGTACAGGTCGATGACCATGCCGTTGGCGATCTGCGTCAGGTGGCGCCGCGATTCCCCCGCCGGCGGCAGCCGCCCCGTCTTCATCAGGTGCAGATACACGTCGTGCGCCAGGTCGGCCGCATCGAAGGCATTGCCCAGCTTGCGGCGCAACAAGCCCCGCAGCCAGCCATGGTGGTCGGTGTACAGACTGCTGACTTGCTGCTGAAGCGCTAACTCGGCGGTGCTCACGATACCCTTCCTGTCGCCAACGGCCGGCAAGAACAGGCGCATCGGATTATAAATGAGAATTATTCTCATTGTACGCGGAGTAACAAGGAAAGCGCAATACGGCGGCGGGCAGCAAATGCTGTCAGCCCTGCTGCCTGGCCGGCTTGAGCAGCCTGAAGGCGGCCCATAGCGAAGGCCGGTAGACATGCAGTGCGGCCGCCAGCAGCACGCCCCACGCCAGCGGAGCAAGCAGCCCCAGGCGCTGGGCAAAAAGTGCATGCCCCATCGCCAGCAGCGACAGCACGATGGCGTTCAGATACAGCGCGCGGCGCGGCAGCGGACGCCAGACGCGCATGCCCAGTTCCGTCTTGATGACAAAATACACGAGGAAACCCAGCAGCTGCGCCATGGCGGCGCCCGTGGCGCCACAGCGCGGCACCAGCACGGCGCCCGCCAGCAAGGTGCCCAGCAAGCCTGCCGCGAAAGCGACGATGGATAAGGAAGGACGGCGGGCCAGGCTGATGCCGACACCGCTCACTTCCGCCAGAGCGTACAGTAGAGGCTGGCCCACGGTGGCCACTGCCAGGTAGGCGACGCCATGATAATTGGGAGGCAATATCCATCCGATCAGCCAGGCCAGGGCGCCCGCCAGGCAAAAGCCCACGACCACGATGGCCTGCGCATGGCGGCAAATGGCGGCAATATTCGACAGGTCGCCACCGGCGGCGGCCCATTTATGCACTTGCGGCACCCAGACAATCGTAAAAATCGACTGCACCAGCCAGGCGCCGGCGGCCACGCGCATGGCCAGCGCATAAATACCGAGTTCTTCAAAGCCGGCAAAGAAACGCAGCAAGGCCATGCCGGCCGACAGCATGGACAGGTAGAAAATGCCGCTCACCAGCAGGGGCCCCGCCTCGGAAAGCAAACGCCGCAGCAGCACGCGGTCCATGGTGGCAGCCCAGGCTTGCGCCAGCGATACGCGCGCATGCCACAGCAGCCATAGCGTGACCAGCCAGGTGGCGGCCACGACCAGGGTTGCCAGGTGCACGAAATTGCGCTGCGGATCCCACCACAAGACAGGTAGCAGCAACAGCAGCGTCATTTTTGGCAGCACCTGCGCCAGGCTGAATACCCAGGCGCGCTCCTGCATGCGAAAAAGTTGCGCGATCAGGCGATTGGCCAGGGCGCTCAGCATGCCTGCAGCGAACAGGACGGCCAGGGCGGGTTGCGCAACCTCAAATAACAGTTGCGATACCGGCGCGGCAAACAGCAGTATCACGGCCAGCGCCACGGGAGCCAGCAGCACGGCCGGCAACAGGCACGCCTTCAGCAAGCAGCTACGTACGGTGCTGTAATGGTATTCATGCAAAAAGGCCTTATCCAGCCCCAGCGACAGCAGCAAACCGGCCACCGTGCACGCGGTCATGAAGAAATCCAGCTTGCCGATGTCGGCAGGCGGAAACAGCCAGGCCACGGCAGGCACGGTGGCAAGGCTGCACAGCAGCGACAAGACGGGGCCGGCTGAAAAACCCGCGAGACGGGTCAGGCGCATCATTCAGCCAGGCCGGGCATTTCAGCCATGCCTGTCGTTGGAGAAACGATACGGCACCGTGTCCGAATCGGCCGGCACGCGCCAGTGGTCCGGCGCATCATAGCGATACGCATGGTCCACCGCATTGACGAGGATGGCTGGCGTGCTGCAGTAATTCTGCACGCCATGCCAGACGCGCGGCGGCACGACAAGCAGGCCGGGACGCTTGGTGCCCAGCTTGAATTCGTTGAGCATGCCAAAGGTGGGCGAATCTGCGCGCGCATCGTACAGCACCACGCGCATCTGGCCCGCCGCCACGAACAGGCGATCCGTCGTGATGGCATGCGCATGCCAAGCGCTCAGCCCGCCCGGCTCCAGGGTCGAGGCGAATATCTGGCCTATCTGCGCCGCATCGGGCACCCATTCCGTACGGAAAATTTCAGTCAGGCTACCGTACGCCGTCAAGACAGGCTTGATTTCCTGAAAAATCACGCCTTCGATCAAGGAAGGCGTCGTCGGCTTCCATTCCTTGGTAATGCTTACGCCATCCTGCTTCGCGCCAGCCAACAACCAGTCATTTTTCTCAGCCACCAGATTACCCTCAGAAATTTTATAAAAATGCTCTTATGTATTGCAACCGTATTATCTATCGCCGCGGCAGGTCCTTCAATCCCCGGCGGCGGCGCAATTCACGTATAAATGTGCCTTTGCGCCAATACCTGAACCAGAAACCGGGATGCGGCGGCCATAGCCCCAACATGTAACAAAAACGGCGCGACAATGCTTTCATGGTCGTCATGGCTGACTGTAGCGGCGCAATCAGGCGCTCATGGCCCACTTTGCCATACAGCGTGGTGACAGCTTCCAGAATATTCAGCGGATCTTGCATGTGCACCCACCAGTACGCATGCTCGCTGTGCTGCCGGCTCAGGTAGGCATTGCTGCGGCTGCCAGACTGGATCAGAATGGCGCCGATGCGGGGATGGGCCACCATCGGCCGACCCGCGCGGTACACGCGGTGCAACCACGCCTGCGACGGCCAGCAGCGCACTTCCCATGACGGCTGCCATGGTCCTATCTGCAGGGCCAGCTCACGCCGCATGACCCACAGAGTAGCCGGTACGTCCATCCACGGACGGTATGGTTGCACGCCATCCGCCACCGCTCCCACTATGTGATATCCCACCGGCAAGACTACCAGTCCCTGGCCAAACACCAGGTCAGCGCCGGCGCGCTCGAGGACATCGATACTGCTTTGCAAATGTTCGGGCAACCACAGGTCATCGTGGTTCAGGAATGCCAGATAGGTGCCGCGCGCCAGGCTGACTCCGAGATTGTTGGGCCCCGTCTGCTCGCCGTAATTGGTGTCCAGGTTCACAAAGCGGATGCGCGCGTCGCCGAACGCGGCAATCACCTCGGCAGTGTCGTCGGTGCAGCAATCGCCGACGATAATCAGTTCCCAATCCTGCACGGTGCTGGCGAGTGCCGATTGAATCGCATACCCGAGGATATTGCTCCGGTTATACGTGGCCATGACAATGGAAACGAGCGGGTGTTTCTCTGACTGCATGGCAAGCCTTTCACATCACAGACAAAAAAATGCCGCCCAAATACATTGAGCGGCATTTCGCAATGGACGAATGCAGTATGTTGCTGGCGCTCGCCAGCAAGCATCTGTCCTTAGACGTTGAACAGGAAGTTCAGCACGTCGCCATCCTTGACGATGTATTCCTTGCCTTCGGCGCGCATCTTGCCCGCTTCCTTGGCGCCCGCTTCGCCCTTGTAGGCGATGAAGTCGTCATAGGCGATGGTTTGCGCGCGGATGAAGCCGCGTTCGAAGTCGGTGTGGATCACGCCAGCCGCCTGCGGTGCCGTGGCGCCGACAGGAATGGTCCAGGCGCGCACTTCCTTCACGCCTGCCGTGAAGTAGGTTTGCAGGCCCAGCAGCTTGTAGGCGGCGCGGATCAGACGGTCCAGGCCTGGCTCTTCCATGCCCATGTCGGCCAGGAAGGCGCCCTTGTCGGCATCGTCCAGGTCGGCGATTTCCGCTTCCAGCGCGGCGCAGATGGCGACGATAGGCGCGTTTTGCGATTTTGCGTAGGCGGTCAGCTGGTCCAGCAGCGGGTTGTCGGTGAAACCCGAATCGGACACGTTGGCGACGAACATGGCCGGCTTGGCCGTGATCAGGCACAAAGGCTTGATCAGTTCCATTTCGTCGGCGTCCAGGCCCATGGCGCGCACTGGCTTGGCGTCGTTCAGATACGGCATCATGCGTTCCATGATGGCCAGCAGCTTGGCCGCATCCTTGTCGCCCGAGCGGGCTTTCTTGTTTTCGCGGTGGATGGCTTTTTCCACGGTGCCCATGTCGGCCAGCGCCAGTTCGGTCTGGATGACTTCGATATCGTCGAGCGGATTGATCTTGCCGGCCACGTGGATGACGTTGTCATCTTCGAAGCAGCGCACGACGTTGACGATGGCGTCCGTTTCGCGGATGTGCGACAGGAACTGGTTGCCCAGGCCCTCGCCCTTCGATGCACCGGCCACCAGGCCGGCGATGTCGACGAATTCCACGATGGCGTTGACCATGCGTTCCGGCTTGACGATGGCGGCCAGCGCATCCATGCGCGGGTCCGGCACTTCGACGACGCCGACGTTCGGCTCGATGGTGCAGAACGGATAGTTTTCAGCCGGGATGCCGGCTTTCGTCAGTGCATTGAACAGGGTGGACTTGCCGACGTTCGGCAAGCCGACGATACCGCATTGGAGACTCATGGGAAAACCTTTAAATAATCAATTTTGCCGGCAAGCGGCTGGTGCAAAAACGGCCTGTAGCGGCGTTTTCTGGATAATCTTGCTGAAATAAATCTGGTAAGGATCAATTGTACCTCTATGCACCCGACTCTTCAAAAAAACCGGGCGGGCGCGGCTAGGGCGCCCCCTCCCCGTCGTCTGGCTGCGACGCGTCGAATTCCAGGATGTCGCCCGGCTGGCAGTCGAGCATTTCGCAAATTTTCGACAAGGTATCGAAGCGCACGCCGCGCACCTTGCCCGATTTTAATAGGGACAGGTTCTGTTCCGTGATGCCGACAAAGGCCGCCAGTTCCTTCGATTTCACTTTTTTCCTGGCCAGTACCAGGTCGAGGCGCACGACGATACCCATCAGATGAACCCGCTGTTTTCATCGGCCAGGCGCTGGCCTTCGTGCAGGATTTGCGCCAGCGCAAAGAACACGGAGCACAGCAGCAAGGTCCACAGGTCGCCGCCCGTGATGTCGATGACCAGGCGCAGCTGGCTTGCCCCCTCTTCCAGCAAGCCGAACAGCATGCCGCGCACGGTCGGCTCCAGCAGGGTCAAGAGCGTTCCCAGCAGCAGGCCGCCGGCGAAACGGCGAAACTGGCGCGCCACCTGCGGCGTGAAGTACACGCCCTGTTCGAACTGGCGCAGGACGCGGGCCAGCTGGCGCACGGCGTCGCCCAGCACCAGCAGGGCCGGCAAGGCCAGCGCCAGGCCCAGCGCCCGCTGCCACCACGGCATGGCCGCCAGGCGCTCGAATGGCTGGCTCTGCAGTTGCAACACCAGTTCATACATGCCGGCGCCGCCCAGGGTGCCGTGCGCGGCCGGCGCGGGCGCCAGCCAGCCCAGCACTGTCAGCAACAGGTACAAGACAAAGAAGCCCGTCACGCCGAGGCGCACGCGCCGGCTCAGTACGGCGGGCCCCACATTATTTTTTTGCATATTTAAAAGTATACGAAAGCACAAAGTGTGGCTAGAATAAATTATCGTAAAACAATAATTAAATCATGTTTTGCGACCATTTTAGCATGTTCACACGATGACTTTGACTGGAGACACCATGAAAACCCTGCTGGCTGCACTCGTCTGCACCACCACCCTCCTGCTGGGCGCCACGGCCCGCGCCGATACGCTGGACGCCATGCTGCAGCAAGCCTTGGCCGACAAGAGCGTGCCGGCCATGGCCATCCTGGTGATTCGCGACGGCAAGATCGCGGCGCAGGCGCAGGCGGGCGTGCGCGCCAGCGACGGCCACGACGCCGTGCACGCCGGCGACGTGTGGAATATTGGTTCCGATGGCAAGGCCATGACGGTGACGCTGATCGCGCGCCTGGTGGAACGGGGCGTGCTGTCGTGGGATGCGCCGCTGTCAAGCATGCTGCCCGCGCTGGCGGCCGGCATGCGCGCCGACTACCGCGACGTCAACCTGGCCGACCTGCTGGCGCACCGCGCCGGCCTGCCGCCGAACCCCGACGAAGCGTGGATCAATTCCACCTACACGGATGCGCGCCCGCTGCCCGTGCTGCGCCTGGAATACGCGCAGCGCGCGCTGGCCGACGCGCCCGTCGCCGTGCCGCGCGGTGAATCGCATTACTCGAACAGCGGCGCCATGATCGCCGCCGCCATCGCGGAAAAGGCGACGGGCAAGACGTATGAAGAGCTGATGCAGGCGGAAGTGTTCGGCCCGCTGGGCATGCAGGCCGCCTTCGGCCCCACCGTGCGCGGGCAGAACCTGGGCCACAAGGAGGGCAAGCCCATCGCCGGCTTGATGGCCAGTAACCCGCTGATGATGGCGCCCGACGGGGAAATCCACCTGAGCATGGCCGACTGGGCCAAGTTTGCGCTCGATCAACTGCAAGGGGAAGATGGCAAGGGGAAACTGCTGAAACAGGAAACTTATGTCTTCCTGCATACGGCGCAGGGCGACACGAACGCGGCCCTGGGCTGGGGCGTGATGCATTTCCCGCCACAGGCGCCGCAGCGCGTGCTCACGCACCTGGGGTCGAATGGCTACTGGCACGCGCTGATCGCGCTGGCGCCCGGCAGCGGCGACGGCTTGCTGATCGCCGCCAATGCGGGCGAAGGCAGCAGCGCCCAGGCCAGCCAGCAGCAGATGGCGAAAACCATCATGGCCAGCTTCGGCAAGGCCGGCAAATAAACTAGGCGGTGTGCAATTTCATCGTTGCCGCCTCGAACTTGCCTTCGACGATCAGCGGCATGACTTGCAAGGATTTGTCGATCGCTTGTTCGATCAGCTCCTGGTCTTCGCGGCGCGGGCGGTGCAGCACGAAATCGGCCACCTGCTGCTGCAGGCTCAGGGTGCGCGGATGGCCGATGCCCAGGCGCAAGCGCCAGTAATCCTGCGTACCCAGCGCGGCCGTGATGTCCTTCAAGCCATTGTGGCCGCCGGCCGAGCCGCCTTTTTTCAGGCGCGCGATGCCGGGCATCAAGTCGAGTTCGTCGTGCACCACCAGCACTTCATCGGCGGCGATCTTGAAAAAGCGCACCAGCGCGCCCACGGACTGGCCCGAGCGGTTCATGAAGGTCAGCGGTTCGAGCAGCCAGACTTCCTTGCCGGCTATCGACGTTTTTGCCAGCATGGCGTTGTAGCGCGAATCGCGCTGCAGGCGCGTGCCGGGCAAGCTGTTGGCAAGATTGTCCACCAGCCAGAAGCCGGCATTGTGGCGGGTTTGTTCGTATTCGGGTCCCGGGTTGCCGAGGCCGACGATCAGGCGGATGGGCATGGCTGTGTCTGCAAGGTAAAAGAAAGCATTATCGGTGAAAACAGGCAGAAAAAAACCCGCGCGGCGAACCTGGCGGGTTTTTCCTTGCGACTACCGCATTGCTGCGGCGGCAAAATTACTTCTTGTCGGCTTCAGCAGCAGCGGCTTCGGCTTCAGCAGCAACGTGACCAGCCGGTACCGATGCGGTAGCGATGGTCAGGTTGGCGCCGTGGGTGACAGCGGTCACGCCAGCTGGCAGGACCAGGTCGCCTACGTGCAGCGAGTGACCGACGTCGATGTTCGACAGGTCAACGTTGATGAATTCTGGCAGTTGGCCTGGCAGGCACGAAACTTCGATTTCGTTGGCAACGTGGCTGATGGTCGCGCCGTGCAGTTTGACTGCTGGGGAAACGTCAGCGTTTACGAAGTGCAGTGCCACTTTTACGTGGATAGCTTGCTTAGCGTCAACGCGCTGGAAGTCAGCGTGCAGGACCAGTTGTTTGTATGCGTGGACTTGGAAGTCGCGCAGCAGAACTTGCTGGGAAACGCCGTCGATTTCCAGGTCCAGGATGGACGAGTGGAAAACTTCTTTTTTCAGCGCGTGGTACAGGGCGTTGTGATCCAGCGAGATCAGCACCGGGGCTTCAGCGCCGCCGTAAACGATACCAGGGGTTTGGCCGGAAGTGCGCAGGCGGCGGCTCGCTCCGGAACCTTGCAATTCGCGTTTGAATGCGATAACTTTCATGTGATACTCCAAGAAGAACAAGGCTTGCGCCTTGTGTTATGAAGATTCCCGCGACCAGGAATCCTCGAAAATGGGGTGCAAAAACACCCCGAAAATAAAACACTGCGGCGCAACAGGCAAAAAGCCGGTCGCGCCGCAGGCATGACGTCTGTTACTGCTGGTCGAATCAGTCGATGAACAGCGAGATGACGGAGTCACCCTTGATGATGCGCTTGAACGTCTCGGCCAGCAAAGGCGCGCACGTCAGTTGACGGATCTTGCCGCAGGCCAGGGCCGCTTCGGACAGGGGAATCGTGTCGGTCACGACCAGCTCATCGAGTGGCGAGGCCGAAATACGGTCGATCGCCGGGCCGGACAGCACCGCGTGCGTGCAATACGCCACGACTTTTTTCGCGCCGCGCTCTTTGAGCACTTCAGCAGCCTTGGTCAGGGTGCCTGCCGTGTCGACCATGTCATCCATGATCACGCAGTTGCGGCCTTCGACTTCGCCGATGATGTTCATCACTTCGGACACGTTCGCTTTAGGACGGCGCTTGTCGATGATGGCCAGGTCGCAGCCCAGGCGTTTTGCCAGGGCGCGCGCACGTACCACACCGCCGACGTCGGGCGATACCACCAGCAAGTCCTGGTAGTTTTTCTTTTGCAGGTCACCCAGCAAAATTGGCGAAGCGTAGATATTGTCGACAGGAATATCGAAGAAACCTTGAATCTGGTCAGCGTGCAAGTCCATGATCAGGACGCGCTCGACACCGGCTTCTTCCAGCATGTTCGCCACCACCTTGGCCGAAATCGCCACACGCGCGGAGCGCGGACGACGGTCTTGGCGGGCGTAGCCGAAGTAAGGAATCGCGGCGGTGATGCGGCCAGCGGAAGCACGTTTCAAGGCATCAACCATCAGCATGATTTCCATCAGGCTGTCGTTGGTTGGAGCACAGGTGGATTGCAAAACAAAAACATCCTTGCCGCGCACGTTTTCGTTAATCTCGACCATTACTTCGCCGTCGGAGAATTTCGAAACGTTTGCTTTACCGAGAGGGATGCCGAGGTTTTTTGCGACCCCCTCTGCCAACGCTGGATTCGCGTTGCCGGTAAAAACCATCAGGTTTTCGTAAGCCATGGGAGTCCCAAGAGGTGATATAGAAGTCTTGAAAAGCACTAACCGGGCATAGGCCCGGTCAGTCATTGTTTAGAATATGCCGCGTGGCGACACATCTGCTTTTTCCCGTACTGGACGCTAACTTCGCATCGACAGACTACGGTGAAATGGTGGCAGGGGAAGAAGGATTCGAACCTTCGCATGCTGGAATCAAAATCCAGTGCCTTAACCAGCTTGGCGATTCCCCTACGTTACTGACTGCTTGCCGTCATGTTGGCCAGTATTATACCGACTATTTGACGCTAAGCAAAATCTTTTTTTGCTGCCTACTTTTCATCACAACAGCGTGAGCATCGGATGGCGACTCAGCGCTTTTGCCTTCCAGGCGATCCAGACTGGTGGCACATTGCTGAGCACCGCATCCGCTTCTTCCTGACTGCCAAACGCACTGAATACACAAGCACCGGAACCAGTCATCCTGGCCTCACCGTAAGCACCCAGCCATTCTACCGCATCTGCTACCGGCTTGAAAAGACTGCATGCTACTTGCTGTAAATCATTCTTTCCAAACCCGCCCGCATCGTTTCCGTCTGCGAGGCACCTGGAAAAGTCCGCTATTGTGACGGGTTCGGTATTTCTCGTCAAGCCTTCCGCGCAAAAAATTGCAGCGGTGGGCACTTGCACGCCCGGCTCGATCACCACATACCAGCAGTCGGGCGTGGCGACCGGCTGCAAGGCCTCGCCCACGCCTTCGGCAAAGGCGTTTTCGCCAAAGATGAAGAACGGAATATCGGCGCCCAGCGGCAGGCCCAGCGCCATCAATTCCTCGCGCGTCAAACCCGCCTGCCACAGCCGGTTCAGCGCCATCAGCGCCGTGGCCGCATCGGACGAGCCGCCGCCGAGGCCGCCGCCCATGGGCAGCACCTTGTCGATGGCGATATCGACGCCGCGCGGCAAGGCGCCCGTGCGGCGCAGCACTTCCGCCTGCAGCAGCTTCGCCGCGCGGATGATCAAGTCCTGCTCCTGCGGCACGCCGGCCAGTTCCGTCACGCGGCCGATGGCCGTGTCGTCGCGCAGCGCGAAGTGCAAGGTGTCGCCATGGTCCAGCAGCTGGAACACCGTCTGCAGCAGATGGTAGCCATCGGCGCGGCGGCCGTTGACGTGCAGAAAGAGGTTCAGCTTGGCCGGTGCCGGGCAATTGTTTAAAGTCGTCAATGTCATGGTGCGGTTACGGGTGCGGAAGGCGCGGGATCGAGCACGATGCGCAGCGACACGGCATCGCTCTGCGCGCTGGTATTGCGTTCGGCATCGATGCGCCGCGGTTGGGGCAAGGCGCCCGGTGTATTTTCTTGAGCATCTTGCCACGACACATAGCGCAAGCGCCAGCCATCCCTGGTGGTGACGCTGTCGTTGGCGGGCGACGCGACGAACCGCTTGCCATCGGCGCCCACGGCATAGCCCTGCAGCCAGTCGCGCAAGCCCGACACGGGCAAGGACCAGCCCAGCAGCTGCGCGCTCAGCGTATCGACATCGGGCGCGCTGCGCGGCGCCTTGCCGCTCTGCGTCAGCACGGCTTGCTGCGGCGTGACGGCGATCGTCGCCAGGGTGCTGCCAACGGGCGTATACAAGGTCACGTCCGTGCGCGCGGCCGTCTGCTGCCAGTTGAAATTGACGGTGGCCGATTCCGGCTTGTCATCTTTCTGGTACACGACGTTCAGGCGGCCCGTCAGCTCCACCTGTTCGCGGTAGGGGGCCACGCCCTGGCTCGATGGCGCGGCGGACGACGCAAACGGCGATGGCAGGGTCGAGCAGGCGGAAAGGGCCAGGCAGACGAGCGTGAGGGGGAGTAGTTTTTTTGGCATGGGCACAAGTAAAAACCAGCGCCACGGCGCTGGTTTTGCAGTTTAGTTAGTGAATCAACGGAACCGGGCAATCAACGAAACTTGACAATTTAATCATAAACAGACATTCAGGCGCGCCAGGGTGCTTTTCAGCGCGTCGTTTTTCGGGTCCTTGCCCTGCGCTTCGCGCCACAGCTTTTGCGCTTCGGCCTTGTCGCCCTTCTGCCACAGCACTTCGCCCAGGTGGACGGCGATTTCCGGGTCGCTGCGCACGGCATAGGCGCGGCGCAAGGCCGTTTCGGCGGCGGCCAGGTTGCCCATACGGAACTGCACCCAGCCCATGCTGTCCATGATGAAGGGGTCGCCAGGCGCCATCTGCAGCGCCTTCTCGATCAGCGCATGCGCTTCCTGCAGGCGGATGCCCCGTTCGGCCAGCGAATACCCGAGGGCATTGTAGGCATGCTGGTTGTCGGGCGCCAGCGCCATCACGCGGCGCAAACTCGTTTCCATCAGCTCCATCTTGTCCAGGCGCTCGGCCAGCAGGGCGTAGTCGTACAGCAGCTCAGGATTGTCGGGGAAGCGCAGCAAGGCGTTTTCCAGCACCGTGTAGGCGCTTTGCACATAGCCGGCGTCGCGCAGGAATTGCGCATCGACCAGCAGCACCTGCGCCTGGTTTGCCGGGTCGTCCGTCTCGATTTCCGTCAGCGCCTTGCGCGCCGCATCGAGATTGCCGCCACGGGCGATCAATTGGGCACGGCGCAGGCGCGCATCGAAATAGCCGGCCGACGCGCTGTTATCAATCTTGTCGAGCCAGGCGATGGCGCCGGCCGTGTCGCCACGCGTCTCGGCGATCTGCGACAGGATCATCAGCGCCTTGTACGGGTCGCGCGCGTCGCCGGGCGACTTTTCCAGCGCGGCCAGGAAGCGCTTGAAGTACTGCTCGGCGCCCTTGGCATCTTCCAGCTGCAACGCCACGATGCCCAGCGCATACAGGCCGCCGATGTTGTCGGGCTGGCTTTTCAGCAGCAGCAGGAACTGCTCGCGCGCCGGCTCCAGCTGCTTTTGCTCGACCAGCAGGCGCGCATACGCGCCGCGCACTTCGACGGCATCGGGATTCTTTTCCAGGAAGGCGGCCAGCACCTTGCCGGCCGCCTCGGCCTCGCCCGTCACCTGGGCCAGGGTCAGCGCGGCCAGCTCGGAGTTCGGCTTGATGGCCAGCGCCTTGTTCGCTTCGCGGATGGCGCGGTCGCGCTCATCGATCGACAGGGCGCCCTGCGCCAGCACCAGGTGCGCCTCGAACATGTCCAGGTAAGGCTCGACCAGGCGCGTGAGCATGGCGTACGCGTACAGCTTGTCATTCGAGCGCGAGAGGATCTGCTGCATCTGGAACAGGGCCACGCCGCGCGCGCCCGCTGGCGCATTGGCCAGGCGTTCGGCGAAAATCGGTTCCGCCTCGTCGATCTTGTCCGTCAGGACGACGAAGCCGAGGAAGAACTGCGTCGCCTCGTCGGACTCGGGCGCCAGGTCGCGCCACAGGCGGATGGCGGCCAGCGCCTCGCCGCCCTGCTTGGCCGCCAGCGCCATTTCGGAAGCGCGGCGCGCCAGGCGCGGGTCGCGCGTCTGCTGCGCCGCCATCATCATGGT
Organism: uncultured Janthinobacterium sp.; assembly: GCA_963530105.1. GTDB lineage: Bacteria > Pseudomonadota > Gammaproteobacteria > Burkholderiales > Burkholderiaceae_D > Janthinobacterium. The sequence continues at coordinate 14,362 of CAUSDR010000011.1, forward strand.
GACGTACGGCCCCTGCCATTGGCCGCTCTTGAACTCCATTTCAGCCTTGGTCAGCTTGTACAGCAAGTCGCTGCTCAACTCGACCTTGGGCAGCTTCTCGCCCTTGGCGTCGTCGCCGGACTCGGTACCGGACACTGGCGGCGCAGTGGCCGCAGCGGGGCTGGCCGCTCCATCGGCAGGGACGGCGGACGTCTGCGCCATGGCATGCGTGGCCATCAGGGCGGACAAGGTTACAATGGCGAAAGCGTTTTTCAAAGGCTGATCCTGGCTATACGGCAAAGTTTGATTCTACGCCCAACCCGTGCATCGCGTACTTCACGTATGTAACGAAATATATACGTCGGGGCACCATCGCGTGTCCGGGCCAGCCATCCGCCGGCGACGCGCCTGTTTTTTACCCGCTGTTCAACTTTTCGAGCCCTATGCCAGAATTGCCAGAAGTCGAAGTCACGCGGCGCGGCGTCGCGCCCCACATCGAAGGACGCGCCGTGCGCGCCGTCGTGCTGCGCCGCGACGGCCTGCGCTGGCCCTTCCCCCCCGCCCTGGGCGAACAGCTGTCCGGCCAGACCATCGGCTTGACGGGGCGGCGCGGCAAATACCTGCTGATCCACTTCCGCCACGGCACCCTGATCATCCACCTGGGCATGTCGGGCCACCTGCGCGTGCTGCCGCCGGACACCGAGGCGCAAAAGCACGACCATTTCGACCTGGTCGTGGAAGACGCCGACGGCGCCAGCCACGTGCTGCGCATGACGGACCCGCGCCGCTTTGGCGCGGTGCTGTGGCACGACGAGGCGGACGGCCCGCTCGACAGCCATGTGCTGCTGCGCGGCCTCGGCACGGAACCGCTGGAAGGCGGCTTCACGGGCCAGCTGCTGTTCGAGCAAACGCGCAACAAGAGCGCCAGCATCAAGCAGGTGCTGATGGCCGGCGATATCGTCGTCGGCGTGGGCAATATCTATTGTTCCGAAAGCCTGTTCCGCGCCGGGATCAATCCGAAGACGCCGGCCCGGCGCATCGGCCTGGCGCGCTATGAGAAACTGGCACAGGCCATCCGCGACGTGCTGGCCGAAGCCATCGTGCAGGGCGGCAGCACCCTGCGCGACTTCATCGGCGTGAACGGCCAGTCCGGCTATTTCCAGCAAACGTATTACACGTACAACCGCGCGGGCAAGCCATGCCGCGTGTGCGGCGCGCCGATCCGGCAAATCGTGCAAGGGCAGCGTTCCACGTTTTACTGCGTGAATTGCCAGAAATAGCCGTCCAGAGCAAGCCATAGACAAAGGGAGCCAGATGGTCAGGGACTTGGAACAATACAGCGCATGGCGCCAGGACGTGCTGGCCGCCTTGCAGGCTTACCGCCACGCCGCCAGCGCGGCGGGCCTGGTCGACGGCGCCTCGGCGCTGCGCCTGGCGCGCTGTGTCTCCCGCCTTGCCGACGACCGTTTATCCGTCGCCTTCGTGGCGGAATTCTCGCGCGGCAAATCCGAGCTGATCAACGCCATCTTCTTTGCCGACTACGGCCAGCGCATCCTGCCTTCCGGCGCGGGCCGCACCACCATGTGCCCCACCGAGCTGCTGTACGACGCCGCCTGGCAGCCGTCGATCCGCCTGCTGCCCATCGAGACGCGGGCGCAGAACCTGTCGACCAGCGACTACCGCGACCTGCCCGCCGCCTGGACCGTCCTGCCGCTGAATATCGAGGCGGGCGGCGACATGCAGGAAGCGCTGCGCCAGGTCAGCCTGACCAAGAAAGTGAGCCAGGAGGAAGCGGCGCGCTACGGCCTGTACGACGCCGAGGATGCCGACGCGCCGTCGATGCTCGATGACGACGGCCAGGTGGAAATTTCCATGTGGCGCCACGCCATCATCAACTTCCCCCATCCGCTGCTGAAACAGGGCCTCGTCATCCTCGACACGCCGGGCTTGAACGCCATCGGCACGGAACCGGAACTGACCCTGAATCTGATCCCGAACGCGCATGCGGTGCTGTTCATCCTGGCCGCCGACACGGGCGTCACGCGCAGCGACATCGAGGTCTGGCGCAACCACATCGGCGCCGGCGCGGGGCGCCTGGTCGTGCTCAACAAGATCGACAGCATGTGGGATGAATTGCGCGGCGACGCCGAGGTGGCGCAGGCCATCGAACGCCAGCAGGCCAGCGTGGCGCATCTCTTGACCCTGGACGCGGGCCAGGTATTTCCCGTCTCCGCGCAAAAAGCCCTGGTGGGCAAGATCAACCGCGATGCGGCGCTGCTGGAAAAAAGCCGCCTGCAGGCGCTGGAAACGGCCCTGTTCGAGGAGCTGATCCCCGCGCGCAAGGACATCATCCGGCACCAGCTGGCGTTCGACCTGGACGCCATCGCAGCGGCGCAGCAGGTGCAGGCGGCGGCGCGCGCGCGCGGCATCGCCGAGCAGCTGCACGAGCTGCACAGCCTGCGCGGCAAGAACCAGAGCGTAATCGCCCACATGATGCGGCGCGTGGATATCGAGAAAAAGGAATTCGACAGCAGCCTGTTCAAGCTGCAAGCCACGCGCGCCGTGTTCACCAGACTGTCGACGGAGCTGTACACGAGCCTGGGCATGGACATCGTGCGCGACGATATCGACGGCGTGCGCGCGGCCATGCAGCGCAGCCGCTTTTTCACGGGCCTGCGCGAAGCCGTGCGCCAGTACTTCGAGCGCATCGGCCAGAACCTCGACCGCTCGGAAGGCAAGACGGCCGAGATCACGGAAATGATGAACGTGATGTACCGCAAATTCGCCACAGAACATGGCCTGGCGCTGGCCTTGCCGATGCCGTTTTCGCTGGCCCGCTACCGCCAGGAGATCGCCGACATCGAAGCCGTGTATCACAAGCAGTTCGGCACGGCGACCCTGCTCACCACCAGCCGCGTGGTGCTGATGGAAAAATTCTTCGACACCATCGCTTCGCGCGTGCGCCGCAGTTTCACGGCCGCCAACGACGACGCCAGCGCCTGGCTGAAGGTCATCATGGCGCCGCTCGAAGCGCAGATCGTCGAATACAAGGAACAGCTGAAACTGCGCTTTGCCTCGATCCAGCGCATCCACGATGCCACGGGCAGCCTGGAACAGAAAATCGCCGGCTTTGAAGCCAGCCTGGCGGCGCTCGAACGCGACAAGGCGCAGCTGGCGCACTTGCTGACTACCTTGCGCGCCGCCAGCGCCACATAAAACACACACGCAATAACACGCTACAAGATACTGGAATCCTGCATGAAACGTCAGCTGCACTCGCTTTCGCCCGCCCCGGGCGTGGCCCCTTTTGAAGAGTATGTCGACCCGACTTTTTCCGCCACCGTCATCGCCTGGCAAAAACAGCATGGCCGCCACGCGCTGCCGTGGCAAAACACGCGCGATGCCTATTTGATCTGGCTGTCCGAAATCATGCTGCAGCAGACGCAGGTGACGGCCGTCCTCGGCTACTACGCGCGCTTCCTGGAACGCTTCCCCACCCTGCGCGATCTGGCAGAGGCACCAGTGGAAGACGTGATGGCCCAGTGGAGCGGCCTTGGTTACTACACGCGCGCGCGCAACCTGCACAAGTGCGCGCAGCGCGTGGTGGCCGAATACGATGGCGTCTTCCCCAGCGATCCCGCCCTGCTGGCCGACCTGCCCGGCATCGGCCGTTCGACGGCAGCCGCCATCTCCGCGTTTTCCAGCGGTACGCGCGCGGCCATCATGGATGGCAACGTCAAGCGGGTGTTCGCCCGCACCTTCGGCATCGACGCCTATCCCGGCGAAAAACGCGTCGAGGAAGCCATGTGGCGCCGCGCCGAGGCGCTGCTGCCGGAGACGGGCATCGAAGCCTACACGCAGGGACTGATGGACTTCGGCGCCACCCTGTGCACGCGCAGCAGCCCCGATTGCGGCCGCTGCCCGCTGCAGCCGCGCTGCGTGGCCTATGCCACCGGCCGCACCAAGGATTTGCCAGTGCGCAAACCAAAGAAAACCAGTCCGGAAAAACACGCCGTCATGCTGGTCATCATCGACGACGGCCAGGTGCTGCTGGAGCAGCGCCCTGGTTCCGGCATCTGGGGCGGCCTGCTGTCGCTGCCGGAACTCGATGGCCACGTGCTGGCCGGCGACGACCGTCCGCACGCCATCGACCAGGAGGCGCTGGCGCGCGCCGTGGCGCCGTTCGGCGCCATCGAAACGCAGGAACAACGGCTGCCCATCGTGCACGTCTTCACGCACTACAAGCTGCACATCGTCCCCTGTCGCATCACGCTGGCGCGTCGCCTGGCGCTGGCCGGGGAAGCGACCCATGTCTGGTATGACGGCGCGAAGATCGCCGACGCGCCGCTGCCGGCGCCCATCAAGAAACTGCTGCTGGACCTGTTCGGCGATGCGCGCGCGGCGCAACGCAGCATGTTCTAGTGCGACGTTTTGCACTGCTCGCGCTGGCGGCGCTGTGCCTGCACGGCGCGCGTGCGGCGGACGACCTGTCCCAGCTGCCAGAAGTAAAAATTGGCGTGCTGGCCTACAAGGGCGGCGACGCCGTGCAGCGCGACTGGTCGTACGTAACGCGCCACCTGCAGGCCAGCATCCCCGGCATCCGTTTTGTCCTGGCCGACTACGACCAGGCGGGCCTGACGCGCGCCGTGCAGGCGCAGGCGATCGCCTTTGCCATCACCAGCAGCGGCCATTACGTGGCGCTCGAACACAGCGACGGCGCCAGCCGCATCGCCACGCTGGAATCGCCATGGACGGAGTCACCGCGCCAGGCCATCGGCTCGGCCATCGTCGTGCGCAGCACGTCGCCTCTGCACGACCTGGCCGACCTGGCGGGCAGGAACGTGATGGCCGTGGCGCCCGACGCCTTTGGCGGCTACCAGATCGCCGCGCGCGAACTGCGCGAGGCGGGCGTCGACCCGGCACGTGATTTCGCCAGCCTGCGCTACAGCGGCTTTCCTTCGCAGCAAATCATCGACGCCGTGCGATCGGGACGCATGGATGCGGGCATCGTGCGTACCTGTTTGCTCGAACAGATGGTGGCGCGCGGCGACGTGCAGGCCGGTGAACTGCGCGTGATCACCACGCGCCCGATACCCGGTTTTCGCTGCGCCACATCCTCGCGGCTGTATCCCGACTGGCCCTTCGTGGCCCTGCGCCAGACACCGCCCGCGCTGGCAAAAAAAGTGGCGCAAGCGCTGCTGGCCATGCCGCGCACCAGCGAGGGCTACAGCTGGACGGTGCCCAGCGATTACCAGATCGTCGATGAACTGTTCCGCGACCTGCGCATCGGCCCCTACGCCTACCTGGACAAGCTGACGTTCGAAACGGCGCTGCGCCGCTACTGGGGCTGGATGCTGCTGGCGCTGGCCCTGCTCGTCGCCTGGGCCGTGCACACGGTGCGCGTGGAATACCTGGTCAGCCGCCGCACGGAGCAGCTGCGCGCGGCACAGCACCAGCAGCGCGCGCTGGAAGAACAGGCGCGCCAGCGCCAGGCCACGCTCGACCACACGGCCCGTTTGGCGATCCTGGGCGAGATGGCCAGCGCCATCGCGCATGAATTGAACCAGCCGCTGGCCGCCATCGGCAATTTCGCGCGCGGCATGGCGCGCCGCATCACGGCCGGGCGCCTCGATGCGGCGCCGCTGCTTGACGGCGCGCAGGAAATCGCCACGCAAAGCGAGCGCGCGGGCGCCATCATCCGCCACATCCGCGCCATGGCGCAAAAGCGTCCCGCGCACAGCACGCCCTTCGCCGTGGCCGATGCCGTGGAGCAGGCCGTAGCCCTGTTCCGCGCGGCTCATCCGCAGGCGCAGATCAGCTGGCGCCACGCGTGCGCCAGCCTGGACGCGCGCGTGCTGGCCGATGCGCAGCAGGTGCAGCAGGTGCTGCTCAACCTGCTGAAAAATGCGCTCGATGCGCAGCTGGAAAACGGCAATCCCCAGCACCCCATCGGCGTGCTGCTGCACCGGGAAAACGGCACCTGCACGGTGGCCGTGCGCGATGCGGGATGCGGCCTGGACGCGGCGCAGATGGCGCGCCTGTTCGAACCGTTTTTCACCACCAAGGCCGAAGGCCTGGGCCTGGGCATGTCGCTCAGCAAAAGCATCATCGAATCATTCGGCGGCAGCCTGTCGGCGCATGCGAACGCGGATGCGCCGGGCTTGACGGTCTGGTTCCGCCTGCCCGAAGATACCGACATGCAAGCTAACAAGGACACACCATGAATGAAAGCGATGCGATCATCTTTGTCGTCGACGACGATGCCGCCATGCGCCGCTCGCTGGCCTATCTGTTCGATTCGGCCGGCTGGCAAGTGGAGACGTTCGAATCGGCGCGCGACTTCCTGCAGCGCTACGCCGGCCATGCGCCCGGCTGTCTGCTGCTCGACGTGCGCATGCCCCTGATGAGCGGGCTGGAACTGCAACAGGAACTTTCGCGCCATGCGATTGCGCTGCCCGTGATTTTCCTCAGCGGCCACGGCGACCTGGCCATGGCCGTGCAGACGATGAAGGCAGGCGCCTGCGATTTTCTGGAAAAGCCGTGCAAGGACCAGGTCTTGCTGGACGCCGTCACGCGCGCCGTGGCCCGCAGCGTGGAAGAAAGCCGCAGCGCCGCCAGCACGACGACAGCCCAATCGGCGCTGGCCAGGCTGACCGCGCGCGAGCGCGAAGTGGCGCTGCTGATGGCCGAAGGCAAGGCCTCGAAAGTCATCGCCCGCGAACTGGGCATCAGCGACAAGACGGTGCAGGTGCACCGCCATAACACGATGGAAAAACTGGGCCTGCATTCGGCAGCCGAGGTGGCCCGGCTGCTGATGGCCGGCGGCCAGATTTAAGCCCGCACGATGCGCGCCGGCAGTCCCTGCCGCACCGACGTGCCCGAGACGGGATCGACAAACACGTTCTTGTCGCCGCGGCTCGGGTCCGTCAAGCCCAGGTCGTTCAAGTTGATGCCTGCGCCGATGGCCGGTTCATCGGGCTGGCGCGACTTGCCGATGCGGTGGGCGCGCGCGCCGTGCTCCTTGTGGCCGAAGCCGTGTTCGACGGCGATCACGCCGCGCTGCACGCCATGGCGCAGCATCACCGTGGCCCTGGCCCTGCCGCCCGGCGTTTCCAGATAAATGACGTCGCCATTTTCCAGCTTCAGCCGCGCCGCATCGTCGGGATGCACGGCGACCGGGTTATCCGGATGGATGCCGCGCAGGCGCCGCGCGCCGATGCTGTACGAGTTTTGCAGTGCCGATTTATAGCTGATCAACTCGAACGGCCATTCGCTCACCGGATAGGTCTTGCGCACGGGCGTGCCGTCGGCAAACGCCGCCACCCGCCAGGCGGGCGTGCCGGGAAAGCGCTTGCCGCTCAGGCTATGCTTGCTCACGCCCAGTCCCTCGTTGTACAGCATCATCGGCTTCAGGTAGCGATGCGTGGACCAGTCCTGCGGATACGGCGTTTCATCGGCGACCGGCGCGGGCGTTGCTGGCGCCTTGGGATTGGCCGGTGGCGGCAGGCGCAGGCCGAACATCTCGCCATAGCTCTGGTAACGTCCTCCCCGCGCCAGCATGAAGGCCACCTTGCGCCACTCTTCCGGCTTCAAGGTGCGTTCCAGTTCGGGGCGGATGCGCGCCACGCCAGAGAGCGCGATGTCATCGTCGCTGGCGTCCGGCACGGCCGTCTTGCCCTGCCAGGCGATGTTGGCGCCGCCACGCAAATACCAGTCTTCCGCCCGCTGCAGGGGGAAGCTCCGGCCATCCATGTCCTGCAAGGCGTCCGGGCCGAAGCCGGGCAAGTCCATGGTCTTCGCCAGCGCGATGAAGAACGATTCCATGCAGATGGGCTGGCCGTCCGGCGTCTTGTGCACGCGCGGTTCGGCCACGGGCCAGCGCGCGGTGCTCATTTTGACGGGCATGCCGCCCCAGGCGCCGGCCCAGCCCCAGCTTTCATACAGCAAGGTGTCGGGCAGCAGGTAGTCGGCAAAGGCCGAGCTTTCATTGATGAAGGGATCGATGGCGACGATGAGGGGAATCTTCTTCGGATCGGCCAGCTCCTTGCCGATCTGCGCGCGCAAGCCCGTGATGCCGTACACGGGATTGCAGCTCCACAGGATCAGCGCCTTCAGGGTGTAGGGGTAGCCATTCATGGCGCTGGTCAGCCATTCGGTGGCCAGCGCGGGTGCGTTCGGATACCACGGCGCCTTCGCCGGATACGCCTTGCCCGCTTCCTTCTTCAGCCTGAATTCCGAGGTTTTTTCATAGGGCACATTGCGCCCGATAGGCATGCCGGCCGCCTTGATCTCGCCATCAAAACTCTCCAGGTTGTAGCGCGGCCCAGGCCCCGCATCCTTGAAGCTGCCGCCGTTGACGAGGGTGCCGCCCTTGCGGTTCAAATTGCCGATCAGGGTATTGAGCATGACCAGCGCATACGCGTTATAAAAACCGGCGCCCGACATCATGCCGCCGTGCGCATTGACGGCCGCGCGCTTGCCATGGCTGGTCAGTTCCTGCGCCAGGCCTTCGATGATATCGCGCGGGATGCCGCAGGCGGCCGCGTATTCATCCATGCTGTGGCGCTGCGCTTCCTCGTTGAGCATCGTCATGGCCGTCTTCAGGTGCAGCGGCGCGCCCGCCACGTCCAGCGGGCCGTCGAAGAACAGCCGCGCCTCGCCCTTGGCCGCGCTGTGCGGCACGATGGCTTGCGTGGCGGCGTCGATCACGCAGAACGGGTCGCCATCCTTGTAGCGCTCTTCTTCCGCCAGTTCCACGGCGCCGATGTCGGAGCCGCGCAGGTAGCGGCCATCGCGCGGATGGCCCTTCTCGTGGATGACCAGATGCGTGGCGTTGCACCAGGCGGCTTCGCCCGCCGCTTCCGCCACCTTCAGGTTCGGCTGCGCGAGGAAGTGGCGGTCATAGCGTTCCTGCTCGATGATCCAGCGTATCATCGCCATGGCCAGCGCGCCGTCCGTGCCCGGCTTGATGGGTACCCAGCGGCTGCGGTCGCCCGCCGCCAGGCTGTCCGCATTCGTCAGCACGGGGTCGACGACGACGTAGCTGAAATCGCGCTTGCCCGAGCGGGCCTTGGCGATCAGGGTGCCCTGGCGCTTGAATGGGTTGCCCGCATTGCCCGGCGCCGTGCCGACGAACATGCAAAATTCCGTGTTTTCCAGGTCCACTTTCGCGTGCGGCATTTTCTTCATGTCGCCGAACATGGCGCCCGAGCCGCTGCGGTAAGCGCCGCCGCAGTACGAGCCGTGGTTGACCAGGTTCAAGCTGCCGTACGACTGCTTGAAAAAACGCGTGCCGAATGCCAGGCGGCCATCGTCGGTGCTGCACATCAGGCCCACCTGGTTCACTTGCGGACCCAGTTCCGGCTGCGCCGCATCGATGGGTTTTTCCAGCTCGCGCAAGGCGCGCAGACCCTGCACGTGGCCTTCGCCAAACAGGTCGCCGCCCTCCGTCACTTCCTGCACCAGCTGGTCAAACGCGATCGGCTCCCACTGGCCGCTGCCACGCGGCCCCACGCGCTTCATGGGCGCCAGCACGCGGAACGGCGACTCCATCTGTTCCAGTACGCCGTTGCCGCGGCCGCACGCCGTCGAGCGCCCCTTCAAGCCCTGCTCCTGGAAGCGCGACAGCGACACAAAACTGTCGCGGATCGACGTCTGGTAGGGCAGCGCCGGGTCGGCCGACATGGGACTGTACGGGTTGCCCGCCACGCGCAGCACCTTGCCGCTTTTTTTATCCAGGCGCACGCGCACGCCGCAAAACGTGGTGCAACCCATGCACATGGTGTAGCTCACCTGCTGGTCCGGATTGACCGTCAGTTTGCCCGTGGCCGTATCGACGGAAAACTCGGGCACGAGGGAATTGCCATGCAGTTTTTGCACGGGCTTGTCCTTTCCCAGCGCGTGGTCGACCATGCGCCCCGCCGTGGTGGAAAAGCTGGCGGCAAAGGCGGCCAGGCCGCCGCCGATAGCGCCATAGCGCAGCAGCTTGCGGCGCTTTTCCGTCTCGTCTTCGGCGACGCCGTGGCGGTCGTCATTGTGTGTGCGTTCGTTCATTTTCAACTCCTCAGTGCGTGGCCATGGCGGCACGGCTGCGCGTAGCGGCGACGCGTCCCGCCCATGGCAAAAATTCCAGCATCAGCAACAACAGGGCGATCCACAGGCCGGCCGTGCCGATAATCCCCAGCAAGCCGTCGTTCCCCATCGGCAGGTGGTAGTCGTACAGGCCCGCGCCCGTTTTCGGGATCGTCTGGCCACCGATGAAGATCGTCCAGCGCATCATCCAGGCGCTGTGCAGCGCGATCAGGCCATTGACCAAACCGCTCGTGGCCGGGCGCCAGATGGCCAGCGCCATCGGCACGATGGCCGACAGCACGGCCCAGACGGCGGTGAGCTGCCATTGCGGCATGCCCGCCACCTGCGTAAAGGCCATGCTGTGGCTGGCGCTCACGCCGGACAGGCTGACGAACAGCCAGCCGCCGCCCAGCGCCAGCACCAGCGCCAGCGACAGGGCCAGGGCGCGGTTCAGGGACACTTCCAGGGCCTGGTCGCGGCCCGGCAAAAAGCGGTTGAACAGCAGCGCCAGGCCCACGGCCCCGACGAAGGCCGTGGCGGCAAACTGCGCCGGCAGGAAGGGCGTGAACCACAGGGGACGGGCGCGCACCACCATCACTTCCATGCCCGTGTACAGGCCCACGACAAAAGCGGCCAGCAGGGTGAAGGCGGCGGCGACGCGGATGGCGCGCAGCGAGGCGGCGCCACCGCGCCCCAGCAGGCGGTAGGCGACGGCCAGGCGATCCTGGCCCTGCCCCCGCGCGGCGAAATCCACGCGCAGCGCCAGCCACGCGTACAGCATCAAGCAGCCCAGGTACAGGGGAATGAAGAACGAGCCCCACGACATCCACGACTGCGGCTGGAAGTAGATGTAGAAGTGGTAGAAGCGGCCCGGCCCGTGCAGGTCGGCCAGCAGCGCCACGGGCGCCGTCATGCCGCAGACGAGGGCCGCCAGCAGCGCGATGCGCCCCAGGCGCTCATACGCCTTGCGGCCGAAAACGAAGTACGGCAGGGTCAGCATGAAGCTGCCGTAACTGAGGCCGATGAGGAAAAAATACTGCACCGCCCACGGCAGCCATGCCGCTTCGCGCGTGACGTTGAGAATTTCGGTGATATGGCTGTCCATGGTTTATTTCCCGTGTTTGCTCGGTTGCCAAAGTGTCGCTTCGCCCTCGACGTGGCCGGCGAAGCGCGTGTCCAGTCCCAAATAAAAAACGTGGGGCTGGGTGCCCTGCTCGGGTTTGAGCACCTTCACCTTGTTCTCGGTGAGCAGCTGGTGCACGACGCTGTCCCGGTCATTCAGGTCGCCGAAGATGCGCGCGCCGCCCACGCAGGTTTCCACGCAGGCGGGCAGCAAGCCTTCGTCGACCCGGTGCGCGCAGAACGTGCATTTGTCGGCCTTGCCCGTCTCGTGGTTGATGAAGCGCGCGTCATAGGGGCAAGCCTGCACGCAATAGGCGCAGCCCACGCAGCGGTCGCCGTCGACGACGACGACGCCATCCTTGCGCTGGAAAGTGGCGCCCACGGGACAGACGGGGATGCAGGGAGGGTTGGCGCAGTGGTTGCACAGGCGCGGCAGCATGTAGGTGCCGCAGCGGTTTTCTTCCTTGACTTCATAGGTGGAGACGACGGTGCGGAAGCTGTTTTCCGGCGCGGCGTTTTCCATGATGCAGGAGACGGTGCAAGCCTGGCAGCCGATGCACTTGCGCACATCGACCACCATCGCCCAGCGCTGGCCGCCCTCGCCCGTGGTGGCGGCCATGGCAGCCTTGCCAGGCAGCGGCGCGATGGCCGCCCCGACGGTAATGGCGGGCAAGGCGCGCAAGAAACTGCGGCGCGATTCAATCATGGCACTCTCCTTGACGATGGGCGGCAAGCCCTTGTTGACTTGCTGCCATGATAGAAAAGAAGGTGCTGCGGGGGTATTGGGGTGATCGGGTGGGAAGCTAGATGATCATGCCGATTGACAGGACCGGTAATGCGGAGTAGGCCGGATTGGCGGGGCCGCCGAGCCGAGCCAGCGCGTCATCCGACAACCTTGTTGGCAGGGATGGTGGTGGTGTCGGGTTACGCCGTTCCGGCTAACCCGACCTACAACTCATCCAGAGAATACAGCCTGCGGTGCTCGCGGATCGCGTAGCGGTCCGTCATGCCGGCGATGTAGTCGGCGATCTTGCGCGCCTGCTTGCTGACATCGTCACCGCTGACCTGATAATCGGGCGGCAGCAGGGCCGGTTCGGCCATGAAGCTGTCATACAGTTCGCGCACGATGCGGCTGGCCTTCACGCGCATGCGGTTGACCTGGTAGTGGCGGTACAGGTTCGCGCGCAAAAAGCGTTTCAGCTCCGTCGCATCCTTGCGCATGGCGTCCGAAAAGCGGATCAGCGGGGGGCTGGCGCGCACTTCGCTGACGTCGCGGGGAGCGGCGTCCGCAATCAGGGCATTCGACGTGACGATCAGATCGTCGGCCAGCGCCGTGATCAGGCGGCGCAAGGTTTCATAGATGGCGCGCCGGCCCGACAGCCCGGGGAAGGCCTGCTGCACGTCGCGCCACAGGCGGCCGAAGAATTCCACCTCTTCCAGCTGGGCGATGGTGATCAGGCCGGAGCGCAGGCCATCGTCGATATCGTGGCTGTTGTAGGCGATTTCGTCGGCCAGGTTGGTCAGCTGCGCTTCCAGCGTCGGCTGCATGCGGTCGATGAAGCGCTGCGCCACGGGACCCAGTTCGCGCGCATGCGCCAGCGAGCAGTGTTTCAATATGCCTTCGCGCGTCTCGAACATCAGGTTCAAGCCGTCGAAGGCGCCGTAATGCTCTTCCAGCGTGTCGACCACGCGCAGGCTTTGCAGGTTGTGCTCGAAACCGCCGTGCTCGCCCATGCATTCGTTGAGCACGTCCTGGCCCACGTGGCCGAACGGCGTGTGGCCCAGGTCATGCGCCAGCGCGATGGCTTCGACCAGGTCTTCATTGAGGCGCAGGTTGCGCGCGATCGAGCGGCCCACCTGCGCCACTTCCAGGCTGTGCGTCAGCCGCGTGCGGAACAAATCTCCCTCGTGGTTGAGGAACACCTGGGTCTTGTATTCGAGGCGGCGGAAGGCCGAGGAATGGATGATGCGGTCGCGGTCGCGCTGGAACTGGCTGCGCGAGGCGTGCGGCGCCTCGGCAAAGCGACGTCCCTGCCCCTGTGCCGAGTGGGCCGCATACGGGGCAAGGAAGTCTTCTGGCAGCATGTTATTGCACTCCGGCGGCCAGGGTGGCCAGCACCAGTTCATGCGGCGCGGCCGTGATGCACGGGCTGCCCAGGGGTTTCAACAGGATGAACTTGATGGCGCCGCCCTCGTTCTTCTTGTCCACTTCCATCAGTTCCAGCCAGCGCGCCACGCCCAGGTCCGGCGCCTTGACGGGCAGGCCGGCGGCGGCCACCAGCGCGCGCACGCGCTCCACGGCCGCCTGGTCGATATAGCCCATGCGGCACGACAGGTCGGCCGCCATCACCATGCCGCAGCCGACGGCTTCGCCATGCAGCCAGTGGCCATAGCCCAGGCCCGCCTCGATGGCGTGGCCGAAGGTGTGGCCGAAGTTCAGGATGGCGCGCAGGCCGCCTTCGCGTTCGTCCTGGCGCACCACGTCCGCCTTGATTTCGCACGAGCGGGCGATGGCATAGGCCAGGGCGCCCTTGTCGCGCGCCATCAGCTTGGCCATGTTCGCCTCGATCCAGTCGAAGAAGGCGGCATCGATGATGGCGCCATGCTTGATGACTTCTGCCAGGCCGGCCGACAGCTCGCGCGCCGGCAGGGTTTCCAGGGTCGAAGTGTCGGCAATCACGGCGCGCGGCTGGTAGAAGGCGCCGATCATGTTCTTGCCCAGCGGATGGTTGATGCCCGTCTTGCCGCCGACGGAGGAATCGACCTGCGCCAGCAAGGTGGTGGGCACCTGCACGAAGCCGATGCCGCGCATGTAGCTGGCCGCCGCATAGCCGGTCAGGTCGCCGATCACGCCGCCGCCCAGCGCCACCAGGGTGGTCTTGCGGTCGCATTTGTTGGCCAGCAGCGCGTCGAAGATCTGCATCAGGCTGGCCCAGTTTTTATACTCTTCGCCGTCCGGCAGGACGATGCTGATCACCTCGCGGCCATCGCTGGCCAGCGCCGCCTGCAGGCGGCCCAGATACAGCGGGGCGACGGTGGTATTGGTGACGATGGCCACCTTGTGGCCGCTGATATGGCGCAGCAGCGCATCGGCGTCGGCCAGCAGGCCGGGACCGATGGCGATCGGATAACTGCGTTCGTCGAGGTCTACGCTCAACAACATTTTGGATTGCTCGTTCATGGAAGGCTCTGCATGAATGACGCAGTTGGGCGAAGCCTCGCATTCAAGGCTGGCCAGCTGCATCAGGATGGTCTGAACCATCGATTGTACGTTAGGACGGCCCGTGTCGATCACAATGTCGGCCACTTCCAGGTAATGGGGCTCGCGCTGTGCCGTCAATTCTTCCAGCTTCTTGCGCGGGTCGGCCGTCTGCAGCAGGGGGCGGTTCTTGTCATGGCTGGTGCGCGTGAGGATGTTGCTGACGCTGGCGCGCAGGTAGACCACCGTGCCCCGCTCCTTCAGGTAGGCGCGGCTGTCGGCATTGAGGATGGCGCCGCCGCCCGTGGCCATGACGATGCCTTCCTGCGCGCTCAGGTCGCGGATGACTTCGGCCTCGCGCCGGCGAAAGCTGGCCTCGCCCTCGATTTCAAAGATCCACGGGATGGTCGCACCCGTGCGTGCCTCGATTTCGTGGTCGGAATCGACAAAGCGCAAGCCCAGCTTGCGGGCCAGGATGCGCCCGATCGTGGTTTTGCCTGCGCCCATGAGGCCGACAAGAAAAATATTACTGTTGGAAATTTCGGACACTTTTTATATCAATCAATCAGAAAATAACGGGCGCCGCCCTCGACAGCCCCCGCTCCCCTGCAGCTCAAGGACAGGAGAATGTCAGTCTAAACGGATAACTGGTGGCGTTGCCCAGCGGCGTCGTCACTGTCACATTAAACGTATTGACCACATTGGCGACACAGTTAGTCGGCGTCAGGCTATTAATTGTAACGGTATGCAGGCTGCCCTGGTTACCCTTGATGTTGTTGCCAGTCCTGTCGTCGATACCATCAATATTGTGCGGATAGATATTTTGTACGCTCGCCGGCAGCACGGAAACCTGTCCATTGACGGCATTCGTGATGCTCACCGTACTCCCGGATGGCATCGGATTCTGATGCAGATCGCTGATCAGCAGGCGGAATGTCCGTGGCAGACTCGCCGCCCTGGAACCCAGGTCATAGGCTTCCCGTCCCAGGACCGCGGTACTGCCATCGTCGTTGCTCAGGATGATTTTGCCAGGAACGCTGTCACTCAAGAATATTGCGATCTTGGCAAACAATGTCGTGCTGCCATCCGACGTGCTGGCGCACACGGTTGCCAGGCCTGGCCAGTTACTGTCCGCCGTACCGCCGTTCTTGATGTCATTGCAGGGCGTAGCCGGCGGATTGCTTGCCTCGCGCGGATTCTGGCTGCGGAAATCGACGGCGCAGCCGCCGTTGATGGTGGTGCAACCGCCCATGCTCGATGAACCGATGGCGCCCAGATTGCTCTGGAATGCCACGGGCGTGCCATCCGGCACCGGATTGCCCGCCTGATCCGCCAGCAGGACAGTGACGGTGGTGGCGGGGTTGCCCACGGCGCTATCATAGGACCAGCCTTCCACGCTGGACTTGACCGAGCTGAGCGAAAATGCCGTTTGCACGGGCAAGCCTGTCGTCACCAGGATGGAATCGGACAAGGTGGAGACGCCGGATGCCAGGCTGGCCTTGACGCGGAAGGTCGTCGGCGTGGAACCGGAATTGACGGTGGTGATGACTTCGCCGTTGGCGTCCGTGGTGTCCTTCAATTTATTCAAGGTCATGCCGGGGCCGTTGATCAGGGAAAACGTCACGTCCTGTCCAGACAAAGGTCGATTGAACGTGTCGAAGACGCGGAAGGTCAAGGTCGCCGTTTCCGTGCGCGACAGGCCGCCCTGTCCTTGAATGACGAGGGACTTGCCGACCGGGCTGACGGCAGAAAACTGGACCGACGCCGGCGCGGCGCGCTCGATCGCAAAAGAAGCGTGAAGCGCCATGCTGCTGCCCTCCACCGTGGCAAACACCATGTCACCGCCACTACAACCGAGGTCGCGATACACGGCCGATGCCTTGCCATTAACGGCCGGCACGCCGCTGCTCACACTGGCCTTGCCCGTGAAGACACAATTCGATCCAAAATTCACAACCGATCCGGATTTGGTGTACAGACTGCCGCCAGCCATGATGTCGACCGAGACAACGGTGGTGCCATACGCAGGAATGCTGTTGGGTGAAAATGTCATGTTGGCCGGCACCAGATCGGTGGCGCCCAGAACATAATTAATTTGACTGTTGGCAACGGCACCATTGGCCGTCGTGGTCGCCCGCAAGATGGCGGCGCCACTGGCAGACAGGCTGAAAGGGCGCAGCGTGACGCTCGCCGTGCCTGTTGCATCGGTGAGTGCCGTCCCTACCGATGGCGACATCACGGCCATGGCATTGTCAGTCGAGAACGCCACCAGCGCGTCGGCGATCGGTTTTCCATTCAAATCAGTCAGCAAGGCCTTCGCCGTCAGCGGCGTTGCGCTCGACAGCGCATTGCTGGCACTGCCGCCGCTGAGCAACGACAGCGTCATTTTCGCGCCCGCCGCCTGCGCCGCCCTGACTTCATAGCTGGCCTCGCCGGTGACCGTGGCGGTGCCCACCGCGACCGTGGCCGTCAGCTTGCCGGCGCCGGTGACTGCCGCATTCAAGGCCGAGACGGTGATGCTGGCATAGCCCTTGGCATCGGTCAGCGCCGTGCCGTTGGTCGACGACAGCAATACCAGCGCGGCATCGGCCGAAAACGTCACCACCGCGTTGCTGACGGGGGCGCCATTCTTGTCACTGACGAGCGCCTTGGCCGTCAGCGGCGTCGTGCTGCTCAGAAGATTGCTGGGCTGCCCGGCTCCGTTATACAGCGTGACACTGACGGCTGCGGCAACACCGCCCGTCGTGCCGCCACTGTTGCCGCCATCGATGGTCGGATCACCGCCGCCACCGCCGCACGCAGCCAGCAAGGCGCCCAGCGCCACCAGTACCAGCCAATTCGATACCCTAATCCAATAAGTGTTACTCCAGGATACATTCCGCATAGTCGCCATCAGTCCGCTTTCTTCCGCATTGTTACTTAAACGTAAAGATGTGACATTAACGTGTTACTGGCCGATCTGCCACTATTTTCGGTGTAATGAACACCATCAGTTCCGTTTTTTCTTGACTGCGACCCGTGCTGCGGAAAAAAACACCAAGCACCGGGATGTCACCCAGCAAGGGTACCTTGCTGTCCGTGCCCCGCTCGGATTGCTGGTAAATGCCGCCCAGCACCACCGTGCCGCCATCCTCCACCATCACCTGCGTGCGCACGTGCTTGGTGTCGATGGCGAAGCCGGAACGCGTTTCCTGGCCCACGCTGTCCTTGTTGACATCCACTTCCAGCACCACGTTGCCATCGGGCGTGATCTGCGGCGTCACTTCCAGGCGCAAATTCGCCTTGCGAAACGTGATCGAGGTGGCGCCGCTGCTGGTGGCCACCTGGTAGGGCAATTCGATGCCTTGCTCGATCAGCGCCAGCACCTTGTCCGCCGTCACCACGCGGGGACTGGAAATGATCTTGCCCTTGCCATCGGCTTCCAGCGCGGACAGTTCCAGGTTCAGGAAACGGTTGGCCGCTGCTGAAAACAGGCTGAGGGCGAAACTGGCAGGCGGCAGGCCATTGATGCTGGCGGCCGGCAAGTTGACGAATTGCGTGTTCGGCACGAAGGCGCCGGCGCCGGCCACCGCCTGCCCCGTCGCCTCGCCCACGCCCTGATAGCTGCCGCCGATGGCGGCACGGCGCCCGCTGTTACCGAGGGAGAATCCGGGCAACTGGCCCGCCGCCAGGCGCTGGTCCGTAAAGCCCAGGCGCGCACCCAGGTTGCGGCTGAAGCTATCGTTGGCCTCGACGATGCGCGCCTCGATCATGACTTGCCGCGTGGCGATATCCGTTTTGGCGATCAGCAGGCGGATCTGTTCCAGGCGCGCCGGCACGTCGGTGACGAACAGCTGGTTCGTGCGCGGCTCGATCAGCACGCTGCCACGGCGCGACAGCAGGCGGCTGCGCCCTTCTCCCGCATCGAGGCCGAACACCGTGCGGAACGCTTCCGCCTTCTGGTAGTTGAGCTGGAAGATGGCCGATTGCAGCGGTTCCAGTTCCGCGATCTGCGCGCGCTGCTCCAGTTCCAGCTTTTCGCGCGCGAGGATTTCCTCGCGCGGCGCGATCCACAGCACGTTGCCATTGCGCCGCATGGCCAGGCCCTTCGCCTGCAGCACGACATCGAGCGCCTGGTCCCATGGCAAATCGCGCAAACGCAGGGTGACATTGCCCGCCACGCTGTCGCTGGCGACGATATTTTGCCCAGAGGCATCGGCCAGGATGTGCAGGGCCGCGCGCACGCCCACGTTCTGGAAATCCACAGAAATTTTCTCGCCGGCATACAGGCGCGGCGCCGTCACCAGCACCACGGTTTCCTGGGCCAGGCTGCCAAGGTGCAGGCACAAGAGCGTGGCGACAAGCATGCGGCGCGCGCTCATGGCACCGCCTCGGGCAGGCTGGCCCTGGCAACCGCCCCGGCTGCCGGTGCCGGTGCCGCTGCCGATGTCGGTGCCGCTCCGGCTCCCGCTCCCGCCACCTGCAAGCCCAGGCTGCCGCGCCGCTCTTGCCATGGGCCATCCGCTTCGCGCAGCAGTTCACGATACTGCACGGCCTGCTCACTGATGCCCGTCACCACGCCGTGATCCTGCCCCAGGTGCTGGCCTACCTCCACCCGGTACACGCGCTGTCCCGCCAGCAGCAGCGCGCTGAGTCCGCCCGCCAGGCGCATGCTGCCCACCATGCGCAGGGTAGACATGGCCACGCTTTCCAGCGGCCCACGGGGGCGGCGCAGGTCCGGCCCCGCCACGCCGCCGCGCGCCGTCCGCTGTGCCAGCGCAGGCGCAGCAAACGGATCGGGCAAGCCGGCGCCCGCATACGGACGCGGCATGAAGTCAGGCAACGCTTGCCACGCCGGCGATGCCGGCCGGTCCGGCGTCGGCCGTGGCGCCAGCCGGGCCAGCGCCGTGCGCTCCTGCGCGTCGGGTAGACGATAGGCGCGCAGCACGGCGTCGAGCGTCAGCATGCCATCCTTGTCCGCCGTCAATGCCAAATCATGCACGGTGACGATGCGCGGCAGGCGTGCCACATCCGCCATCAGTTCGCCCATGGCGTGATAGGCGCCGCGCAGCTGCACACCGATGGGCAGCGCCACCACGGAGGACTGCGGCTGGGGCGCGCCCGGCTTGAACAGGGTAAATTGCACGCCCCTCGCCTGGCCCGCCGCATTGATGTCGGACATCAATAGCGCCATCTGCTGGCTATTCGGCAACTGCTGTTCCAGCTTGGCGAGCTCGGCAGCGGCCTGCTGCCGCTGTGCGCGCCATGCGGGCACCTGACCTGCCCGTGCACTGACCTGCCGGTACGCGGCATGCAGACGCCCTTCTTCCCCCTGCGCCAGCCGCATGGCGGCCAGCAGCCCATCGAGCCAGGCCAGGTGCAGCAGCGCGGCCACCAGTGCGGCGCTCAAGGCGGCACTGGCGAGACGGGCCGGCCGCGGCCACTGCGACGCTTCAGTCAGGCGCAGCATGGCCAGCCACCTCCCGTGTCCGCGGTGGCGCCAATACCGGCGAAACAGGCGCTGCCAGCCGTATCGTCCACTCCACCGCACCGTCCGCCATGCCGCGCACTTCCAGCAATTCCGGCTTCGACTGTGGCGCCGCTTTTGCCAGCGCCAGCAGCAGTGCGGCGACTCGGTCCTGCGCAACCGCCTGTCCTTGCACACGCACCATCGCCGCTTCCTGCCGCACGCTGCGCAAGAGCGCGCCCGATGGCATGGCCTGCGCCAGGACGTCCAGCAGGATCACTGCGGCGTTGCGTTGCTCTTGCAGTAAGGCAATCGCCTGCCGGCGCGCCAGCAAGGACGCCGTCTCGTCCTGCAGCCGGCGGCCAGCGGCCAGCACGCCGTCTACCTGCCGCGTGGCATGGCGCCAGCCATCCTGGCGCCGCGTGATATCGTCGATCCGCGCCTGCAGCCAGGCGGCCGCGCCCAGCGCCAGCAGCATACCCAGCAATGCACCGCCAGCCAGCAGCCACAGCAGTGCATGCACGCGGCGACGCCGCGCGGCCTGCCGGTAGGGCAAGAGGTTGATGCGCAGCCCTGGCGTGGCCGCCTTCATGGGGCAAACCCGTGCAGGGCCAGGCCCCAGGCCAGCTGGTACGCCGATCCGCCGTCGGGCAAGGCTTGCCAGCCGCCCTGCGCCATGGCCGCCTGCAGGGCCAGCGTCTCGCTATCCATGACGACGGCCAGCAAGCCGGCCGCCTTGGCCACATCGAGACGGTGCTGCACACTGGCGCGGCGCGCCGCCACCAGCAGCACGTCGATTTCCAGTCCGGCCTTGCCGGCCAGCGGCGGCGCCGGCCCCAGGATGAAAAAGTCCAGGTTTGCGTCTTCCAGCGGAAACGGCATGTATTGCGCCGCTTCCAGTTCCACCAGGATTTCCAGCTGCTCTTCCGGCAAGCCGGCCGGCATGCGGATCGCGTGCGTGATCAGGGCCGTGGCCGGCATGGCCAGCGCCACCCGGTGGCAAGCGCTGCCACTGTCGCGGCAAGCCTGGCGCAGCGCGGCGGCCAGGCCCTGCATATCCTCGATATGTCCGTCAAAAATCATTCCCGGCGCCAGCGGGGCGCTGCCGCAATGCCGGCAAGACAAGGTTCCACGCCGGCGCACCAGTTCGATGACGCGCACGGCATCTTGCCCTATGTCAACAC
>CAUSDR010000012.1:0-34299 GCA_963530105.1 uncultured Janthinobacterium sp.
CCTGTATGGCGTGGGCCGCATCAGTTATTCCTTGCTGGACCGCCGCATGCTGGAAAGCCTGATCGGCCTGGAATACAAGGGCGACTGCTGGGTATTCCGCATGGGCGCCCAGCGTTTCGTGACGTCGGCCAACAATGCGTCGACGCCGATCTTCTTCCAGCTGGAACTGACGGGCCTGTCGAATGGCCTGGGCCTGGGGGCGAATGGGCTGGAAACATTTACCAAAACCATACCTGGCTATCAGGCACTGAGCCAGCCACTCCGTTAAGATGGTCACCGTCGCCGCCGCCGGACTCCCCGGCGCTGGCGCGAACCGGTTTTTTTATTCACTTGAACTCATGAGCGCTCTACACATTATGCGTAATGCCAGTATGCACCAACTCAAAATTGCCACGGTCTTGTTGTGCGCCATGTCCGGCGCCACGACCAGTAGTGTCTGGGCGCAACAAGCTGCAGCAGCGCCTGCCGCCACGCCGGCTGCCACCGCGCCTGCGGCGGCCAAGCCTGCCGCCGCACCCGTCAAGGGGTTCACGCCGCCTGCGTCGAGCAGTGGCCAGACCATCGATGCCATCGCCGTCGTCGTCAATGACGATGTGATCACGCGCAACGAAGTCGCGGCCCGCATCAAGAGCGTGGAACAGCGCATGAAGGCGCAGAACATTCCCATGCCCGATCCCGCCGACCTGCGCCGCCAATTGCTGGAACGCATGATTGTCGAGCGCGCGCAAATGCAGCTGGCCAAGGAAATGGGCGTGCGGGTGGATGACCTGACCTTGGACCGCGCGATTGGCCGTATTGCGGAACAGCAAAAGATGACGGTGCAGGAGCTGCGCAACCAGATGGAAAAGGAAGGCACGCCATTTGCGACCTTCCGCGAAGAAATTCGTGATGAAATCATCATGCAGCGCCTGCGCGAACATGAAGTCGATGCCAAGATCCAGATCTCGGACTCCGAAGTGGACAACTTCCTGGAAGCGGAAAAAGCCGCGGCCAGCGAACAGGTCGAGCTGAACCTGGCGCAGATTCTCGTGCGCATCCCGGAAAATTCCAGCCCGGAACAGATCGCCGCGCGCCGCGCGCGCGCTGAAGAAGTCAGCCGCCAGCTGCGCACGGGCGCCGATTTCGGCAAGATGGCCGCCACCTATTCCGACGCCAGCGATGCGCTGAGCGGCGGCGATATCGGCTGGCGCAATAGCGACCGCCTGCCGCCATTGTTCACGGAACAGCTGCTGAAGCTCAAGCCGGGCCAGATCACGCCCATCATCAAGAGCAACACGGGTTTCCACATCCTCAAGCTGGTGGACCGCCGCAGCGCCGCCGAGGCGCAAGCCGTGGCCGCCGTGCAGCAGACGCATGCCCGCCACATCCTGCTGAAAGTGACGCCGACCATGTCGGCTGCCGAAGCCAAGCGTAAATTGCTGGAATTGAAGGAACGCCTCGACAACAAGGCGGCCAAGTTCGAAGACCTGGCCCGCTTGTTCTCGAATGACGGCTCGGCCGCCAAGGGCGGCGACCTGGGCTGGCTGTATCCAGGCGACACCGTGCCGGAATTCGAAACGGCGATGAATGCGCTGAAACCGGGTGAAGTGAGCGAGCCGATCGAGTCGAGTTTTGGCTTCCACCTGATCGAAGTGCTGGAGCGCAAGAGCGACGACGTCTCGAAAGAGAAGCAGCGCAGCGCCGCGCGCAATGCCTTGCGCGAGCGCAAGCTGGAAGAAGCGACGGAAAACTGGGCGCGCGAAGTGCGCGACCGCGCCTACGTCGAGTTCCGCCCGGACGACCAGTAATGCTGTTGATTGTTTGCGCATGAGTAATTTGCCCGCACCACGCCGCCCCGCCGTCGCCATCACCTGTGGCGAGCCGGCCGGTGTCGGCCCGGAAATCTCCATTCGCGCCGCCTGGGCCATGCGCAACGAGGTCAACTGCATCCTGCTGGGCGACGCCGCCTTTTTGGCGCTGACGGCCAGCCTGATCGATCCCGAGATCCGCCTGGCCGCACTGTCCCTGCAAGCCGTGCGCAACAGCGGCTTGCCGCAGTTCGGTCCCGGCCGCCTGGCCGTGATCGACATTCCCACCGTCAACAATGTCATCCCTGGCGTGCTCGACAAGGATAACGGGCGCGCCGTGCTCGATACCCTGGACGCGGCCGTGGAAGGCATCCAGGCCGGCTGGTTCGGCGCCATGGTGACGGCGCCTTTGCAAAAAAGCACCATCAACGATGCCGGCGTGGCGTTTTCCGGCCATACGGAATACCTGGCGGAAAAAACCGGCACGCCCCAAGTGGTCATGATGCTGGCCGGCGAGCCCGGCCATGGCGAGCCGACCCTGCGCGTGGCGCTGGCCACCACGCATCTGCCATTGAAAGAGGTGTCGGCCGCCATCACGCCAGCGAGCCTGGCGACGACGCTGGACATCCTGCAGGCGGACCTGCGGCAGAAATTCGGCATCGCCGCGCCGCGCATCCTGGTCACCGGCCTGAACCCGCATGCGGGCGAGGGCGGGTATCTGGGACGCGAGGAAATCGATGTCATCGCCCCAGCGATTGCCGCTGCGCAAGCGCGCGGCATCGATGCGCGCGGCCCGTTTCCGGCCGACACCCTGTTCCAGCACAAATATCTGGCCGACGCCGACTGCGTGCTGGCCATGTACCACGACCAGGGCTTGCCCGTCTTGAAATATGCCACCTTCGGGCGCGGCATCAATATCACCCTGGGCTTGCCGCTGATCCGCACCTCGGTCGACCATGGCACGGCGCTGGACCTGGCCGCGCAGGGGCTGGGCCTGGCCGATGACCACAGCATGCGGCACGCGCTGCAAACGGCGCTCGACATGCTGCGCGCGAGCACCCCGACCAGAGCATAGAGAACGGGTCGGGTAGGCCGGCACGGCCACTCCCGACGCTGCTTGCTCAACCGATTCCGCCGGCCTGTGCCGGCTTTACCGCATTGATAGAAAATACATTATGAAACACGTTGCCCGCAAACG
Source organism: uncultured Janthinobacterium sp. (assembly GCA_963530105.1). GTDB lineage: Bacteria > Pseudomonadota > Gammaproteobacteria > Burkholderiales > Burkholderiaceae_D > Janthinobacterium. The sequence goes on from CAUSDR010000012.1 coordinate 2,986, forward strand.
CTTTGGCCAGAACTTCCTGCATGACCGCTTCGTCCTCGACGACATCACGGCCGCCATCGCGCCGCAGCCGGACGATGCCATGGTCGAGATCGGCCCCGGCCTGGGCGCCATGACGGAGCAGCTGCTGCGCCATCTGAAACAGATGCACGTGGTGGAACTGGACCGCGACCTGATCGTGCGCCTGGAAAAAACCTTCAATCCGGCCAAGCTGACGATCCACTCGGGCGATGCGCTGAAGTTTGATTTCGCGCAAATCCCCGTGCCGGCCGGCCAGAAACTGCGCATCGTGGGTAACTTGCCGTATAACATTTCCAGCCCGCTGCTGTTCCACTTGGCCGATTTCGCGCCGCTGGTGCAGGACCAGCATTTCATGCTGCAAAAGGAAGTGGTCGAGCGCATGGTGGCCGAGCCGGGCAGCAAGGCGTATGGCCGTTTGTCCGTGATGCTGCAATGGCGCTACAAGATGTCGCTGCTGTTCATCGTGCCGCCGACGGCCTTCGATCCGCCGCCGAAAGTGGAATCGGCCATCGTGCGCATGATTCCCGTGGCCGAGCGCCTGGCTTGCGACCAGGCCACCCTGGAAGCGGTGGTCATGAAGGCGTTCTCGCAGCGCCGCAAGGTGATCCGCAACTGCCTGGCCGGCATGTTTACGGAAGAGCAGATCAAGGCGGCCGGCATCGACCCGACCCTGCGTCCGGAAACCGTGGGGCTGGAGCAATATGTGGCGCTGGCGAATTTGTTGAAGGCCCCGCAGTAATCGCAAGAGCTGGGGTCAGACCCTCTCCACCCGCAGCGCCTGAACAGGCGTCGACGCGAGTGGGGGTCTGACCCCGTAGTGACCATCAAAACCACTGGTCGACCTGCTGCAGGTCCTTGCGCAATGCCAGGAAACAGTCGTCGACATGGTGGTTACGGCTGATTTCATTGCGCCGCATCAAGGCGATCTTGCGCTTGCAGGTGGGCTGGCGCAGCGGCGCCACGTGCAGTTCCTCGTCGTTGAGGAAGGTCGTGTACAGGCTGGGCATGATGCCCACGGCGATGCCGGCGCGCACCACGCCATACAGCGACTCGCTGTGGATCATCTGGTACAGGCTCGACGGGCTCAAGCCATGCTGGCGCAGGGCGCTGGAAGCGAACTCCCAGATGCTGCCCTTGGTAAACACGACGATTTCCTGGCCCGCCAGCTGTTCCCAGCGCACCTCCTTGAGCGGCGCCAGCGCATGGCGTCCGGCCGTCACCAGCACCAGTTCGTCCTCGAACAGGCCGACGCTTTCCAGCGACACGGAACCGGGCACTTCGATGCCCACGCAAAAATCCAGCTGGCCCGAATGCAGGGCGTGCAGCAAGCCATCGTTGGGCATGTCCGACAGGACGATTTCCACTTCGTCGCCATGCTGCTCGCTGTAGCGCGCCACCACGGCCGCCGTCATGGCCATGGCCGAGGGGATGGCGCCGATGCGGATGCGGTGCCGGCCGCTGCCGATGGCGCGCTGGATATCGGCAAAGGTATTGCTTGCCGTATTGAGCAAATGGGTCGCGTATTCGAGCGCCAGCTTGCCTTCGCGCGTCAGTTCCAGCTGGTGGGTTGTGCGGTTAAACAACTTTTTTCCCAGTTGATTTTCCAGCAGCTTGATCGAGGCGCTGAGCGCCGGCTGGGTCACGCACAATTCCTGTGCAGCCTTGCTGAAGCTGTTTACCCGGGCAAGGGTGGAAAACGCTTGTAAATGTCGTAAGGAAATTTTCTTGCTTAACTCATGCATGGGTTTGCTTATTAGAAAAAGTAATGGATTTATAAAAATAAACAAATTTTCTTATCCCGCAATTTACCATATTCTGGACTGGTCTTTACTTGTCTTGAAAGCAACAATTTTCAGAGAAGTGCTTGCCGGGCGGCGCCGGCACACGCGGCGGCCTGCATGCAAGCGACACAAGCAATCAAAAATAATTCCAAAAAAACTCAGGGTTTATTCTTTTTAGGGCGGCGGCGATGAACAAATGGATGACTGGAACGATGGTAGTGGGTGGCTTGCTGGCGGCGCAGGGGGCGGCGCAGGCGCAAAGCAGCGTGCAAGTGTATGGCTTGCTGTCGGCCGGTATCGGCTATGTCTCGGATGAAGGTAACGGCAGCCGCACGCATGCGCTGAGCGGCACGAATCAGAATCCGCGCATCGGTTTCCGCGGCCAAGAAGACCTGGGCAACGGCGCCAAGGCGATCTTCGTGCTGGAAAACGGCTTCAATGTCATGACGGGCGTCGCGGCGCAAAGTGGGCGCCTGTTCGGCCGCCAGTCGTACGTGGGCCTGTCCAGCAATGACAAGGGCACCCTGACCCTGGGCCGCCAGTACGAAGCCGTGAAGGATCTGCTGGGCCCGGTGGTCATCGCCAGTAACGGCGTGCACATCGGCGACAACGACAATGGCTACAACAACTTGCGCGTGCAAAACGCCGTCAAGTATGTCAGCCCGAACATCAGCAACCTGTCGTTCACGGGCTTGTATGGTTTCAGCGAAAATCCGCAGGATTCCAACCGCAACCGCGTCTACAGCATGGGCGTCGGCTACAAAGTCGATGCCTACAGCTGGGCCGTTGCCTACACCAAGATGGATCACCCGAATGCCCCGGACGCGCCGAATGGCGCCATCGGCAATGACTATGGCAGCTCGCTGTTGATCTTCAACAAGAGCGCCGTCAGCGGCGCCGGCGTGAACGACCAGGCCATCGCCGGCACGGGAGGCTTTTATAATGTGGGCAGGACCAAGTTTGGCGCGCTGTACACCAACGTGCGCTACCACTACATGGATCAAAGCAATCTGACCCTGCAAAACGTGGATCTGAACATGAACCACAAGCTGACGGAAGCGCTGAACCTGGGCGCATCGTATTTCTTTACCACCGGTAAATATGATGTGATCAACAAGACGCCGAAATGGCATCAGGTCAACTTCCAGGCCGATTACTTCCTGTCCAAGCGCACCGACGTCGCCATCACCTGGAGCTACCAGAAGGCGGCCGGCGATGCGACCTTCGCCCGCGTGTTCGGCTTCGGCGCCTCCGGCGGCAAGACGCAAAGCGTCTTGATCGTTGGCATGCGACATTATTTCTGACGACTGATTCATCTTTACAGGCGCTGTCCCGCAGCGCCGCCCCCTGAAAGGAAGCATCTTGAAAAAGCACCTCATGTTGGCTTTGAGCCTAGGCTTGCTGGCAAACGCCGCCCACGCGGAAAAACGCGAGCTGGTCATTTCGGCCTACCCGATTGCCCAGCCCTTGTTCATGAAGTATGTGTACGAGCCGTTCAAGGCCAAATGTGGTTGCGATATCAAGGTGGAAACGGGCAATAACGCGGACCGCATCGCCAAGTTGGTGGTGCATGCCAAGAATCCGGTGATCGACCTGGTGCTGCTGTCCGATTCCGGCATGCTGGAAGCGGCGCAGAAGGGCGTGATCCAGCCCATGGATTACTCCAAGCTGAGCAATTACAAGCAGTTGTACGACGTGGCGAAAAATCCCGTCGGCGGCAACTACGCCGTCGGCTACACGCTGTATTCCGTGGGCCTGGTGTACCGCAGCGACAAGATCGCCCCGCTGACATCGTGGAAAGACCTGTGGCGCCCCGAGCTGAAAGGCCGCGTGGCCTTCCCGGACGTGAGCACCACGCAGGGCCCGCTGATGCTGCGCATGGCCGATGCGGCCTGGGGCGGCAAGACGGATGACTACGCCACCGGATTCGCCAAGATCGTCGGCATGAAGGGCAACGTCGTCACCTTCTCGAAAAACAGCGCCCAGCTGGCGGCGCTGTTCGCCCAGGATGAAATCTGGGCCGCGCCGGTGGCGCGCTTCACCTGGTCGCAAATGCTCAAGACGGGCCTGCCCCTGAAATGGAGCATCCCGGCCGAAGGCCAGGCGGCCGGCATGAACGTGATGGGCATCGTCGCCGGTTCGAAGAACGCGGACCTGGCTTACCAGCTGATGGATTTCTGGCTGTCCAAGGAAGTGCAGACGCAGCTGGCGACCAACCTGGTCGACTCGCCCGTCAACAAGGAAGTGCGCCTGTCCGTGGCCGCCGCGCAATTCAATACCTATGGCGCCGACCAGATCAATTCGCTGAAGTTCGTCAAGCCGGAAACCATCCTCAAGCAGCGCACCAACTGGATGACGCAGTGGAACAAGGCCATGAGCAAATAGTGGTGACGAGGAGAAAACACCATGTTTGCTGATCCAAAAAAGCGCCTGGGCCTGTTGCTGGTCCTGCCCGCGCTGATCTTTATCGTCGTCTGCTTCCTGCTGCCCGTGCTGGCCTTGCTGGTCGACGCCTTCCGCGTCGGCGACGGCATGCAGTGGGGCGTCGACCGCTTCGTCGACTTCTTCTCGCAGGAATTCAACCGCACCATCTTCTGGCGCACCCTGCGCATCGCCGCGCTGGTCACCCTGGCGTCGATCATCCTCGGCTATCCGGCCGCGCAAGCCGTGGCGCGCGTGTCGCCGAAGTGGCGCGGGCTGGTGGTGGGCATGATGATCCTGCCGCTGATGGTCTCGCCGATCGCGCGTACCTATGCCTGGATCGTGCTGCTGGGCCGTAACGGCGCCGTCAATGCGGCGCTGGTCAACATGGGCTTCACGGATGAGCCGCTGCGTTTGCTGTTCAGCGAATTCGCCGTCTTTGTCGGCCTGCTGCAACTGCTGCTGCCGCTGATGCTGATGTCGCTGGCGGGCGCGCTGGAAAACCTGCCGCGCGACGTGGAACCGGCCGCCGCCACCCTGGGTGCCAATCCATGGCAAGTGTTTTGCAAGGTCACCCTGCCGCTGACGCAGGAAGGCCTGGTTGTTGGCGGCACCCTGGTATTCACGGGCTGCGTGACGGCCTACGTGACGCCGGCCCTGCTGGGCGGCACCAAGGTGCTGATGCTGGAAACCCTGCTGTACCAGAAAGTCAGCGTGGAGAGCGATTTCGGCGCCGCGAATGTCATCGCCGTCATCCTCGTCTGCATGACCCTGCTGGTCAATGCCGGCCTTAAACGTATTTCCTCGAGCCGGAGCTCCGTATGAAAGAAAGCTTATTCTCGCGCGCCGTCCTGTGGCTGGTGTTTTTGTTCCTGCTGGGACCTTTTGCCATCGTGGTGCTGGCGGGCTTTTCCGGCGGTGAAACGCTGGCCTTCCCGCCCGAGTCGTACTCGTTGCGCTGGATCATCGAAGTGTGGTCGGCGCCCGAGTTCCGCCGCGCCTTCCAGACCAGCCTGGAAATCGGCCTGATCGCCACCGTCATCGCGCTGGCCCTGGGCATTCCCGTCGCGTATGCGTTTTCGCGCATGCCGCCGCCGGGCATCGGCGCCATCCGCCAGGTGCTCACATCCCCGCTGATCATTCCCGCCATCCTGGTGGGCCTGGGCTTGCTGCACCACCTGGTGCTGACCATCAACGCGCCCGTCTACGTGGGCCTGCTGATCGGCCACATCGCCTTGCTGATTCCATACTCGGTGCGCGTGGTGTACGCCAGCCTGGTGAACTTGCGCGTGGATATCGAAGATGCCGCCATCACCCTGGGCGCGTCGCGCCTGCGCGCCTTCTTCATGATCGTGCTGCCGAATATCCGCAACGCCGTGATCGCCGCCTTCTTCCTCGCCTTCGTCACCTCGTTCAACCAGGTGCCCGTGTCGCTGTTCCTGACGGGACCCGGCATCAGCACCTTGCCGATCGAGATGCTGGGCCATATGGAAAACAGCTTCGACCCGTCGATCGCTGCCCTGTCGACCTTGCTGGTCTTGTTCACCATGGCGTTCGTGATGGTGACCGAGAAGGTGCTGGGCATTTCTAAATACATGTAAGAGGCAACACACCATGAGTTATCTGGAACTGCACAAGCTGAACCTCGGCTACGCCAAGAACACGACGTCCGTGAAGGACCTGGACCTGCACGTCGAGCAGGGCGAGCTGATCTCGCTGCTGGGCCCCAGCGGCTGCGGCAAGACCACCACCATGCGCGCCATCGCCGGCCTGATGCCGCTGCAGTCGGGCCGCATCGTGCTGGACGGCCGCGAAATCGGCAAGCTGGCGCCGAACAAGCGCAATATCGGCATGGTCTTCCAGTCGTACGCGCTGTTCCCGCACTTGAATGTATACGACAACATCGCTTTTGGTTTGCGCCTGCGCAAAGTTGCGCCGGCCTTGCTGAAAACGAAAGTGGAAGCCGTGATCGCCGCCGTCGGCCTGACGGGTTTTGAAACCCGCCTGCCGGCGCAAATGTCCGGCGGCCAGCAGCAGCGCGTGGCGCTGGCGCGCGCCATCGTCGTCGAGCCGGCCCTGCTGCTGCTGGATGAGCCGTTGTCGAACCTGGACGCCAAGCTGCGCGTGCAGATGCGCGCCGAGCTGCGCCGCATCCAGCGCGAGCTGGGCATCACCATGCTGTACGTGACGCATGACCAGGAAGAAGCGCTGGCCCTGTCCGACCGCATCGTCGTCATGAACGGCGGGCGCATCGAGCAGCTGGCCGCGCCGGAAGCCGTCTTCAATACGCCGTCGACGCGCTTCGTCGCCAACTTCATGGGCTTCGAGAACCTGTTCGACTACCGCGACGGCGCGCTGCACCACGCGGGCGCCAGCCTGCCGTACACGGCGCCGGTGAACGCCGGCACCACGGTGCTGGGCTGGCGTCCGGACAAGGTGCGCGTCTGCGCCGCCGACGACGCGGCGGGCCAGTACCCGGGCACCGTGCTGGCGCGCGGCTTCCTGGGCGACACCGTCGAATACCTGCTGCAAACCCCGCTGGGCCAGGTCAAGGGCATCTGCGCGGCCGGCGGCGCCACCTGGCGCGAAGGCACGGCCGTGTCCTTCGTGCTGCCGGCCGACAGCGCCCTGTGCCTGGCTGCCTGATTTGCGGCCTGATGTTTTAACCGGAGACCATCATGGACAAACCCTTGCAAAAGATCTGGCTCGATACCGACCCCGGCTTCGACGACTGGCTGACGATGTTGCTGCTGGGCAGCAATCCCGGCATCGAGTGGCTGGGCGTGAGCGTGGTGGCGGGCAATGCGCCCGTCGACATCACCTACGACAACGCCTTGCGCATCAAGGCCCATGATGGCTTGACGGTGCCCATCTACCGCGGCTGCGAAGAGCCGCTGGCCGGCGTCATCGAGACGGCGCAGCGCATCCTCGGCGACAGCGGCATGCCGACGACGGGAGAAATTTTGCCGCCCGGCGCCGCCACGGATGCCGCCGGCCATGCCGTCGATGCGCTGATCGCCGCCGTGCGCGCGCATCCGGGCCAGATCACCATCATGGCGATCGCGCCGATGACGAACCTGGCGACGGCCTTGAGCCGCGCGCCGGACATCGCGGAAAAAATCGTCGAAATCATCCTGATGGGCGGCTCCACCGACCAGGGCAACCACACGGCGGCGGCGGAATTCAATATCTATGCGGACCCGGAAGCGGCCGCCCAGGTTTTCCAGGCCGGCATCCCGCTGCGCATGTTTGGCCTGAACCTGTGCCGCCAACTGCTGGTGACGAATGCCGAGGTGCAGCAGTTGCGCGCCATCGGCACGCCGCGCGCGCAGCGCCTGGCCGGCTACCTGGAAGCGTACGTGCGCATCCGCAGCGCCGACGGCTCCGTGCCCATGCCGATGTACGACCCGGTGGTGGCCCTGTACCTGGAAGCGCCGCAGCTGTTCCAGTTCCAGAGCGCCCACGTGGCCATCGAATTGACGGGCGAACTGACGCGCGGCATGACGGTGTGCGAATTCCGCGTGCCGCGCCGCGCGCCCATCAACACGCAGGTGGCGATGCTGGCCGATGGCCCGGCCGCCATCGAACTGCTGATGCGCCGCCTGACGGCCATCCTGCACTGATTTTTAGCGTTTATCCACTAGCGAAGCGAGCTTCATGAGTAACCTTGTCGACACCGTGCCTGCCTTGACGATTGAACAATTTTTACGCGCCATACCGAAAGTGGAGCTGCATTGCCACCTGTTCGGCACGGTGCGGCAAGCCACTTTCCGTGCATTGGCCGCGAAGACGGGCAATATCGTCACGCCGGAAGAAATCGACGCGTTCTATACGCGCGGCGACAAGCCCGTTGGCGTGCTGCGCGTGCTGCGCGCGCTCGACGCGCACCTGATCGTTTCGCCCACGGACCTGTATTGCCTGGCCTATGAATACATGGAAGACGCGCATGGCCACGGCGTGCGCTATGCGGAGTTCTTCTGGAACCCGACGGGCACGGTGCGCGTGTCGGGCCTGCGCTATGACGCGGCGCAAGACGCCATCGTCGCCGCCATCCGCGACGCGCAGCGCGATTTCGGCGTCATCGGCCGTTTGATTCCCAGCATCGACCGCGAAGCGAGTCCCGCCGAAGCCGTGCAGATGGTGGAATGGATGAAGGCGCACCGCGCGCCGGAAGTCATCGGCATCGGCATCGACTACCGCGAAAACGACCGTCCGCCGGAACTCTTCATCGAAGCCTACCGCGCCGCGCGCGAGGCTGGCTTCAAGTGCACGGCGCACGCGGGCGAATTCGGCATGCCGTGGATGAACGTGGAGACGGCCATCGAGCAGCTGCAGGTGGACAGGGTCGACCACGGCTACACGATTGTTGATAATCCTCAACTGGCGCAGCGCTGCGTGGAACGGGGCCTGGTGTTTACCGTGGTGCCGACCAATTCGTATTATCTGCGCACCCTGGCGCCCGAGCGCTGGGCATTGGACCACCCGATCCGCGCCATGGCCAAGCTGGGCCTGAAACTGCATCCGAACACGGACGATCCGACCCTGCACCACGTCACGCCCACCGGCGCCTGGATGATGATGCGCGAGTTCGGCTTCGGCCTGGACGACATGCGCGGCTTCATGCTCAATGGCCTGGACGCGGCCTGGATCGACGAATCCACGCGGCGCGACTGGCGCGCGCAATTTTCGCGCGAATTCGACGCGCTGCGCGCAAGGGTCGTCGACGCTTCCTAAGCCGACACGGGCGGCGGCAGCAGCAGCGACGGAAACGCCCGCTGCGGGCAGCTTTGCCGCTCGCACACCTTGCAGCCCGTGCCGATGGGCGTGGCGCTGGAAGGGTCGTGCAAATCGAGTCCCTTTGAATAGATCAGCCGGTGCGCCTGCGAGATATCGCAGCCCAGCGCCACGGCAAAGGTCTTGCCGGGCGCCCTGAAACCGGGCGACGCCGTGCTGACCTGGCGCGCAATCCATAAATACGTGCAGCCGTCGGGCATGCTGGCCACCTGCGTCAGCACTTGCCCCGGATGGCTGAAGGCGTCGTAGACGATCCACAGCGGGCAGGTGCCGCCCACCCGTGAAAAGTGAAAGTCCGTGGCCGACTGGCGCTTCGAGACATTGCCGGCGCGGTCGACGCGCACGAAAAAGAAGGGCAAGCCCGCCGCATCGGGGCGCTGCAGGGTGCTCAGCCGGTGGCACACGGCTTCGAAACCCACGCCAAACTGGTGCGCCAGGCGCTCGATATCGTAGGCGCGGCTTTCCGCCGCCTGCAAAAAGCGCTGGTAGGGCATCAACAGGGCGCCGGCGAAATAATTGGAAAAGGCCAGGCGCGCGCCCGTTTGCGCGGCCGCGCCGGACAAGCCAGCCGCCAGCACCAGGGCGTCGATCAGCTCGCTGTGTTCGAGCAGGCTGATTTGCGCCGCCATCTGGAAGGCGCGCTGGCCGCCCGTCAGCGTGTCAGGCAGCCACAATATCTGCTGCTGGGCGTCGTAGCGGTGCTTGCGCACCATGCCGGCGTCGCCATCGGACAGTTGCACGCGAATGCCGTGGCGCGCCAGCAGCCGCTCTTGCAGCGCGTCGAGCGTGCGCAGGGCGGCATCGAGTTCGCCCGCCACGCGCTCCGCCGCCCGGTCCAGCTCATCGATGTAGTTTTGCCGCCGGTTCAGGTATTCGCGCACTTCCTCGTCCGTGGACGGTGCCGCCGAGCTGGCGCCGCGGCTGCCATCGTCGAGGCGCGCGGCCAGGGTATCGGCCCGCTCGGCCATCACCCGGTAGCGCCGCTGCAGCAGCAGGATCGAGCGCGCCAGTTCCGGCATGTTTTCCACCAGCATTTTCAATTCCGCCATCGAGGTGGGCGGCGCGTCGGGCAATTCGCCGAAGACGTCGCGCACGTCGGCCACCAGGCTGGCGCTGTCGTGTTCGGAAAAGATTTGCGGATCGACCCCCAGCACGCTGCCGATGCGCAGCAAAATGGGCACCGTCAGCGGGCGCTGGTTGCGCTCCATCTGGTTCAGGTAACTGGGCGAGATGCCCAGAGCCTTGGCCAGCGCCACCTGCGTCATGCGCCGTTCCTCGCGCAGGCGCTGCAGGCGCACGCCCATGAAAACCTTCGCCATCGCGCTTCCTCTCCCCGGTTTGTGGAATCTGCAAATTTACAATATTTGCAGATTAACAGATCCAGCTTTGCATTATCTCGCATTTTCACGCCTTGTTCGCGGCCCGTATTGTGCGAATAATGCAAATAGACCTATACCCCAACGAGGAGACACCGAGTGACCACGCAAACTGCCATCCCTACCGTTCCACTGCTGATCAATGGCGAGTGGGTTGAATCGACCACCACCGTCTGGCGCGACGTCGTCAATCCCGCCACGCAGGAAGTGCTGGCCCGTGTGCCGTTCGCCACGCCGGAGGAAGTCAACGCCGCCATCGCCTCGGCCCAGCGCGCCTTTAAAACCTGGCGCAAGACGCCGATCGGCGCGCGCGCCCGCATTTTCCTCAAGTTGCAGCAGCTGATCCGCGAAAACATGGCCGACCTGGCCGCCACCTTGACCATGGAACAGGGCAAGACCCTGCTCGACGCGGAAGGCGATGTCTTCCGCGGCCTGGAAGTGGTGGAGCACGCCGCCAACATCGGCACCCTGCAAATGGGCGAGTATGCGCAAAACGTGGCAGGCGGCGTCGACACTTACAGCGTGATGCAGCCGCTGGGCGTGTGCGCCGGCATCACGCCGTTCAATTTCCCCGCCATGATTCCGTTGTGGATGTTCCCGATGGCGATTGCCTGCGGCAATACTTTCGTGCTGAAACCATCGGAGCAAGATCCGCTGGTGACGGAAAAGCTCGTGCGTCTGGCATTGCAGGCGGGCATTCCCGCTGGCGTGCTGAACGTCATCCACGGCGGCGAAGACGTGGTCAACGCCCTGTGCGACCATCCGGACATCAAGGCGATTTCGTTTGTCGGCTCCAGCAAGGTGGGCACGCATGTGTACCAGCGCGCCAGCCTGAACGGCAAGCGCGCGCAATGCATGATGGGCGCCAAGAACCACGCCGTCGTCTTGCCGGACGCAAACAAGGAGCAAACCCTGAACCAGCTGCTGGGCGCGGGCTTCGGCGCCGCCGGCCAGCGTTGCATGGCGGCCTCCGTCGCCGTGCTGGTGGGCGAGGCGCGCGACTGGCTGCCGGAGCTGGCGGCCAAGGCGCAAACCCTGACGGTGGGCGCGGGCAAGGACAATCCGGACCTGGGTCCCGTCATTTCCTGCGCGGCGAAAGAGCGCGTGTTCAGCCTGGTCGCCAGGGGCATCGAGCAGGGCGCCGTGCTGACCCTGGACGGCCGCGACGTCAAGGTCGATGGCTATCCGAACGGCAACTTCGTCGGGCCGACGATTCTGTCCGGCGTGAAACCCGGCATGGTCGTGTATGACCAGGAAATTTTTGGCCCCGTCTTGATCGTCGTCGAAGTCGACACGCTCGACGAAGCCATCGCCCTGGTGAATGCGAATCCGAACGGCAACGGTACGGCGCTGTTTACGCAAAGCGGCGCGGCCGCCCGTTATTTCCAGGAAGAAATCGACGTGGGCCAGGTCGGCATCAACGTGCCCATTCCCGTGCCCGTTCCCCTGTTCAGCTTTACGGGGTCGCGCGGCTCGAAACTGGGCGACCTGGGCCCGTTCGGCAAGCAAGTCGTGCTGTTCTACACGCAGACGCAGACGATCACGCAGCGCTGGTTCACGGACGCGGCCTCGGTGGGCAAGGTCAATACCACCATCAGCCTCAAATAAGGAGCCGGCATGGACTTTGAACTGAGCGACGAGCAGCGCGAGTTCCAGCAGGCGGCGCGCGCGTTTGCCGACGGCGAACTGGCGCCGCACGCGGCGCACTGGGATGCGGAATCGATCTTCCCGGTGGAAACCATCGCCAAGGCGGGCGAGATGGGCTTTTGCGGCCTGTACACGCCGCAGCGCTGGGGCGGCCTGGGCCTGTCGCGCCAGGATGCGGCCATCGTGTTTGAAGAGCTGGCCGGCGGCTGCACCTCGACCACGGCCTACATCACCATCCACAACATGGCCACCTGGATGCTGTCGCGCTGGGGGCAGGACGCCCTGTGCGACGCATGGGTGCCAGCGTTGGCGGCCGGCCAGAAGCTGGCCAGCTATTGCCTGACGGAACCGCAGTCCGGATCCGACGCGGCGTCCCTGCGCACCAAGGCCGTCAGAGATGGCGATTTTTATGTACTCGACGGTACGAAAGCGTTCATTTCCGGCGCGGGCCAGACGGACATGCTGATCGTCATGGCGCGCACGGGCGGCGAGGGCGCGGCCGGCATTTCCGCCTTTGCCGTGCCGGCGAACCTGCCCGGCATCGTGTATGGCAAGAAAGAGGAAAAGATGGGCTGGAACAGCCAGCCCACGCGCATCATCAGCTTCGACCAGGTGAAAGTGCCTGTTGGCAACTTGCTGGGCGCGGAAGGCGAAGGCTTTGCCATCGCCATGAAGGGCATCGATGGCGGGCGCATCAATATTGCCGTGTGCTCGGTGGGCACGGCGCAGGCGGCCCTCACGCGGGCGCAAGCCTACATGAAGGAGCGCACGCAGTTCGGCCGCGAACTGGCCCAGTTCCAGGCCTTGCAATTCAAACTGGCCGACATGCTGACGGAACTGGTGGCGGCGCGCCAGATGGTGCGCTTGGCGGCCTGGAAACTTGACCAGGAAAGCCCGGACGCCACGGCGTATTGCGCCATGGCAAAGCGTTTCGCCACGGATGTGGGTTTTAATGTCGCCAACGATGCGCTGCAATTGCACGGTGGCTACGGCTACATCCGCGAGTACCCGCTGGAGCGCCACGTGCGCGACACGCGGGTGCACCAGATCCTGGAAGGGACAAATGAAATCATGCGCCTGATCGTCGCGCGAGCGATCTTGAAAGACGGCGCCACGGAGACCTTACGATGACAAAAGTGTATACCAATCTGCTGCTGGAACGCCGCGGCCACACGGCCCTGGTGACCCTGGACAACCCGCCGGCCCACACGTGGACCCTGGCCAGCCTGCGCGCGCTGAAAGAACTGGTGGCCGACCTGAATGCGGACTCCGACGTGTACGCGCTGGTGATCACGGGCGGCGGCGCCAAGTTCTTCTCGGCCGGCGCCGATTTGAAAGTGTTTGCCGACGGCGACAAGGACATGGCCTTCAACATGGCGGCCGCCTTTGGCGAAGCGTTCGAGGCCTTGTCCGCGTTTCGCGGCGTCAGCATCGCCGCCATCAATGGCTACGCCATGGGCGGCGGCCTGGAATGCGCGCTGGCTTGCGATATCCGCATCGCCGAGGAACACGCGCAGATGGCCTTGCCGGAAGCGTCCGTCGGCTTGCTGCCGTGCGCGGGCGGCACGCAGCATTTGCCGTGGCTGGTGGGCGAAGGCTGGGCCAAGCGCATGATTTTATGCGGCGAGCGCGTCGATGCGGCCAAGGCCCTGGCCATCGGCCTCGTCGAGGAAGTCGTGCCAACCGGCAAGGGCGCCGCCACGGCGCTGGCGCTGGCCGCCAAGGTGGCCCGTCAAAGCCCCAGCAGTGTCACGGCGTGCAAGACCCTGATCCAGGGCGCGCGCAGCCGTCCGCTGGCCGACTCCCTGCCCGACGAGCGCACCCTGTTCCTGGGTCTGTTCGAGACGCAGGACCAGAAAGAGGGCGTGCAAGCGTTCCTGGAAAAACGTCCGGCGGAGTGGCGCAATGGCTGAAACCTTGGCTGAAAGCACCCTGATTGACACTGTGAAAATCGAGGAACGCGACTGTCCCGGCGGCATGAAGCTGGGCATCATCACGCTGGACGCGCCGAAATCCCTGCATGCCCTGACGCTGGACATGATACGCGCCATCGATGGCACCCTCGTGCGCTGGGCCGATGACGCCGCCATCGCCTGCGTGGTGCTGCAATCGTCGACCGACAAGGCCTTTTGCGCGGGCGGCGACGTGCGCAGCCTGCGCACGGCCGTCGTGGAACAGCCGGGCGTGGTGCCGAACCCGCAGGCGCTGGCCTTCTTTGCCGAGGAATACCGGCTCGACCACCGCATCCATACCTATGCGAAGCCGCTGCTGGTGTGGGGCGGCGGCATCGTCATGGGCGGCGGCCTGGGCCTGATGGCGGGCGCCAGCCACCGCGTGGTGACGGAAAGCACGCGCATCGCCATGCCGGAAATCACCATCGGCCTGTTCCCCGATGTGGGCGGCAGCTGGTTCCTGGGCCGCATGCCGGGGCGCAGCGGCCTGTTCCTGGGGCTGACGGGCGCGCCGATGAACGCGGCCGACGCCCTGTTTACGGGCCTGGGCGACTATTTCCTGCGCCAGGAAGAGCGCAGCATGGTGCTCGACGCGCTGGCGCTGGCGCAATGGCAGGCCAACCCGCAGGCGAACAGCCAGCAGCTGGACCGCCTGCTGCGCGGTTTTTCGGCGCCGGCCAGCGCCTTGCCCCCGTCCGAGGTGCGCGCCAATTTCGACGCCATCGCCGCCCTGACGCAAGCGCCCACCCTGGCGGAAGTGGTGGCCGCCATAGCCGCCTATGACGGCGAGGCGGCCTGGCTGCAAAAAGCGGCCCAGTCGCTGGCCAAGGGCGCGCCCAGCTCGGCGGCCCTGGTATGGGCCATGCGCACGCGCACGCGGCACATGAGCCTGGCGCAAGTGTTTCAGCTGGAACTTATTGTCGCCGTGCAATGTTGTGCCCATGCGGACTTCAGCGAAGGCGTGCGCGCCTTGTTGATCGACAAGGACAACGCGCCGCAGTGGCAACCGGCCAGCCTGGCCGACGTCAGCACGGCGTATCTGGACGGCTATTTCACGGCGCCATGGACACAGCATCCCTTGGCCGACCTACATTAAAAGAACAACAGGAGACTTTACAAATGCAACATATCGCTTTCATTGGCCTGGGCAACATGGGCGCGCCGATGGCCCGCAATCTGGTGGCTGCCGGCTTCCACGTGTCCGTATTCGACCTGGCGCCGGCCGCCGTGGCCTCGCTGGTCGAGGCGGGCGCCACGGCGGCAGCGTCCGCCAGCGCGGCCGTGCAGACGGCCGACGCCGTCATCACCATGCTGCCGGCCAACAAGCACGTGCAGGACCTGTACCTGGCGGCCGGCGGCGTGCTGGACTCGGCCAAGCCGGGCGCCCTGTTCATCGATTGCAGCACCATCGCCGCCGACGTGGCGCGGCAAGTGGCGCAGGCGGCGAGCGAGCGCGGCTTTGCCATGATCGACGCGCCCGTCTCGGGCGGCACGGCGGGCGCGGCGGCCGGCACATTGACCTTCATCGTCGGCGGCCCGGAAGCGGCCTTGCAGCAGGCGCGGCCTTTGCTGGAAAAGATGGGCAAGAACATTTTCCATGCGGGCGAGGCGGGCGCGGGCCAGGTGGCGAAGATTTGCAACAACATGCTGCTGGGAATCTTGATGGCGGGGACGGCCGAGGCGCTGAACCTGGGCGTGGCGCATGGCCTCGATCCGAAAGTCTTGTCCGATATCATGGCCAAGAGCTCGGGCCGCAACTGGACCTTGGAAGTGTATAACCCGTGGCCCGGCGTCATGGACGGCACGCCCGCCTCGCGCAACTACAGCGGCGGCTTCGGCACGGCCTTGATGTTGAAAGACCTGGGCCTGGCGCAGCAGTCAGCGTTGTCGGCGAATGCGCCCACGCCATTGGGCGGCCTGGTGCGGCAGATGTACCAGATGCATGCGCAAGCCGGTTATGCGCAGCAGGATTTCTCCAGCATCGTGCAAATGCTGCAGCCGGGCTTGAACAAGCCTGCCTGAGGAATTTTGGACAAAAAAAAGCCCGCTGGTAAAAGCGGGCTAAATCCAATTCTTGGAAGAGTTGGAGGAGACAGATGCATTATGCTGCATCGCCACATATAACTCCAATTTATCTTTAGAATATCAATTATATATTTTGGTGATATCTCTTCCTGGCAGCCGCGGCGCGGCTGCCATTCAGCTGGCTCAGGCTGGATTGCAGGCGATCTTCACCGTCGTCACATTCGCTTCGCCCATGGTGCCGCTGCCGGTTTCCGGCTGTACGACGCACTGCAGGCCCGTCGGCTGGATAAACACGCTGACGCCATAGGTATCGCCATCGGGAACCGAACCGTTCATGGTAAAGGTCGTCGCATCCTTGGCTACCGTCGTGGTGGCATTGCCATTGATGAGCGTCAAGCCTTCCGCCGTCAGGCCGGTGATGGTGCCGCCAACCGTGTAAGCGTTTTGTGCGCAAGAAACCGCCGCCAGGATACTCACGTAATGTCCCGCCGAACCGCTGCCACCGGCGATGCTGCAAGTCATGTGGGCAGGCTGTTTCTGGAAGGTGATGTTGTAGTCGGTGCCGTAATCGATACGCTTGCTGAAGGTGAACTTGGTGGCGCCGGCCGAAGGCGAGACGGTGTCGCTGCCGTTGGCCAGGATCAGACCGTTGGTGTTCAAGCCAGAGATGGTGCCACTGACGTCATACGAGGCCTTGCCGCCGCAAGCAGCCAGTCCCAGGGTCAGCAACAGCGCGGCGAGAGGGCGCAGGCAGGATAACTTCATGTATTTCTCCAAAAGAAGGGTGACGTATCGCAGGCTTACTGTGGCGACGTGCAGTTGAGTGTGGCGGCGGACGTGGCGGCAGATCCCATCGTGCCTACCGTGTCGTTACCGTTGATGGAACCTGCAAAGCGGCACGTCTGGCCTTTTGGTTGTGTCTCAATGACAATATTGTAGACGCTGCCATCGGCAACCTTGTCGAAGGCATAGGTCGTGGCGTTTGCCAGCGGGCTGGTGCCGTAGCTGCCCATCACCAGGTGCAAGCCATCCGCGGTCAAGCCCGTGATCGTGCCGCTCAGTGGATAGGTATTGGTCTCGCACGTGATAATGGCCGTGGTCACGGAGTAGCTGGATGCCTTGCCGCTGCCATTCTTGATGGTGCAGATGGCGCCCTTCGGCTGTTGCGCGATAGTAATGTCGTAGCGGTCATCGGTGCTGACCAGCTTGGTGAAATAGAAACTCGCCGAGCCCGTGGGCACGGGCAAATCTTCCGAACCGTTTCTCAGGATCAAGCCATCCTTTGCCAGGCCGTATACCTGGCCGCCCAGGTACAGATTGCCGCCGCTGCCGCCGCAAGCTGCCAATGTGACGGCGCAAGCCGCCGCCAGCATCGAGCGCAGGTACAAATTTTTCATACATTCTCCAAAACGAATTAGGTAGGGTAGCGCAACGCGGACGCTGGCGCCGCATTGGAATGGCGCCTATTTTAGTCTATCTGGCAAGCGGATTGATCTTGCCTTGTATCTCCCTGTAACAATTTTTCGCCCAGAAGCGCCGGCCTGGCCCCATTTGCCGGCACGGCCGGCATGCCGGCGGCGGCGATCAGTGCGACAATAGACACAAGCTGCGCAGCGTGGCGCGGCATCCATTGCGAGTTCCATGTCCCTATCCCCCATCAAAACGGCCGTGCCACCGAAGGCCATCCTGTTCGACCTTGACGATACCCTGTGGCCCATCGCGCCCGTGATCGCCGCCGCCGAAACCCTGCTGCATGACTGGCTGGCCACGCATGCGCCCAAGGTGGCGCAGCAGTTTTCCATCGAATTGCTGCGCCAGCACCGGCTGGCCATGCTTGATGCGCAGCCGCATTTCCATGGCAACCTGATCGAACTGCGCCGCGCCGGCCTGCTGAGCGCTTTCGAAGCGGCGGGCGAAGATCCGGCCCTGGTCGACGGCGCCATCGCGCAGTTTCTGGCCGCGCGCAACCGTGTCCAGCCGTTTGACGACGTGCTGCCGGGTCTGGCGTGGATGCGGCAGCGCATGCTGGTCGGTTCCATCTCGAATGGCAACGCGGACCTTGAAATTATCGGCCTGGCGCAGCATTTCAAGGTATCGATCGCCGCCAGCGATTTCGGCGTCGCCAAGCCTGACGCCAGCATCTTCCTGGCCGGCTGCGCCGCGCTGGGCGTGGCGCCGCACGAGGCCGTGTATGTGGGCGACGACCTGTATTTCGACGTGACGGGAGCGCAAGGGGCCGGCATGCGCGCCGTCTGGATGAACCGCAAGGGCAGCGACGCGCACCTGGCGGCCGGCGTGCAGCCCGATGCCATCTGCGCCAACTTTGACGAACTGCTGCTGTGGCTGCGGCAGCAACTGGAAGATTGATCGCCGCCGGGGCGACGAACGTGCATAATAGGCGCTGTTAACGCATGTTCGGCCGCTTTCGTTGCCGCTTGCTTAACAGAATATTGGCTTAATTAAAACATCATGCAACTCGATACACGTGCCCAAACACTGCTGAAAGCCCTGGTCGAGCGCTATATCGCCGACGGCCTGCCGGTCGGTTCGCGCGCCTTGTCGAAGATTTCCGGCCTCGACCTGTCGCCGGCCACCATCCGCAACATCATGGCCGACCTGGAAGAGCTCGGGTATGTGGCCAGCCCGCATACCTCGGCCGGACGCATCCCCACGCCGCGCGGCTACCGCATCTTTGTCGACACCTTGCTGACCGTCAAGCATCTGGACGAGCACATGGTAGAGTCGCGCATGCGCCTGCAGACGCCGCAGCCGCAGCGCACCATCGCCAATGCGGCGCAGATGCTGTCGTCGCTGTCGCAGTTCGCCGGCGTCGTGCTCAGCCCCCGCCGCGAATCCGTGTTCCAGCAAATTGAATTCCTGCGCCTGTCGGAAAAACGCATCCTGCTCGTCATCGTGGCGCCCGGCGGCGACGTGCAGAACCGCCTGCTGTTGACGGAAGCGGACTATACGCCGGCGCAGCTGGTGCAATCGGCTAACTATATCAACCAGAATTATGGCGGCCTGTCGTTCGACGCCGTGCGCGTGCGCCTGCAGGGCGAACTGCGCCAGTTGCGCGACGACATGGGCAGCCTGATGCAGGCGGCCGTGGAAGCGGGCAGCGAAGCGATGGCCGACCACAGCGACGACATGGTGATCTCGGGCGAGCGCAACCTGCTCAGCGTGAGCGATTTGTCATCAAACATGAGTTCGCTGCGCCAGATGTTCGACATGTTCGAGCAAAAGACGGGCCTGATGCAGCTGCTCGACGTGTCGAGCAAGGCGACGGGCGTGCAGATTTTCATCGGCGGCGAATCGAACCTGGTGCCGATGGATGAAATGAGCGTGGTGACGGCGCCGTATGAAGTCAACGGCAAGATCGTGGGAACCTTGGGAGTCATCGGGCCGACCCGCATGGCGTACGAGCGGGTCATCCCGATTGTCGATATCACGGCCAAGCTGCTATCGAACGCGCTCAGCCATCATTGATCGTCCCGCATGCCGCGCCAGCCATCTCCTGGGGGAAATGGCCGGCAAGCGTCAGGCCGTTTTGTGCGGGCAGGCGACCTTGACGCAGTTGCCATAGATGGCCAGTGCGTGTTCGGCAATCTTGAAGCCGCGCTCTTCCGCCACTTTTTGCTGGCGGATTTCGATGTCTTCGTCGAAGAATTCTTCGACCCGGCCACAATCGAGGCACACCAGGTGGTCATGGTGCGAGCCTTCGTTGAGCTCGAAAATCGCCTTGCCGGTTTCAAAATGGTTGCGGTTAAGCAAGCCGGCTTGTTCGAATTGCGTCAGGACACGGTAGACAGTTGCCAAACCGACATCCATATTGTCGGCCAACAGAATTTTGTAGACGTCTTCTGCTGTCAGGTGGCGTACCGGGCTACTCTGGAAGATATCGAGTATCTTCAGCCGTGGCAGGGTCGCTTTCAGGCCGCTTGCCTTGAGATCACTAGGATTGTTACTCATGTTTGTTGCTCGTATGTGGGTCAGGTGCTTTATCATATAGCGTTTTGTCGGGGAGTGCCAAAATATGCATTTTTTGGCTGGCCGCTCACTCCTGGCGTTTTGTTCATCCAATTGAGGTCATTTATGCGCGTAACACCGGCTGTATTGCCATCTCTCTGGCACCGTCTTTCCTTTCGAGCCCCAGTCGTGGCAGGCATGGTCTGTGTTGCGCTGGCCGCCTCGGGTTGTGCCAGCCGCGGCATCCTCGGCGAGAAGCCTGCCGTGACGCAAAAAGAAGGCACGGAGCTTGTGCCGGAACAGGGCGCGCAAACGACCACCGTCACAAAACTGCAGAAATTCATGTGGTTTTTCTCGCCATACCGTCCTGACATTCAACAAGGCAACTTTATCTCCGAAGAGATGCTGGCCCAGTTGAAAGTCGGCATGACGCGCGACCAGGTCCGCTTCATTCTCGGCACCTCCCTGCTGACCGATATCTTCCATGCCGACCGCTGGGACTATCCTTTCCGCCTGGCGCGGGGCAATGGCGAAACCACCAGCAGCCGCGTGATCGTGTTCTTTGACAAAGAGGGCAAAGTGGCACGCTTCGAAGGCGGCAACCTGCCGACCGAGAAAGAATACATCGACCGCATCGCCGGCCCGTCGCCGTTCGCCAAGAAGCTCGCCAAGGCTGACGTGCCTGCCGCTGTCGTGCCGTCACCCGTGGCGCCGAGCGCAGTGCCGGTCCCGGCCGATGCCGCGCCCGCCATTCCTGTGAGCAAGCCAGAGCTTGCCCCTGCGCCTGACGCGGCACCGGCCCCTGCCGCCGAACCTGCACCGGCACCCGCTGCCGAACCCACCAAATAATACGTTGTTGTAAGAGAATAAAATGACTGAACTGAAAATCGCCATCGCTGGCGCCAGTGGCCGCATGGGCCATATCCTGATCGAAGCTGTCAGCAATGCACCCGACGCCGTGCTGGCCGGCGCCCTCGACCGCGCCGGTGCGCCGTCGATCGGACAGGATGCCGCAGCCTTCCTCGGCAAGCCGGCCGGCGTGCTGACGCAGTCCGACCTGGCGAAAGGCCTGGCGAACGCCGATTTCCTGATCGACTTCACGCGCCCCGAAGGCACTTTGCAGCACCTGGCGTACTGCGCCGAACACGGCATCAAGATGATCATCGGCACCACCGGTTTCGATGACGCGGGCAAGGCGGCCATTGCCGCCGCCGCCGAAAAGACGGCCATCATGTTCGCGCCGAACATGAGCGTGGGCGTGAACGTCACCATGAAACTGCTGGAACTGGCCGCGAAAAGCTTGTCCGAAGGCTATGACATTGAAATCATCGAAGCCCACCACCGCTTCAAGGTCGATGCGCCATCGGGCACGGCCCTGCAAATGGGCGAAGTGGTGGCGGGAGCGCTGGGGCGCGACCTGAAGGACTGCGCCGTCTACGGCCGCGAAGGCGTGACGGGCGAACGCGACCCGTCGACCATCGGCTTTGCCACCATCCGCGGCGGCGATATCGTCGGCGACCATACGGTGCTGTTTGCCGGCATCGGCGAGCGCATCGAGATCAGCCATAAATCGAGCAGCCGCGTCACCTACGCCCACGGCGCCCTGCGCGCCGCGCGTTTCCTGGCCGACAAGCCCACCGGCCTGTTCGACATGCAGGACGTGCTGTCGCTGAAGAACTGAGGAAGACCATGCCCACTGCCATCCTGAATGGAAAAGACATCACCGACGACGCCAGCTTTCACGCGCAATGCGCGCAGGCGTTCGGTTTCCCCGAATTCTATGGCAACAGCATGGATGCCTGGGTCGATTGCCTCAGCTACCTGCGCGATGACGAAAACATGACGCAGTTCCGTTTGAAGCCGAACGAAGTGCTGGAAATTGTCGTGCAGGATGCGGAAAGCATGAAGGCGCAGGCGCTCGATGTGCTGGAAGAAATGACATTCTGTATCGCCGGCATCAATGAACGCTATGAAGACTATGGCGAAAAGCCGGCGCTGAAGCTGACCTTGAAATAATGCCGCAGGTCGGATTCAGCCCTGCGGGCCGTCATCCGGCACCATTGTTGGCATGAATGGTCTGGTCGGATGACGCGCTTGCGCGCCAATCCGACCTGCGACCGACGTCCGGCGGACGTGATATTTACACCACCTTGCGTTCGCGCAAACCGGTAATTTCCCCACCTTCCAGCCCCAGCCACTGTTGCAGCACTTCGTCCGTATGCTGCCCCAGCAGCGGCGGCGGCAAGCGGTATTGCACCGGCGAGGCGGACAGGCGCACGGGATTGGCCACCAGCGCCACCGTGCCCGCCGTCGGATGCGGCATCTCCACTCTCAAGCCACGCGCCACCACTTGCGGGTCGGCAAAGACCTGATCGATGCGGTTGACGGGGCCGCACGGCACGGCTTGCGCCTCGAAGGCGCTGATCCATTCGGCCGTCGTGCGCATGACCGTGGCCTGGCGCATCAGGGGGATCAGGATCGCCCGGTGCGCCACGCGCTGCGGATTGGTGGCGAAACGCTCATCCTGCGCCCATTCCGGATGGCCGGCGACGGCGCAAAAGCGCGAGAATTGGCCGTCGTTGCCGATCGCCAAAATCATGTCGCCATCGGCCGTGGGGAAGTCTTGATATGGAACAATGTTCGGATGCGCGTTGCCCATGCGCTGGGGCACTTTTCCTCCGCACAAATAATTAGCCGCCTGGTTGCCCAGCGCGGCCACTTGCACGTCGAGCAGGGCCAGGTCGATATGCTGGCCCATGCCCGAGCGTTCCCGTTCGGCCAGCGCCGCCTGCACGGCGATGGTGGCGTACAGGCCCGTCAGGATGTCCGTTTGCGCCACGCCCACTTTTTGCGGCCCGGCGCCAGGCTGGCCATCGGGCACGCCCGTGATGCTCATCAAGCCGCCCATGCCCTGGATCAAAAAATCGTAGCCCGCGCGCGCCGCATACGGTCCATCCTGGCCAAAGCCCGTGATCGAGCAATACACGAGGCGCGGGTTGAGTTCCAGCAAGCTGGCCGCGTCGAGGCCGTATTGCTTCAAGCCATCCAATTTGAAATTTTCCAGCAGCACGTCCGCCTCGGCCGCCAGCCGGCGCACCAGCGCCTGGCCTTCGGGCGCGGCCAGGTCGATGCATAGCGAACGCTTGTTGCGGTTGGCGCACTGGAAGTAGGCCGCCTCGGCGGTGTCGCGGCCAGCCTCGTCCTTCAGGTAGGGCGGGCCCCACGAGCGCGTGTCGTCGCCGCGGCCCGGCTGCTCGACTTTCACCACGTCGGCGCCCAGGTCGGCCAGCATTTGCCCTGCCCACGGGCCGGCCAGCACGCGCGACAGGTCGAGCACGCGCAAGCCGTTCAACGGCGCGGGCCGCAGGGTGGAAGCCAAGGCGTCCATTAGTTGAAGGCGGCGATGCCGGTGATGGCGCGGCCGATGATCAGCGCATGCACGTCGTGCGTGCCTTCATAGGTGTTCACCACTTCCAGGTTGACCAGGTGGCGGATGACGCCGAATTCGTCGGAAATGCCGTTGCCACCCATCATGTCGCGCGCCATGCGGGCAATGTCGAGCGCCTTGCCGCAGCTGTTGCGTTTCATGATCGACGTGATTTCCACGGCAGGCGAACCTTCATCCTTCATGCGGCCCAGGCGCAGGCAGCCTTGCAAGCCCATGGTGATTTCCGTCAACATATCGGCCAGTTTCTTTTGCACCAGCTGGTTGGCGGCCAGCGGACGGCCGAATTGCTGGCGATCCATGGTGTACTGGCGGGCTTTCAGGTAGCAGTCTTCCGCCGCGCCCAGCGCGCCCCAGGCGATGCCGTAGCGTGCGCTGTTCAGGCACGTGAACGGGCCTTTCAGGCCGCGCACGTCGGGGAAGGCGTTTTCTTCCGGGCAAAATACTTCATCCATGACGATTTCGCCCGTGATGCTGGTGCGCAAGCCCACCTTGCCGTGGATTTCCGGCGCCGACAGGCCTTTCCAGCCTTTTTCCAGTACGAAGCCGCGGATCGCGCCTTCATCATCCTTGGCCCAGACGACGAACACGTCGGCGATGGGGCTGTTGGTGATCCACATCTTGGCGCCGGAGATACTGTAGCCGCCGGGCACCTTGCGCGCGCGCGTGACCATGCTGCCAGGGTCGGAGCCGTGGTTCGGTTCCGTCAGGCCGAAGCAGCCGATGTATTCGCCCGTCGCCAGTTTCGGCAGGTACTTCTGCTTGGTTTCCTCGTTGCCGAAGGCGTTGATCGGCACCATCACCAGCGACGATTGCACGCTCATCATCGAGCGGTAGCCCGAATCGACGCGTTCGACTTCGCGCGCGGCCAGGCCGTAGCAGACGTAGTTCAGGCCGGCGCCGCCGTACTCTTCCGGAATGGTCGTGCCCAGCAAGCCCAGCTCGCCCATTTCGCGGAAGATGGCGGCGTCCGTGCGGCCATGGCGGAACGATTCGAGCACGCGCGGCACCAGGCTGCCCTGGCAATAGTCGCGTGCCGCTTCCAGCACGGCGCGTTCGTCGCCCGTCAGTTGTTCGTCCAGCAGCAGGGGGGAATTCCAGTCGAATGCAGTTTTGCTCATCACAGGCCTCGCAGGTGAGCGCCGGTGATCGGCGCAAGATTGAATATGGCTCATGGTAGGTTTTTGCCTAGCCTTGCGCAAACGATTTATTTGCACCCAGACATGCGCGGAGCGCATATCTTGCGGCATACTGGCGGCTTTCCCGATGAGCTGACCCGCCGATGTCCCGCAAAATCCCCATGCTGCAAGCCTTGAATTGCTTCGAAGCCGCCGCCCGCCATCAAAGCTACACGCATGCGGCGCGCGAGCTGGCGCTGACGCAGAGCGCCGTGTCGCGCCAGATTGCCTCACTGGAGAGCTTTCTTGGCGTGCAGCTGTTCCAGCGCACGCGCCATGGCGTGCTGCTGACCTCGGCCGGCGCCGCGTATGCGCGCCAGATCGCCGCCCGCCTCGATGGCCTCGAGCGCGACACGCTCGACACCATGGCGCGCCAGGGCGGGGGCGGCGCCCTGCAGCTGGCCTCGGTACCCACGTTTGCCACGCGCTGGCTGATGCCGCGCCTGGCCAGTTTTGCCAGCGAACAACCAGATATCGTCGTGCATATCGACGCCTACACGAAACCGTTCATGTTTGCCGATACGGAATACGACGGCGCCCTGTATGCGGGCACGCCCGAGCAGCTGGCGCGCTGGCCCGGCACGCGCGCCACCTTGCTCATGCATGAAGAGATCGTGCCCGTCGCCAGCCCCCGCCTGCTGGCCGCGCGCAGCGACTGGCAGCCGCAGGACTTGCTGGCGCTGACCTTGCTGCAGCAAAGCACGCGGCCTGGCGCCTGGCGCCAGTGGTTTGACGCCATGCAGGTCGATGGCGAGTCAGCGCGCTACGGCGCCCGTTATGAACTGTTTTCCATGCTGGCCATGGCGGCCGTGCAAGGGCAGGGCGTGGTCTTGCTGCCCCGCATGCTGGTGGAGGCGGAGCTGGCGCGCGGCGAATTGCGCATCGTCTGCGAGCGCCCACTGCGCGGCCAGCGGGCGTATTACCTGATCACGCCGGAAGCGGCGCATGAAAAGACGGCCTTGCAGCAGTTCCGGCAGTGGCTGCAGGGCGTAGCGGCCTAGCGTACCTTGACGGTATCGAAATGGGGATTGTCGATGAGGCCGATCTGGTTGCCGTACGGGTCGAGCAATTCCACCGTGCGGATGCCGTCGCCCACGTCCGTGAGCGGGTGGTGCAGGGTGCCGCCCAGCTTGATGATGCGCTCGACTTCGGCTTCGATGCCGTCCACGCCCCAGTACGTCACGCTGCCCTGCGCGCCAGGCTCGCCGCCCGGCAGCAGGCCCAGTTCGAAGCCGCCGATGGCGAAACCCACGTAAAACGGCTGGTCGAAGTATGGCGTCGTGCCGAACACCTGGCTGTACCAGGCCTTGGCCTGGTCGAGGTCGGGGACGGGATAGGTGACGGTACGCAAACCCTTGATCATGTTGTGCTCCTGTTGGTTGAACTGCATGGCGCCATCATGCCACCGGCGCGCGCCGCCCGATTGTAAAAATGGAAGGTGGCGTCAATTATGCCGGCCCGCCAGCCAGGCATCGGGTGAGCTGCGGGCGAAATCCTGGAAGTCGTGGATCAGGTGCGATTGGTCGAAATAGCCATATTGCAAGGCCAGTTGCGCCCAGTCCGGCTGTCCCGCCAGGTGTTTCAAGCCATGGCTGGCGGCGCGGAAACGGCAGATGCGCGCGAACAGTTTCGGCGAGATGCCCACCTGCTGGCGAAATTGCAGCGCCAGGTGCTGGCGCGACACGCCCAGTTGCCGCGCCAGCCCGTCGACACGCAGCAGGCCATGGGCGCTTTCGATGGCCGCGATGGCGTGCTGGGCCACGCCGGGTGCGCGCAGCGGCGGTCCGGCGCGCAGGCGCAGCAGCAGGTAATCTTGTAAGATAGCTATTCTTTGCGCATCGGACAGGGGTTCGCTCCACAGTGCGTCACCCAGGCGCGCGGCCAGCTCGCGGCCCCACAGCTGCTGCAAGTCCGTGCGGCCATCGTTGAGTTCGCACAGCGGCAGCTGGAAGAAGCGCGCCGCCGCGCCGGGCTTGAAGCGCGCCGCCACCGTCTGCACCAGGCCGTGGCTGACGACGGCGATCGGCGCCGTCATCATGCCGACGGCAAAGCTGGCGTCCTGCTGATCCTGGCACAAAATGTCGATGCAATTGTCGGGCAAGACCTGGTGCGTGAGGGGCGTGGCGCCCGTGTGCACGCGGCAAGTCCAGACGCAGTCCAGCCAGGGCCGCAGGGCGGGAATGGGCGCGATTTCCTGGTAGACGATCATGGCGCGGCTTGGTGCAAGGAATAAGATTGCGCCTATCTTACACAGCATTCCAGCGGAGATTTCCAGGCCGGTAAAAATATGCCAGCCCGGGCCGCCAGCGCGCCGCGCTATCGGGCGGCGACAACCAGTATAATGCTCGGTTCATATTCACTTTTGGCCGGGCCACGCTGGTCGCACATCCAATCATGCAAGATAAATATAGTCCCGCCGACGTCGAACAATCCGCCCAATCCTATTGGAAGGCGATCGACGCCTATAAAGCCGTCGAACACGACCCACGTTTCCCTAAAGGCAAGTATTTCGCTTGCTCGATGCTACCTTACCCTTCGGGCAAGCTGCACATGGGTCACGTACGCAACTATACGATCAATGATGTGATGTACCGCTACCTGCGCATGAACGGCTACAACGTGCTCATGCCGATGGGCTGGGATGCGTTCGGCATGCCGGCGGAAAACGCGGCCATGGCCAACAACGTGCCGCCTGCGCAATGGACGTACTCGAACATCGCCCACATGAAGCAGCAGATGGAGTCGATGGGCCTGGCCATCGACTGGTCGCGTGAAATGACCGCCTGCAAGCCCGAATACTACAAATGGAACCAGTGGATGTTCCTCAAGATGCTGGAAAAAGGCATCATCTACAAGAAGACCGGTACCGTGAACTGGGATCCGATCGACCAGACCGTGCTGGCCAACGAGCAAGTCGTCGATGGCAAGGGCTGGCGTTCGGGCGCGCTGATTGAAAAGCGCGAAATCCCCATGTACTACGCGCGCATCACCGATTACGCGGAAGAGCTGCTGGCCTACGTGGATGACAAGCTGCCGGGCTGGCCCGAGCGCGTGCGCACCATGCAGACCAACTGGATCGGCAAGTCGACGGGCGTGCGCTTCGCCTTCCCGCACACGATCGCGGACGCCAGCGGCGCCCTGATCGGCGACGGCAAGCTGTATGTGTTTACCACGCGTCCGGACACCGTCATGGGCGTGACCTTCTGCGCCGTGGCCGCCGAGCACCCGCTGGCCATCCACGCCGCGCAAACGAATCCTGCACTGGCCGCCTTCAACGCCGAATGCAAGCTCGGTTCCGTGATCGAAGCGGACATGGCGACGATGGAGAAGAAGGGCATGCCGACGGGCCTGTTCGTCACCCATCCGCTGACGGGCGCGCAAGTGGAAGTCTGGGTCGGCAACTACGTGCTGATCACCTACGGCGATGGCGCCGTGATGGGCGTGCCGGCGCACGACGAGCGCGATTTCGGCTTCGCCAAGAAATACAATCTGCCGATCAAGCAGGTCATCGAGGTAAAGGGCCAGGAATTCTCGACCGACGCCTGGCAGGAATCGTATGGCAGCAAGGATGGCGTCTGCGTCGCTTCCGGCAAATACGACGGCTTGCATTTCGCCTCCGCCGTCGATGCGGTGGCCGCCGACCTGGCCGAGCTGGGCCTGGGCGAGAAAAAAACCACGTTCCGCCTGCGCGACTGGGGTATTTCGCGCCAGCGCTACTGGGGCACGCCGATCCCGATGATCCATTGCGCCGATTGCGGCGTGGTGCCGGTGCCGGAAAAAGACTTGCCGGTGGTGCTGCCGGAAGACTGCGTGCCGGACGGCACGGGCAACCCGCTGAACAAATACGAAGCCTTCCTCAAGTGCGACTGCCCGCAGTGCGGCAAGCCGGCGCGCCGCGAGACGGACACCATGGATACCTTCGTCGATTCGTCGTGGTACTACATGCGCTATACCTCGCCAGGCTCGAACGACGCCATGGTCGATGAACGCAATGATTACTGGATGCCGATGGACCAGTACATCG
The DNA here is from genome assembly GCA_963530105.1 of uncultured Janthinobacterium sp. Classification (GTDB taxonomy): domain Bacteria; phylum Pseudomonadota; class Gammaproteobacteria; order Burkholderiales; family Burkholderiaceae_D; genus Janthinobacterium. The sequence continues at coordinate 31,613 of CAUSDR010000012.1, forward strand.
GCGGCATCGAACACGCCGTCATGCACTTGCTGTACGCGCGCTTCTGGACCAAGATCATGCGCGACTTTGGCCTGGTCAAGTTCGACGAACCGTTCGTCAATCTGCTGACGCAGGGCATGGTGCTGAACGAAACCTACTTCCGCAAGGATGCGGCGGGCAAGACCACCTGGTTCAACCCGGACGACGTGCGCCTGTCGCTCGATGACAAGGGCCGTCCGCAGTCCGCCATCCTGGTGGCCGACGGCCAGCCGGTGGAAATCGGCGGCACGGAAAAAATGTCGAAGTCGAAAAACAACGGCATCGACCCGCAAGCGCAGATCGAGCAATACGGCGCCGACACGGCCCGTTTGTTCACCATGTTCGCTTCGCCGCCGGAACAGACGCTGGAGTGGTCGGGCAGCGGCGTCGAAGGCGCGAACCGCTTCCTGCGCCGCGTGTGGAACTTCGGCTACGCCCAGTCGGCGACGATCCAGGCGGCACTGGCTGGCGGCGCCGCACCGGCGACGGGCGACGCGCAGAAAAACCTGCGCCGCGAATTGCACAAGCTGCTGCAGCAAGCCGATTACGACTTGAAGCGCATCCAGTACAACACCGTGGTATCGGCCTGCATGAAAATGCTCAACACGCTGGAATCGGCCAAGCTGGATGACAGTGCGCAGTCGAAGGCGCTGATCGCCGAAGGCTTCTCCATCTTCCTGCGCCTGCTCAACCCTGTCGCCCCGCACATCACCCACGTCTTGTGGGAAGAGCTGGGCTACGCGGGCGTGCATGGCGATCTGCTCAACGCCGCCTGGCCGCAAGTCGATCCGGCCGCGCTGGAGCAGTCCGAGATCGAGATGATGATTCAGGTGAACGGCAAGCTGCGCGGCTCGATCACGGTGGCCAAGGATGCGGACAAGGCCAGCATCGAAGCGGCCGCGCTGGCGTGCGAAAGTGTGCAGAAGTACGTCGAGACCACGCCGAAGAAGATCATCGTCGTGCCAGGCAAGTTAATCAGCATCGTGGTGTAATCATGACGACTTCCTCTTCCGTATCGCTGTTGGGCCGCCGCGCAGTGCTGGCGCTGGGCCTGACCGTCCTGCTGTCGGCCTGCGGCTTTCACTTGCGCGGCTCGAACGGCAGTTTCATGCTGCCGTTCGCGACGATGTACATCGGCTTGCCCGACTCGTCGCCGCTGGCGATTGACTTGAAACGCTATATCCGCGCCATCGGCAGTACGGAAGTGGTCGACACCAAGAATGGCGCCGACGCTGTGCTGGAGGTGCTCAGCGATCCGGAGAGGAACCGTACCAAGACCATCCTGACCCTGAACAGCAGCGGCCGCGTGAGCGAATACCAGCTCGGGTATGCGATCACTTTCCGCGTGCTGGACAAGGCAGGCAACCAGTTGCTGGCGCCGACCACCATCAGCCTGAATCGTCCGATCACGTTCAACGATGCCCAGGTGCTGGCCAAGGAATCGGAAGAAGCGGCGCTGTACCGCGACATGCGCAATGACCTGGTGCAGCAGATCATGCGCCGCCTGGCGGCCATCAAGCCGGTGCTGCCGGCCATGTCGGTGGCGCCTGTGGCACCCGTGACGCCGGTCGCACCTGCCCCGCAGCAGTAACGGGGACGCCATGCAATTGCGGATAGATGCGCTCGACGGACATGTGGCCAAGCCGCTGGCGCAGCTGTATGTGATCACCAGCGATGAACACCTGCTGGCGCTGGAAGCGGCCGACAAGATCCGCCGCGCGGCGCGTGCGCAAGGCTATTCCGAGCGCGACGTGCTGACGGTGGAGCGCAGCTTCAAGTGGGGCGAACTGCTGGCGGCGAACCAGGAACTGTCGCTGTTCGGCGATAAAAAGCTGATCGAGCTGCGCATCCCCACCGGCAAGCCGGGCAAGGATGGCGGCGCTGCGCTGCAAAGCTATGCGAAAAATCTCAGTCCCGATAATCTCACGCTGATTACGCTGCCCAAGCTGGACTGGGCCACGCAAAAAGCGGCCTGGGTCGCCAGCCTGCAGCAGGCGGCCGTGTATATCGAGATTCCGAACGTGGAACGGGCGCAGCTGCCCGCCTGGATCAGCCAGCGCCTGGCGGCGCAGGGCCAGAGCGCCGAGCGCGCCAGCATCGACTTCATCGCCGAGCGGGTGGAAGGCAATCTGCTGGCGGCGCACCAGGAAATCCAGAAACTCGGCTTGCTGCATGCAGCGGGCAAGCTGACGTACGAACAAGTGCAGGATGCGGTGCTGAACGTGGCCCGCTACGATGTCTTCAAATTGTCCGAAGCCATGCTGGCCGGCGATCCGGCGCGCCTGGTGCGCATGCTCGAAGGCCTCAAAGGCGAGGGCGAGGCGCTGCCGCTGGTGCTATGGGCCGTCTCCGAGGAAATCCGCACGCTGTTAAAATTGAAGGCTGGCATGGCGCAGGGGCGTCCGCTGGGGGCGTTGCTGAAGGAGTACCGCATCTGGGGTCCGCGCGAACGCATGATGGAACCGGCCCTGCGGCGCATTTCGCTGCCCGTGCTGGAAGCGGCGCTGCAGCAGGCGGCGCAGGTGGACAAGATGATCAAGGGCTTGCGCGCCAAGGGCTACGCGGGCGATGCCTGGGATGCCATGCTGCAGCTGGGCCTGAAAATCGCCAGGGGCTAGTTTTTTATAAATAGGGAAGCCGATACGAGCATGGATATCACTGAATATATG
>CAUSDR010000013.1:0-33449 GCA_963530105.1 uncultured Janthinobacterium sp.
TGGTGCCGACGTTGACGTGCGGCTTGGTCCGTTCGAATTTACCTTTTGCCATTTTATTCTTCCTTAGAACAATGATTTAAATGTAGGGACCGGCATTCTCGTGAAAGCCGGCCCGGAACTTCTATTACTTAGCTTTCGAGCTTACGATTGCTTCAGTCACATGCTTAGGTGCTTCAGCATAGTGCTTGAATTCCATCGTGTAAGTCGCACGACCTTGGGTCGACGAACGCAACGACGTAGCGTAGCCGAACATTTCCGACAGAGGCACTTCGGCCTTGATGATCTTGCCGCCACCGCCAGCAATTTCATCCATGCCTTGCACCATACCGCGACGCGACGACAGATCGCCCATCACGGTACCGGCGTAGTCTTCCGGCGTTTCCACTTCCACGGCCATCATCGGCTCCAGGATGACTGGCGATGCTTTGCGGCAGCCATCTTTGAATGCCATCGAAGCGGCCATGCGGAATGCATTTTCGTTCGAGTCAACATCATGGTACGAACCGAAGAACAGCGTGACTTTCACGTCAACGACTGGGTAGCCAGCCATCACGCCCGAAGTCAGCGTGTCGCGCACACCTTTTTCAACTGCAGGGATGTATTCGCGAGGAACGGTACCGCCCTTGATCGCGTCAACGAATTCAAAGCCCTTGCCTGGTTCTTGCGGTTCGATCTTCAGAACCACGTGACCGTATTGACCACGACCACCCGATTGCTTGACGAATTTGCCTTCCGACTCTTCGCACACTTTACGGATCGTTTCGCGGTAAGCCACTTGTGGCTTGCCGACGGTGGCTTCAACGTTGAATTCGCGCTTCATGCGGTCAACGATGATGTCCAGATGCAACTCGCCCATACCGGCGATGATGGTCTGGCCCGATTCTTCATCGGTACGCACGCGGAACGATGGATCTTCTGCTGCCAGACGGTTCAGCGCCAAGCCCATTTTTTCCTGGTCGGCCTTGGTTTTTGGCTCAACCGCTTGCGAAATCACTGGCTCAGGGAAGACCATGCGCTCCAGAACCACGCTTGCCTTGTCGTCGCAAAGCGTATCGCCAGTGGTGGTGTCTTTCAGACCCACAACGGCGGCGATGTCGCCAGCGCGCATTTCCTTGATTTCTTCGCGTTCGTTCGCTTGCATCTGCACGATACGGCCGATACGCTCTTTCTTCTGCTTCACGGAGTTCAACACCGAGTCGCCCGAATTCAGGGTACCCGAGTAGCAACGGATGAAGCACAGCTGACCTACGAACGGATCGGTTGCGATCTTGAACGCCAATGCCGAGAATTTCTCGTTGTCGTCAGCAGCGCGCTCAACTGGCTGCTCGTCCTCGTCCAGACCTGGGACAGGTGGAATGTCGATTGGCGATGGCAGGTACTCGATGACCGCGTCCAACATGGCTTGTACGCCCTTGTTTTTAAAGGCGGTACCGCACAGCATTGGAACGATTTCGCTGGCGATGGTACGTTGACGCAGAGCAGCCTTGATCTCGGCTTCCGACAGGTCGCCTTCTTCCAGGTACTTGTTCATCAGGTCTTCCGACGCTTCAGCAGCGGCTTCAACCATGTTCTCGCGCCACTTGGCAGCATCAGCGGCCAGGTGTGCAGGAATCTCTTCGTATTCGAACTTCATGCCTTGCGAAGCGTCGTCCCAAATGACGGCCTTCATCTTGACCAGATCGATAACACCGGTGAAGACGTCTTCAGCGCCGATAGGCATCTGGATAGGCACCGGGTTGGCTTTCAGACGCGAACGCATCTGATCGTAGACCTTGAAGAAGTTGGCGCCGGTACGGTCCATCTTGTTCACGAAAGCCAGACGTGGCACTTTGTATTTGTTAGCCTGACGCCATACCGTTTCCGATTGTGGCTGCACGCCGCCGACTGCACAGTAAACCATGCAGGCGCCATCCAACACGCGCATCGAGCGTTCAACTTCAATGGTGAAGTCAACGTGGCCCGGGGTGTCGATGATGTTGATGTGATGCGCTGGGAAGTTGTTAGCCATGCCTTTCCAGAAGCACGTAACAGCAGCCGAGGTAATCGTGATGCCGCGCTCTTGCTCCTGTGCCATCCAGTCGGTGGTGGCAGCGCCATCATGAACTTCGCCCAGCTTGTGGTTCACGCCGGTGTAGAACAGGACGCGCTCGGTCGTGGTCGTCTTACCTGCATCGATGTGAGCGGAGATACCGATATTGCGATAGCGCTCAATGGGGGTCTTGCGGGCCATAATTAATCCTAAATGAATGGACAAAACCGAGCAGCATTTTTTTGCAAAAATGAGCCCGGCCTCGAACAACAGATGCTTGACAGCCGCCTTGCGGTAGCTGGCTTTATATTAGAAGCGGAAATGCGAGAACGCTTTGTTCGCTTCAGCCATACGATGGACTTCGTCGCGTTTTTTCATCGCGCCGCCGCGGCTTTCAGCCGCTTCCATCAGCTCACCGCCGAGGCGTTGTGGCATCGATTTTTCGCTGCGCTTGTTAGCAGCTTCACGCAACCAACGCATGGACAGCGCCATACGACGGACTGGGCGAACTTCGACCGGCACCTGGTAGTTTGCACCACCGACGCGACGGGATTTCACCTCAACCAACGGCTTGGCGTTGTTGATTGCGGTAGCAAAAACTTCGAGCGGATCTTTGCCCGATTTTGCTGCGATGTGCTCGAAAGCACCGTAGATGATGTTTTCTGCAACCGATTTCTTACCGGACAGCATCAGCACGTTTACAAATTTAGCGACATCAGTGTTGCCGAATTTTGGATCTGGCAAAATTTCGCGCTTGGGTACTTCACGACGACGTGGCATATCAATTCCTTTCAATCTTCAGTTGAGCGCGCGTTCTTCGCACACTCGCGGACGACCATCATAGTCCTCCACTTACTCGACCAGATGCGGTCGACTACATTCACTTAGCTAGTTGCCACTGAGCGAAACTTGGGTTTGCTGCGTACAACTTATTACTTCTTGCCTGCTTTAGCGCGCTTGGTACCGTACTTCGAACGCGATTGCTTACGGTCTTTAACGCCTTGGGTATCCAGAGCACCGCGAACCATGTGGTAACGCACACCCGGCAAATCCTTGACGCGGCCGCCGCGCAACAGCACAACACTATGCTCTTGCAGGTTATGGCCTTCACCGCCAATGTACGAAATGACTTCGAAACCATTGGTCAGGCGAACTTTAGCGACTTTACGCAGAGCCGAGTTAGGCTTCTTTGGAGTCGTGGTGTAAACACGTGTGCAGACGCCACGCTTTTGCGGGCTGTTTTCCAGCGCCGGCGATTTGCTCTTCACGGTCAAAGCGACGCGTGGATTGCGAATCAATTGATTGATGGTTGGCATCGTTATAAATCCAACAAAAAACTACGATTAATAACCCGGGCAAGATGCCCGGCGACTAAAACCTCGTCCCGCTTTTATCTGCTGCGCACCGGAGGCACCCGCAGCCACTCGATACGGAGCGGCCAAGAAATACCAAGTAACACGTAAACGATGTGCAGAATAAAATCGAGAACTCGCTAGTTTAGACCTTGTGTTACAGGGGGTCAATCAGTTTACGGCTTTTTGCTATAAAAAAAGGCAAAAATCCGCCATTTTTGTGGCATTTTGGCTAATTTTTCCCGCCGACACAGGCGCCGTCTGCTTGCCGATTTGAAACTCTTTCCCTGTGGGCAAGTTGCCGCCGGCGCTGCGCTTGTATGACCACAAGATGACAAAAGGAATGATAATAGCGGACATTTTTCGCTGCCCTCCTCTATGCGCTCCTTGCTTCGCCCCGCCAATCTGTTCCTGCTGCTGACCTATGCCCTGCTGACGGCCGTGCCCTTCATCCCGGCGCTGCTGGGGCGGCCGCTCGAGCATCCATGGCAGATGCTGACGTTCGAAGTGCTGGCCTGGCTGGCCGTCTGGAGCGTCTTCAAGCGCCCCGCGTATTTCCACTGGCTGCTGGTGCCCGCCTTCCTCGCCCTGCCGACGGAACTCTACCTGTTCATCTTTTACGGCCAGGGCATTTCCACGCACCATCTGGGCATCATCGTCGAAACCAGTCCCAAGGAAGCGATGGAGTTTCTCGGGCAAAAGGTCTGGCTGATGGGCGCCGTCATGCTGGGCGTCATCGCCTGGTGCGTCCTCAGCTGGTATGCGGCCACGCGCACGCGCGACCTCGACTGGCGCGGCAAAACGCGCCCGGCCGCCTTCGCGCTGCTGCTCGTGCTGGGCGCTTTCTGGGGCTATGGCTATGAATTCGGTTTCGACGCCAAGGTCCTGCACAGCGCCGCCGCGTCCGCCAAGGCCAGCCCGCCGCTGGCCAGCGGCAAGGCGCAGGCGTCCGGCTTCGGCGACGCCAGTGCGGCCGACGAGGAAACGGCGGCGGAAGACGAGGAAAGCAGCAAGCCGGAAAATGCCAGCATCGCCGGCGCCGACGAGACGGGCCTGGGCTGGCCCAGCCTGCCCCATTGGGCGCGCCTGCCCTACACCTTCGACACCATCAGCAATTCCTGGCCCTTCGGCCTGATGGCGCGCGGCCTGGACTTTTACAAGGAACGTCGCTACCTGGCCGAACTGGGCGAGAAAAGCAGCAGCTTCCGGTTCGGCGCGCACCAGCAACATCCCGATACCCAGCCGGAAGTGGTGGTGATGGTGATCGGTGAATCGTCGCGCTACGACCGCTGGAGCTTGAACGGCTATGAACGCGACACCAATCCCCTGCTGAAGCAGGAAAGCAACCTGGTGCCGCTGGCCGACGTCATCACGGCCGTCTCCGCCACGCGCCTGTCCGTGCCCGTCATCATCTCGCGCAAGCCGGCCACGCAAAGCCTGAAGGATGGTTTCTCGGAAAAATCCTTCCTGACGGCCTACAAGGAAGCGGGCTTCAAGACATACTGGCTGTCGAACCAGATCTCGTTCGGCCAGTTCGACACGCCCGTCTCCGTCTTCGCCAAGGAAGCGGACGTGGTGCAGTTCCTGAACCTGGGCGGCTTTACCAACAACTCGAACTTCGACCAGATCCTGTTCGACCCGCTGAAAAACGCGCTGGCCGACCCGGCGCCGAAAAAACTCATCGTGCTGCATACCCTGGGCAGCCACTGGAACTACAGCCAGCGCTATCCGAAAGCGTTCGACAAGTGGCAGCCGTCGCTGTTCGGCGTCGACAAGCCCGTCTACACGGATACGGCCATCAAGCCGCAGCTGAACAACAGCTACGACAGCTCCATCCTGTACACGGACTGGTTCCTGTCGAACGTGATCGGCATCTTGAAGGACGACGGCCAGCGCATGGCCTTGCGCAGCTCGCTCGTCTACGTGGCCGACCATGGCCAGACCCTGTATGACGGCACCTGCCGCCTGGCGTTCCACGGGCATAACACGCAGTTCGAGTTCCACGTGCCCGCCTTCGTCTGGTATTCGCCGCAATTCCAGCAGCGCTACCCGGACAAGGTGACGCAGCTGCAGCGCCACCAGAAGGCGCGGCTGTCGACGGAAAACATGTTCCACACCCTGCTCGACCTGGGCGACATCCGCTTCGCCGGCGAACAGCCCGAATGGAGCATCGCCAGCCCCCGCTTCAAGCAGCACAAGCGCTACGTCGACAGCTACGGCTGGACCAACTACGACAACGCCATCATCCGCGGCGACTGCCGCGAAGTGATCGACAAGAGCACGCCGGAAAAGCAGGACAAATAAGCGGCGGATAAATCAGCGCGGCCATCAGGCCCGCTGCAGCACCCCCGCGCAATCGGCCGGCTGCGCCATGTGCGTGCTGAGCCAGTCGAAGACCTGTCCCGCCTTGCTTTCGATGGCGCCGCCAAAGCCCCGCTGCGCCAGCAGGGCGATGCCGTTGGTGGCCTGCAGCACGCCGGGCGCCAGCAGCAGCGCGCCGTGCGCGTCGCGCTGCACGCACCACGGCGCCAGGCAGTCTTCCAGCAAGGGACCCAGCACCAGGTTGTGCGACGAGACGATGACGGCGTGGCGCGCCGCCAGCGTATGCAGCACGGCGGCCGCCGCCGCCACCGATTCGAGGTGGTTCGTGCCGCGGAAGATCTCGTCGATCAGGAACAGCGCCGGCGCGCCGTCCTCGGCCAGCGCCAGCAGTTCGCGCGCGCGCCGCAGTTCGGCGATATACAGGCTTTCGCCGCCATCGAGCGAATCTTCATTCTGCATGCTCGAATACAGGGGCAGCATGGGCACGCTGGCCGCCTGCGCATAGCAAAAGCCGAAGGCGCGCGCGCTGATCAGGTTGAGGCCGACGCCGCGCAGCAAGGTACTCTTGCCGATGGCATTCTGCCCCGAGATGAAGACGCCGCGGCCATCGAGCCGCAAGGACAGCGGCATGGCGCCGTCCAGCAGCGGATGCACCATCGCGTCGAGCGACCAGTGCCGCGCAGCGGCGTCCTGCGCCCAGCAAAATTGCGCGCGTTCGCGCACGTGGCGCGCCAGGGCCAGGTCCGCCTCCAGGTCGGCCAGCAGCAGGAAACTCTGGCGCAGGAAATCACGTTCGCGCCGCACCACGCGCAGGCTGTGGAAGTAACGGCGGACATTGCCCAGCATGAGCCAGTCATCATATTCGCTCAGCAGGGGAATCATCTTGATCCAGCGCAGCGGCGTGATCTGGCGGTTGATCACGCCCGCGGCCCGCGCGCCCTCGCGCAGCTGCACCGTGAATGGCGACGCCAGCACGCCCAGGCGGCCATGCACCAGCAATATCCGCTGCAAGGTGTACACGCAGCGTTCCCACGGCTTGCAGCGGTCATGAAAGCGCATCTGCAGCGCCATCAGGAAGAGCCAGACAGGCACCACGACAGCCCATGCCAGCGGCGCGACCAGCCATGCCGCCAGCAGCGCCACCAGCAGCACCAGGGTCGGCAGCAGCAGCCAGCGGCTCCACCATGGCGCCGCCGCCGGTGCCGCGCCGCACAGCAGCGCCGCCACCTCCATGTCGGCCGTGCGCAGCGGCAGCATGGCTTGCTCCAGCACGGCCTGCTGTGCCGGCGCGGCCAGCAGGGCCGCGATGCGCGCGCGCGATGCGGTGCTTGCCGTGCCGCTCATCAGGCGCTGATGCAGGCGCTGCTGGCCAAGAATGCTGGCCTGCGCAGCCAGTTGTACGTGGTAATCATCGAGCAGCATTTCATCCCAGGTCTGGCCATCGAGCTGCGCCGGGCGGCCCTCGAACTGCTGCAGCAGGGCGATGTCGCTGCGGGAAAATGGATAGTCCAGTTCGGCCGGTTCGGGCAGGCTGGCGAACTGGCGCAGCCAGTGGCGCAGGCGGGCAATCTGGGAGGGCGAGGACGGCATCATGCTCCAATGAGAAAACAGCATGGCGCCGCGCGCCATCACTGCGAGCAACAGATCAGGACGATTGCCAGATTATCAAGATCCCTGCGCATCCTCCCTGTCCGCAGGGCGCGCGCGGACAGCCGGCGGACGGGGCGGACACGGCGGACAAGCGGACACTCCTCTTCTTTTCCTTGAAAATCAAGCACTTGGGCATTGGCACGGATCGTGCATTGACAATGCCATTGTCCACCAAACGTCCACCATGATCCGCGATACCTCCTCCCAAGACGCCGTGCTGTCCGCCCCGCCGGGCCAGCGCCACAAGCAACGCGCGCTGCTGCTGGCCGGCGCTGTCATCGTCGTCGGCGCCGCCGTTGCCGTGTTTGCCGGCTGGCGCAACAGCGAACATTCCGTCAACGCCAGCCGCCTGCGCATCGCCGAGGTCACGCGCGGCACCCTGATCCGCGACGCCGCCGTGAACGGCCGCGTGGTGGCCGCCATCAGCCCCACCCTGTACTCGACCACGGTGGCCACCGTGACCCTGAAGGCCAAGGCGGGCGACACGGTCAGGAAAGGGGACATCCTCGCCGTGCTGGAATCGCCCGACCTGTCGGACGCGCTGAAACGCGAGCAGTCCAGCGTGCAGCAGCTGGAAGCGGAAGTGGCGCGCCAGCAGATCCTGGCCAAGAAACAGAAACTGCTGGCGCGCCGCGAAGCGGATACGGCGGAAATCGAACGCCTGTCCGCGCAGCGCACGCTGGAGCGCTACGAAAGCGTGGCGCAGGTGGGCATCATCGCCAAGATCGACTATCAAAAGGCGAAAGACGCCCTGAATTCCGCCGAGATCCGCAGCAAGCATGCCTCGCAGGCGGCGGGCCTGGAAAGCGAGGACGTGACCCTGGCGCTCAAAACCAAGGCCAATGAACTGGAGCGCCAGCGCCTCGTGCGCGACAACGCCCAGCGCCGCGTCGACGAGCTGACCGTGCGCGCGCCCGTCAACGGCTTCATCGGCACCCTGTCGGTGGCCAACCGCAGCGTGGTGCAAGCCAACACGGCGCTGATGACCCTGGTCGACCTGTCGCAGCTGGAAGTGGAGCTGGAAGTGCCGGAAACGTATGTGGCCGACATTGGCCTGGGCATGAGCGCGGAAATTGAAACGGGGGCCATCAGGGCGACGGGCAAACTTTCGGCGCTGTCGCCCGAAGTGGTCAAAAACCAGGTGCTGGCGCGCGTGCGCTTCAACGGCGAACAGCCGGCCGGCCTGCGCCAGAACCAGCGCGTCACGGCGCGCCTGCTGATCGACGAGCGGCCGAATGTGCTGATGCTGGTGCGCGGCTCGTTTGTCGAGGCCGAAGGCGGCCGCTACGCCTACGTCGTGCGCGATGGCGTCGCCATTCGCACGCCCATCAAGCTGGGCGCCACCAGCGTCGCGGCCGTGGAAATCCTCGGCGGCCTGAAACTGGGCGACAAGGTGGTGGTCGCCGGCACGGAAGCATTCGAGAACGCGGCCCGCGTCTCGCTCAATTAACCAGACATCTCACCCACACCGGAGGCTTCCATGCTGCGCATGCAAAACCTGAGCAAAATCTACCGCACCCACATGATCGAGACGCACGCGCTGCGCGGCTTCGAGATCCACGTCAAACAGGGCGAATTCGTCACCGTCACGGGCCCTTCCGGTTCCGGCAAGACGAGCTTCCTGAACATCGCCGGCCTGCTGGAGGAATTCACCGATGGCGAATACATCCTCGACGGCGTGAACGTAAAAGGCATGAACGACAATGCGCGCTCGCGCCTGCGCAATGAAAAACTGGGCTTCATCTTCCAGGGTTTCAACCTGATCCCCGACCTGTCGCTGTTCGACAACGTCGACGTGCCGCTGCGCTACCGTGGCTTCAACAGCGCCGAACGGCGCGAACGCATCGAGGATGCGCTGGCCAAGGTAGGCCTGGCGTCGCGCATGAAACACTATCCGGCCGAACTGTCGGGCGGCCAGCAGCAGCGCGTGGCGATCGCGCGCGCGCTGGCCGGCTCGCCCAAACTGCTGCTGGCCGATGAACCGACGGGCAATCTGGACACGCAGATGGCGCGCGGCGTGATGGAGCTGCTGGAAGACATCAATGCGCAAGGCACCACCATCCTGATGGTCACGCATGACCCGGAACTGGCGCTGCGCAGCCAGCGCAACGTGCACATCATCGACGGCCAGGTGTCGGACCTGGTGCAGCATGGCGCCACGCTATCGGCCCAGCCGCAGCACGCGACAGCCTGAGGACGCCGCCATGTTCCAATACTATTTCAAGCTGGGCCTGCGCAACCTGCGCCGCAATCCCGCCCTGACGGCGCTGATGGTGCTGACCCTGGCCGTCGGCGTGGCCGCCAGCGTGGCCACCGTCACCATCCTGCACGCCATGTCGGGCGATCCGCTGCCGCACAAGAGCGACCGCCTGTTCGTGCCGATGATCGACGTCGTCCCCCTGAAAAGCTATGTGCCGGGCGAAAAGCCCAGCTTCGGCCAGTCGCAGCTGGCCTACATCGACGCGCAAAATTTCATGGCCAGCAAGATGGGTGTGCGCCGTACCGTCATGTACGGCGTGGCCGGCCCGGTCGAGCCGGCGCGCACGGATATCGGCGCCTTCCAGGCCCAGGGCCTGGCCCCCACGCGCGACTTTTTCGCCATGTTCGACGTCCCCTTCCTGCATGGCCAGCCATGGAGCGACGCCGACGATGCCAGCGGCGCCGACGTCATCGTCCTGAGCCGCGCCCTGGCGGAAAAACTGCTGGGAACGATCAACCCCGTGGGGCAGCGCGTGATGGTGCTGGGACGGCCGTATCTGGTCAGCGGCATGCTCGATCACTGGGATCCCGTGCCGCGCATCCACCGCATCATCGGCAGCAAGGGCGCCTTTGGTCCGGAAGATGAATTCTACATCCCGTTCGCCAGCGCCATCCGCCATGAAACGCGGCATGACGGCGGCATGGCTTGCAGCGGCGTCGAACGGGGTCCCGGCTTTCAGGGCACCCTGGCGTCGGACTGCACCTGGCTGCAGTTCTGGTTCGAAATGGACAGCGCCGGCCAGCGCGGCGAGCTGCAGGCATATCTCGACAGCTATGCGGCAGAGCAGCGCAAGCTGGGACGCATGCCGCGCCACGCGCCCAATGCGCTGTACAACGTCAAGGAATGGATGGCTTTCCTGAACGTGGTCGACAACGACAACAAGCTGGCAGCCTGGCTGGCGTTCGGCTTCCTGCTGCTATGCCTGGTCAATACCATCGGCCTGCTGCTGGCGAAGTTTTCCGTGCGCGCCAGCGAAGTGGGAATCCGCCGTGCGCTGGGCGCCACGCGGCGCGACATCTTCCGCCAGTTCCTCATCGAGACGGGCGTCATCGGCCTGGCCGGCGGCGTACTGGGCCTGTTGCTGGCGTATGCCGCGCTGGCCATCGTGAGCGCCCAATCGAGCGAGCTGGGCACCGTGGCGCACATGGATGTGCCGATGCTGCTGCTGACGTTTGCCGTCTCCGTGGCGGCCGCCTTGCTGGCGGGCCTGCTGCCCACCTGGCGCGCCTGCCAGGTGACGCCGGCGATGCAGCTCAAGTCCCAATGACATTCACCGTACCGCAATGAGGTTCAACATGGAAATCCGCCCCATCCTGTCGGCACTGATGCGCAGCAAAACCGGCGCCGTACTCGTCGCCGTGCAAGTTGCCATCAGTCTGGCCATCCTGGCCAATGCCTTGCATATCGTTAACCTGCGCCAGGCCATCGCCGCCCGCCCCACCGGCGTGGCCGCCGAAAACGACATCTTTTATGTCAGCATCCAGAGCATGGACAAAGGCGGCCACCAACGCCAGCTGGCCGATCAGAAGCGCCAGGCCGCCTTGCTGCGCGGCTTGCCCGGCGTGCTCTCCGTGGCGCAAACCTCGCAGGCGGTGCTGTCGCGCTCCGGCAGCAGCACCAATGTCTCCGCCAAGCGCGGACAGGCCACGGCCAGCGCCACCACGTCGATGTATTTCACGCCCGATTCGCTGGTCAAGACATACGGATTGAAGCTGGTGGAAGGCCGCGATTTCCATCCCGACGAGGTGCCGGAAATCGATGAAAGCGTGGATGAAATTTTTCCCAAGGTGGTCATTGTGACGCTCGCCGCGGCGCAAAAGATCTGGCCTGGCGAGAGCAGCTTTGTCGGCAAGACCCTGCTCAACGGCACCGGCGACGATGACGACGAGATGCGCGTGATCGGCGTGGTGGAGCGGCTGCAGACGCAAGTAGGCCAGGCCAGTGCCCAGGGCGAGCATTCGCTGATCCTGCCGGCGCGCCTGACGGGTTCGCGCGACTCGCTGCTGTACGCCGTGCGGGCCGAGCCTGGCCAGCGCGACCGCCTGATGCGGGAGGCCGAACAAGCCATCCGCACTGCCACCAGCGAGCGCCTGCTGGTACGCACCGATACACTGGAAAAGCACCGCACGACGCGCTACCGGGCCGACCGCGGCCTGTCCTGGATGCTCATTACCGTCTCGACCCTGCTGCTGCTGGTGACGGCCAGCGGCATCGTCGGCATCGCCAGCCTGTGGGTGACGCAGCGGCGCAAGCAGATCGGCGTGCGGCGCGCACTGGGCGCGCGCAAGGTCGACATCCTGCGCTACTTCCTGGCGGAGAATTTCATGATCACCAGCGTGGGCGTGGCGGCCGGCGTCGTGCTGGCCCTGGCGCTGAACCAGCTGCTGGTGAGCCAGCTGGAAATGGCGCGCCTGCCCCTGCCTTATCTGCTGGGCGGCGCGCTCGTCTTCTGGCTGCTGGGACTAGGCGCCGTGTATGGCCCGGCCTGGCGCGCGGCCAGCATTTCGCCGGCCACGGCCACGCGCAGCACGTGAGCATTTGCCGCTGCCCAGGCGACCATGAGAATGTTATGCTGCGCGCATGCCTACCGTACTGATTATTGACGACAATGCCGCCGTGGCCATCGCGCTCGACGTGCTGTTCTCGCTGCACGAGATCGACGCGCTGCGCGCCGCCTCGCCGGAAGAAGGCCTGGCGCTGCTGGCGCGCCATCCCATCGACCTGGTGCTGCAGGACATGAACTTCACGGCCGATACCACTTCGGGCGAGGAAGGCTGCGCGCTGTTCCACGCCATCCGCGCGCGCCATCCCGACCTGCCGGTGATCCTGCTGACGGCGTGGACGCAGCTCGACGCCGCCGTCGACCTGATCAAATCGGGCGCGGCCGACTACCTGGCCAAGCCATGGGATGACCGGCGCCTGATCGCTTCCGTGCAAAACCTGCTGGAACTGGGGCAGGCCAACCGCGCCCTGCGCCAGCGCGTGCTGGCCGAGCAGCATCAGCGCCACGCGCTGGAACACGACTTCGACTTGCGCGGCATGGTGTGGCAAGACGCGGCCACGGAGCGCGTCGTGCACCTGGCCTGCCAGGTGGCGCGCGCCGACGTGCCGGTGCTCATTTCCGGGCCGAACGGCAGCGGCAAGGAACGCATCGCCGCCATCGTGCAAGCCAATTCCCAGGTGGCCAGCGGCCCCTTCGTGGTGCTCAATTGCGGCGCCGTGCCGGTGGACCTGATCGAGGCCGAACTGTTCGGCGCCGAAGCGGGCGCCTACACGGGTTCCACGCGCGCGCGCGACGGCAAGTTCGATGCGGCCGACGGCGGCACCCTGTTTCTCGACGAGATAGGCAATCTGCCGCTGGCCGGACAAATGAAGCTGCTGCGCGTGCTGGAGACGGGCCGCTTCGAACGCCTCGGTTCGAACCGCGAGCGGCAGGTGAAAGTGCGCGTCATCAGCGCCAGCAATGCGGACCTGCCGGCCATGATACGCGCCGGCACCTTCCGCGAAGACCTGTTTTACCGCCTCAACGTGATCTAACTGCGCCTGCCGGCGCTGGCCCAGCGCCCGGCCGACATCCTGGTGCTGGCGCGGCATTTCCTGGGCGCTGACAAAACACTGCACGCGCAAGCCGAAGCTGCCCTGCTGGCGCATGGCTGGCCCGGCAATGTGCGCGAACTGAAAAACGTCATGCAGCGCGCCAGCCTGCTGACGCCCGGTGCCGTGATCCAGGCGCAGGAACTGGGCTTGCCGCTGGCGGCAACGCCACGCGCACCACAGGAAGCGGCGGCTGCGGAACCGGACCGCGACAGCGTCGTGGCGGCACTCGCGCGCGCCCACGGCGTGGTGGCGCAGGCGGCGCAGGAGCTGGGCCTGTCGCGCCAGGCCCTGTACCGGCGTATGGAACGCCTGGGCATCGCGCGCGCCTGATGCCACCCGAGGCCCCCCTGCCGATGCGCCTGTCCTTGCTCACCCGCTGGACGGCGATGGTCGTCACCCTGCTGGTGCTGGGCATGGGCATCGCGCTGCTGCTCGCGCATTTCCTGCCAGGCCAGCCGTGGCTGGTGCTGGGGCTGTCCCTGCTGTGCATCCTGCCCATCGCCATCATCACCATCCGCGCGCAGCTGCAAGCGATGCTGTCGCTGTTCCGCGCCCTCTCCGGCACGGTCGCCAGCTACCAGGATGGCGACTTCGCCTTCAGCCTGCGCTGGCCGCAAAACGATGAACTGGCCGACCTGGTGGCGACCCACAATGCGCTTGGCGACGTGCTGCGCAAGCAGCGCCTGGACCTGGTGCAGCGCGAGCTGCTGCTCGACACCATGGTGCAGAACACGCCCGTGGCCATGCTGCTGGTGGCCGAGGGCAGCGCCATCGTCTACGCCAACCTGGCCGCGCGCCAGCTGCTGCACCACGGACGGCGGCTGGAAGGCCATCACCTGGACGACATCGTGCGACAGGCGGCACCGGCCCTGGCCGAGGCCCTGGCGCGCGCCAGCGACGGCTTGTTTACCAGCGGCGACGGCGAGCAGGAAGAGGTGTATCACCTGGCGCGGCGCAGCTTCAGCTTGAACGGCCGCAAGCATGAACTGCTGCTGCTGCGCCAGCTGACCCTGGAACTGCGGCGCCAGGAAGTGCAGACCTGGAAAAAAGTCATCCGCGTCATCAGCCATGAGCTGAACAACTCGCTGGCGCCACTGGCTTCGCTGGCCCACTCGGGCGCCGAGCTGGTACGCCGCGGACAGACGGAGCGCCTGCCGCAAATCCTCGCCACCATCGAGGAACGCACGCGCCACCTGGAAAGCTTCATTCTCGGCTACGCGCGCTTTGCCAAGCTGCCCGCACCACGCCTGGCCGCATGCGAGTGGCAACCGTTTCTCGACAGCCTGGCCGCGCAGGCGGCCTTCACGCTCGACGCCCAGCCACCGGCCCAGGCGGCCGTGTTTGATGCGGCGCAAATGCAGCAGGCGCTGCTGAATCTGCTCAAGAATGCGCGCGAATCCGGCTCCCAGCCGCGGCATATCGGCCTGCACGTGAGCCAGGCGCAAGGGCAAGTGCGCATCGAGGTGCGCGACCGCGGGCCGGGCATGAGCGGCGCCGTGCTGGAAAACGCGCTGGTGCCGTTCTACTCCACCAAGCGCAGCGGCACGGGACTGGGCCTGGCTCTGGCGCGCGAAATCGCCGAGGCCCATGGCGGGCGCATCACCCTCGCCAACCGCGAAGGCGGCGGCCTGGCCGTGACCCTGATCTTTCCCTTGCTGGAAAGAAATGAGATCCCTGTATAACGATTTTTAGATCACACATTTCCCAACTATTTATTGTGCAATATCAACAATTTGTATGTTTAATTTTATAACTAAATGTACGGCATGCCCGTGTGTTAGAAATAAGCTATTTAAGTTTGCATAATGATATAAAAATAGCTCATTGACAATGAAATGTTCAGGCGATAACTTAGCTCCGCGGTACGGTTTTTTTTGAAACATTAATCGTTTTTTCGCGGGGATAACCATGAAACTGAAATCACTGATCGCAGCAGCGGTACTGGGTGCGGCAGCCATCGGCAGCGCCAGTGCGGCGTCGTACACCATCAACCTGACCAATACCACCGGCAATCTGTGGACGGGTGGCTTCAACGTCACGCCCAGCCCGCTTGGCGCCTTTACGGATATTTTCACGTTTACCCCGGATGCGACATTCGGTTCGACGGCACAAGCCTTTTTGGCCAACCTGTCGGTGACGGGCAGCGATACCTCCGCCATCAACTTCAGCAGCGCCAACCTGAACGGGATCGCCCTGACGGGCTTTGGCGGCCCCACCGTCTTCGGCTATGCGCAAGGCCAGGTGTTGGCACCAACGAACGTCCTGTTCAATGGTCCGCTGGTTCTGACGGTGATGGGTAATAGCAAGGGTGGCACCTATGGCGGCACCTTCAACCTGAACCTGGCGCCTGTCCCGGAACCGGAAACCTATGGCATGCTGCTGGCCGGCCTGGGCCTTCTGGGCTTCCTGGCGCGGCGCCGCAAGCAATCTTGAGCGCTCCCCCCAAAAGACGCTTCGGCGTCTTTTTTCATGCGGCTGCTACACTGGCGCCATGACGACCGATTTTACTTCCACCAGCAACGCCGCATTCAGCCATCCTGGCCACCCGCCGGCCACCACCACCGAACATCGCGGCATCCGCTATCTGCATCTGGGCACCAAGTGGGTGCAGGGCGCCATGCGCCTGGACAAGCCCGACGCCATCGAACTCGAATACGTGCAGTTGATGATGATGTGGATGCTCTTCAAGACGCAGCCGGCACGCATCGTGCAACTGGGCCTGGGCAGCGCCGCGCTGAGCAAATTCAGCTACCGCCGCTTTCCCGATGCCCAGGTCACGGCCATCGAGCTCAATCCGAACGTGATCGCCATCTGCGGCGCCCAGTTCGCGCTGCCGCCCAACGACGCGCGCCTCGACGTGCGCGAAATGAATGCGCTCGACTTCGTGCTCGACCAGGCCAACCATGGCACGGTTGACGTGCTGCAGGTCGACCTGTACGACGAAGAGGCGCGCGGTCCCGTGCTCGACACGCCCGAGTTCTACCAGGCCTGCTTCGACTGCCTGACGGACGACGGCATCATGTGCACGAATGTCTTCGGCGACTTCCCCAATTACGACAAGAATCTGCAGGCGATGGAACTGGTCTTCGACGCCGTCGTCTGGGTGCCGGAAATGGAAGACGAGAACATCGTCGTGCTGGCCTTCAAAAAATCGCCATCGCTCGATTTCAGCGACTTGTACGAGCGCGCCGCCGCCATCAAGAAGCAGTTCAACCTGCCCGCCAAGAACTGGGTCAACGGCTTGAAGCAATGGATGCTGGACCAGCAGTAAGGCAGTAGCAAAAGCACCGCATCACGCTGGCAGCAGCGCGCCCGGACGGCGCGCCAGACCATCCATGTTCTCGGCCGGCACCTGCGCATAACCGAGCAGGAAACCGTTCCAGCCTGCCCCCGCGCCCACCCTGTCGCCCGTGCCATGGGCCGACAGCGCCAGCGCCACGATGCAGTCCTGCGCGGGGCGCCATCATCGACGCCGCCTGCCTGTGCCACATCGCCTTCCAGGACGACAAGGGCCGCCACTGCATCCCGACCGCCTGCTGGCGCATCGGCGGCCACCGGTACATCCACAGCTCGAACGGCAGCCGCATGCTCAAGCAGCTGCTGCAGGACACGGTCGTCTGCGTGACGGTGCCCCATCTCGACGGCCTGGTGCTGGCGCGCTCCGCCGTCAACCACACCATGAACTACCGCTCGGCGATGATTTACGGGCAGTTTGACAAGGTGGCCGACATCGGCCAGCAGTCTGCGGCCATGCATGCGCTGATGAAAAAACCGGCGCCGGGACGCCTGGCGCACGTGCGCGGCGGCAGCGCCAAGGAATACGCCGCCACCAGCGTGCTGCGCATCGCGCCCGATGAATGCGCCGTCAAGCAGCGCACGGGCGGCACGCTGGACAATGCGGGCGACATGGCGCATGACGTCTGGACGGGCGAACTGCCCTTCACGCACGGCCGTGGCGCGGCCATCGCCGCTGCGCTCAACACCAGCGCGCTGCCCGCCTACGCAGCCGCATGGGCATTGGAATCCGCTTGACCCGTGCGCGCGCTTGCCCGATGATCGGCGTTGATGGCGATAGCCACCAACAGACCCACTCATGAATGGAGCAGATGATGATGAAGCGAGTATCCCTGGCCGCGACCCTGGCGGTCATGCTGGCCTGCGGCGGCAGCGGCGCGGCACTGGCGGCCGATGCGGGCGACGCGGCGCTGAAGGCAGCCATTGCCGGCAGCGCACGCACGCCGGCCAACGCGGCGCGCGACAGCGCCCGCCACCCGTATGAAACGCTGACCTTCTTTGGCATCAAGCCGAACATGACGGTGGTGGAGCTGGCGCCCGGCGGCGGCTGGTACACGGAAATCCTCGCGCCCTACCTGCGCGACAATGGCAAGCTGATCGCCGCCGGCAACGACCCGCAGTCCGCCAGCGAAGGCGCACGCCGTGGCGCGGCGCGCTTCCAGCAAAAGCTCGACGCCAACCCGGCTGCCTTCGGCAAGGTGCAAATCGGCGCCTTCGCACCGCCCACCACCTACCGCATCGCGCCGCAAGGCACGGCCGACATGGTGCTCACCTTCCGCAATATCCACAACTGGATACCGATCGGCGAAGACGGCATGCAAGCCCTGTTCAAGCAAGTGTATGACAGCCTGAAACCGGGCGGCGTGTTCGGCGTCGTCGAGCACCGCCTGCCGGCGGCCAAGGCGCAGGATGCGACGGCCAGCAGCGGCTACATGCACGAAGCATATGTGATCAAGCTGGCGGAAAACGCGGGCTTCAAGCTGGCGGGCAAATCGGAAATCAACGCCAATCCGAAGGACCATGCCGACCACCAGGGCGGCGTCTGGGCCCTGCCGCCCACCTACGCCAACAAGGACGTGGAACGGGACAAATACACGGCCATCGGCGAGAGCGACCGCATGACCCTGAAATTCGTCAAGCCTTAAAAAAATGGCGGCGCGCCGTCCTGGCGCGCCGCCGGCGCTGCGGCAACCGCTGTCCTAGATATAGATGCCATATACCGCGCAATAGCGCGATACGAACGTGCACTGCTTCCCGATACCGGCTTCGGTGCACTCAATCAAAGCCTGCACGCATTCACCGTATGTCGGCTGCGCGTATGCGGTGCTCAAGGCGCCGGCAAAACCGATGGCAGTACAGAAGAGAAAGACGGCTTTTTTTACATTGATCATGTTCATTCCATTCCTGAAAAAGTTGAGCCAATCTCAGAGCTATTGAACTGGAAGTTCACAATAGCGCGTACAAGCAGGCGGCAACACGCTCAGACGTGGATACCGTACACGCCGCACAGGCGACGCACCAGCGCGCAGTCGTTTTCATTGCCATCGGCGAGACAGGAATCACGGGCTTCTTCACACGTTTCACGCGAGGGCAAGGCATACGCGCTCGAACTGATGGCACCGGCGAAACCGACGGCGGCACAGAAAACAAATACGGCTTTCTTGAAATTGATCATTTTTATCCCGTTCACAAAAGTTCATCGTTATAAAAAACCAAGGTAAAACGCCTACCGCCAACTTTTCTCTATCCATAGACATAAGGCGTATAGAAATAGTAGCACCAAGGAAAGTTAGTAAATCAGCAAACAGGAAAACAAGATAACGTTTCTTTTTCAAGCCATTCCAAGGAATAAAAACCGGCGCGCCGCCATCCTGCTGCGCACTTGCATGGAAACAGGCGAAAAAAAACCGCAGGCGACGCTGCGGTTTTTGTATCTGCACCTTATTTCTGCACTTCCTTGGGTTTTACCGGCACCAGGTTCAGGTCCTGGAAGTCGTAGCTGAAATCCGTCTCGGCCGACACGGGCGCCATCTTCACGCGGTCGATGCTGCCATCGGGATTGAGCGAGAACGTCACGTAGGCGTCGGCGTTGAAGTTGCGCTCCTTCCAGCGCACGATGAAGGTGTCGTGCTGCCAGTGTTCCAGCTCGCCCGTCAGGTCCGGCGTGCGCGTGAAGCTCAGAATATGCTTCCTGCCTTCCGGCTTGATGACCACCTTGCCATACCAGGCGTCTTCATATTCGCCGTCATACGCCGCCAGCGGCAGCGAAGGCTGCGATTTCGCGGCGCGCGCGCTCGACGCCTTGCCCTGCTTTTTCACTTCCTCGGCGTGCTGGTCCTGCTCCACCTTGGACACCAGCGCCAGCCAATCCGACGGCGCCGCCTGCAGATAGTGGTCGAGGATGCGCCATTGCAGCGCCGTCATCGAACCGCCATTTTCCGCGTTGGTCAGAATGGCCACGCCCAGTTTCGCTTCCGGCACCATCAGCACGCGCGAATAAAAGCCCTGCAGCGCGCCGCCGTGCATGGCCACTTTCATGCCCTTGTAGTCGCGCAGCTGGAAGCCCAGGCCATACGCGCTGAAGTTCGGTTTCGTCGCGGCCAGCGCCGGTTTCGGCTCCCCGATCTTGACCGGCGTTTGCGCCGTCCACAGCTCGCGCGCCTGCTTTTCGCTGAGCAAACGGGCCGGCTTGCCATCCTTGTCCGTCATGCCGGCGATCTTGCCTTCATCGAGCAGCAGCATCATCCACTTGGCGATATCTTCCGCATTCGTATTGATGCCGACGGCGCCCACGGCGTTCGGCACGGGCATCGATTTCACGGCGGCGATCTTGCCATTGATCTTGCTGTGCGCGGTGGCGACGTCGGGATTGCCCGCGTTTTCCGCCAGGCTGGTGGTGGTAGCCGTCATGCCCAGCGGCGCCAGGATGCGCTCGTGCATGGCTTCGCCCCAGCTCTTGCCCGCCTTGTCGGCGATGATCTTGCCGGCCACGATGTACAGCAGGTTATCGTAGGCGTAGCTGTTGCGAAAACTTGTGGCGGGACGGATGTAGCGCAGCTTCTCGATGATCTCGTCGGTGGTAAACGTGGTCGTCGGCCACCACAGCAAATCGCCGGCGCCCAGGCCCAGGCCACTGCGGTGCGTCAGCAGGTCGCGGATGGTCATCGCGCCCGTCACGTAGGAATCGTGCATCTGGAAGCCGGGCAGGTGCTTGGTGACGGGATCGTCCCAGGCCAGCTTGCCCTCGTCGACCAGCATGGCCAGCGCCGCGGCCGTGAAGCCCTTCGAGTTCGACGCCACCTCGAACAGGGTCTGTGCATCGACGGCGGCTGGTTCGCCCAGCTTGCGCACGCCAAAGCCCTTGGTGGTGACAACCTCGCCATCCTTGACGATGGCAATTGCGATGCCCGGCACGTCGAAGAGTTTCAGGGCGCTGTTGACGTCGCGCTCTAGATCGAAGGCGGGCGCCGGCGCCGCCGCGGCGGCGGTGACAGGCGCGGTATCGGCGGCCAGCGCCGGCACAGCGATGCTGGAAAACGCCAGCACGATGGCGGCGGCAATACGGTTCATGGTCTGCATGTTCATGGTGTCCTGTCGGGTTAACGCGCTTGCGCGGCCATCAGCTTGTCGACGCTTTCCTGCGTCACCGGATGGTAGCGTTCGCGCGCCTTGGCATATACGTCCTTGGCCCAGGCATGGCCCTGCGGCGTCTTCATCAGGGCGCTGTACAGGGGCACGACAAACTTCTGGCGGCCCACGCTCATGAGGAAGGCTTGCAAGGGTTGCTGCACGTCGTAACCGGCGTTCACGGACGCCAGGTAGAAACGGTAGGCCACTTCATTGTTGCCGCTCTTGCCCACGCCGTAAACCTGATCGAGTTCGCGCAACTGCGCCGCGCTGGCCTTGTTGTTGATGTCGTTCAGGAAGTGCATCGATTCGATGGCGATCCACTTGTCCATGCCCAGGTCCTTGGTGGCCAGTTCGCCTTTCAGCCAGGCGTCGCGGTGCTGGTCCAGCAGCGCCAGGCGCGGCGAAACCACGCGCTTGGCGCTGGTCGGCACGCCCGTGCCATACAACCATTCATCGAGTTCCGCTGCCGGCATCACGTCCGGATGCTGCGCCAGCAGGTTCTTGCGCAGGTAGGCGATGAACTGCTCCGTCGTCACGCTCTGGAACGCGTGCTGGTCGAACCAGCCGCGCAGGAAAGGATCGAACACGGCGCGGCCCGCGCGCTGTTCCATGGTGGCCAGGAACCAGGCGCCTTTCGGATAGATGATGCCGTCATCCGTGTATGTTTCGGCCGGATTGGCGTCCGCATCGCGCGTGATCAGCGCCGTTTTCGCCGCCGGCAATTCGCGGATGGAGGCGGCCAGTTCTTCCTGGTCGACCTGCACGCCCATCTGCGCGACTTCGCTGCCATACAGCTGCTCGACGATGCGCGTCGTGACGTAGGTGGTAAAGCCTTCGTTGAGCCACATGTGCTTCCACGAGGCGTTGGTGACCAGGTTGCCCGACCACGAGTGGGCCAGTTCATGCGCGATCAGGTCGACCAGGCTGCGGTCGCCCGCGATCATGGTCGGCGTGAGGAAGGTCAGGCGCGGATTTTCCATGCCGCCGTAAGGGAACGATGGC
Source organism: uncultured Janthinobacterium sp. (assembly GCA_963530105.1). Classification (GTDB taxonomy): domain Bacteria; phylum Pseudomonadota; class Gammaproteobacteria; order Burkholderiales; family Burkholderiaceae_D; genus Janthinobacterium. Next base: position 21,638 of record CAUSDR010000013.1, read on the forward strand.
GGCAGCACGATCATGTCGTAGCGTCCCCAGCCATACGGGCCATACAGCGCCTCGGCCGCCAGGATCATTTTTTCCGTATCGGCCAGCTCATATTCGGCCGCCTTGATGCGCGGCGGCTCCGCATACACGGCCGAACGGGGGCCGAGCTTGCGCACTTCCAGTTCGCCGATGGCGATGGCCAGCAAGTAGGAAGGAATCGGCTGCGGCATCTTGAATTTCCAGCCGCCCTTGCCAGTCGCCTTTTCATCGTTCTCGGCGCTCATGACGACGCGCATGCCTGCTGGCGCGTCGATGCGCGCGCTGTAGGTGAAGCGCACGGCCGGCGTATCCTGCGACGGCACCCACGAGCGCGCGTTGATGCTTTGCGACTGGCTGAACATGAAGGGCAGCTTGCCCGACATGGTCTGCTGCGGCGTGAGCCACTGCAGCGCAATGGCGTTCGGCGCCGTGTGATAGTAGACGCGCACTTTTTCCGGCTGGCCGGTGGTGGTGATGCGCAGCGCCTGGCCCTTTTCCGGATCGACCTTGTCCAGCTGGTACGGCGCCATCTGCCACGCGCCGCGCTTGTCCTGCACCTGCACCTTGGCGATCGCCAGGTCGCGCGTGTCGAGCACCAGGGTGCGCGCGGCAGGATCGATCCAGTTCAAGGACAGCTCGGCATAGCCGGACAGGGTCTTTTGCTTGAAGTCCGCCTTCAGGTCCAGCTGCAGGTCGCGCGTGCGCACCTGGTCGTAGCGCGCGTAGCTCAGAGGGTCGGCGTGCGCCGCCAGGGTCACCTGGCAAAGAAGCGCACAGCCCAGCGCGCGCAGGTAGGTCATAGTTTGCATGGTCGTCTTTTGAATGATTTGCGAAGGCCCCGGCGAGTGTGCGCCAGGGCGTCGCGCAGAATAGCACTTCCGGCGCGGAGCGGCAGAAAAAAGCGCCGGACGGGCCGGCGCTGCTTTTCTATTTCACGTCTGGCCTGGCTTCCGGCGCCTTCAGCGGCGTATTGAAATCCTTCATCAGGTTGTGCTTGTCGCGCTCCTGCTTGAACAGTTCCAGGCGCGATGGCGTGATTTTCCGCGGCCAGGCGTTGTTGCCGGTGTCGATGTCCGCCGTTTCCCAGTACGGGTCCTGCACCAGGCCCACCATCGGTTCGTCGGTGATGATCACCTTGCTGATTTTTTTCGGCGCATAGCGCCACACTTCGGCCGGCACGCGCTCGACGATCTTCTTGCCGCTGGCCAGTTCGATTTCCAGGATCAGCGGCATCACCAGGCCGCCGAGATTCGAAAAATCGACCAGGTACAAATGCTTGCCCTGCGCGCGCTGTTCCAGCATCGTCCGCTCCCACGGCTCCAGCGTCTCCTGCTCTTCCGCGTAGCCGTTGCGGTCCTTGTTGGTGACCGTGAAATCGTCGTGCTGGTTGTAGAAATCCTTCAGCGCGGGGTCCAGGTCGACCTTCTTCGGCAGCGCCTTGTTGCGCTGATCCGAGATCGAGATGGGCTGCGCCGCCCTCTGCGCCTTCTTCCATGCTTTTTCAATGTCGGGATTTTTCGTGCTCACGCCATATTCGCTGATGCCGTCGATGCTGATGTCGACGGCGTCGGTGGTATAAAACCAGCCGCGCCAGAACCAGTCCAGGTCCGTGCCGGAAGCGTCTTCCATGGTGCGGAAAAAATCGGCCGGCGTGGGACGCTTGAACTTCCAGCGCTGCGCATACTGGCGGAAGGCAAAGTCGAACAGCTCGCGCCCAAGGATGGTTTCGCGCAGGATGTTGAGGGCGGTGGCAGGCTTGTCGTAGGCATTCGGCGTCAGCAGCAGCACCGACTCCGGATTGGTCATGATGGGCACTTGGTCCTGGCTGCGCATGTAGTCGACAATCTTGCGCGGCTCGCCATTCCAGGACGGGAAATGCTCTTCCCATGCCTGCTCGGCCAGGTACTGCAGGAAGGAATTGAGGCCCTCGTCCATCCACGCCCATTGCCGCTCGTCCGAGTTGACGATCATGGGGAAATAATTGTGTCCCACTTCGTGAATGATCACGCTGATCAGGTCATATTTCGTCGTCTTCGAATACGTCAGCGCGCCCGTCTTTTTATCTTTCGCGGGACGCCCGCCATTGAACGAAATCATCGGGTACTCCATGCCCGCCACGGCGCCATTGACGGAGATCGCCACCGGGTAGGGATAATCGAAACTGTACTTGTTGTACTGTTCGATGGCGTGCGCCACGGCGCGCGTGCTGTACTGCTGCCACAGGGGGTTGCCCTCGTTCGGATAATACGACATGGCCAGCACGCGCTTGCCGCCGCTGTCCAGGCCTTGCGCATCCCAGATGAACTTGCGGCTTGACGCCCACGCCACGTCGCGCACATTGGCGGCCTTGAAGTGCCAGGTTTTCATCCCCGCCGCCTTGCCTTTTTCCGCCGCCAGCGCTTCCTGCGGCGTGATCACCAGCAGCGGCGCGTTGCTGCTCTTCGCCCTGGCCAGGCGCTCGCGCTGCGCCGCGCTCAGCACGGAGCCAGGATTTTGCAGTTCGCCGGTGGCCGCCACCACGTGGTCGGACGGCACCGTCAGATACAGCTCGTAGTCGCCAAATTCCAGCGCGAATTCCCCCGTGCCCAGATACTGCTTGTTCTGCCAGCCGACGGCGTCATAGTAGGCGGCCATGCGCGGGAACCACTGCGCGATCTGGAAAATCGTGTTCTTGTCGTCCTCGAAATACTCGTAGCCGGAACGCTCGACCAGCACCTTCTGGTCATTGATCTGATACGACCAGGCGATGTGAAAACTGACGCTCTGGCCCGGCGCCAGCGGCGCCGGCAAATCGATGCGCAGCATGGTCTGGTTGATGACGTAATGCAGCGGCTTGCCGTCCGCCGCCGTCACGCCGGTGAGATTGAAGCCGCCATCGAAAGCGCGGCCTTCCTGGATGGCGCGCCAGTCTTCGAATTTCAGCGCCTCGTCCTCGTTGCCGCTGAGCCAAGCTTGGCGCGACGGCGCGCTCAGCACGCGGCGCTGGTCCGCATCCTTACGGATGCCATTCTGGTCCAACTGCAGCCACAGATACGCCAGGCTGTCGGGCGAGCGGTTGTGATACGTGATCTGCTCGCTGGCTGTGATGGCGCGGCGCGCTTCATCGAGGGTGGCGCGGATCACGTAATCGGCGCGCTGCTGCCAGTAGGCGTGGCCGGGCGCGCCGGAAGCCGTGCGGTAGGCGTTCGGCGTGGGCAGCAGCTCGTCCAATTGGCGGAACTTGTCGTCGAACGGCACGCCGGCGCACAGCGCGGGCAAGGAAGCAAACAGCGTACAGCACAAGGCAAGCAAGCGGACAAAGACCGGCATGGCGCATTCCATCTGGGAGTCGTGGACAGAACTGCATTCTAAGTCGAGTCTGTTTGCAAGTTGATCATTGTTGTCGGCGCCCCACACACCAGGCCGCGCCAGCGGCCAGCGGCACTGGCGCGGAAACAGGCATTGGCGTATGATGCGCCTCGAACATTGGGGAGTAGTCGTCCCGCGGTCCTGCCGCGGGAACCTGTATCAACATGATTGGCCCGCAGGCCATGGTGCAGGTGGTTGCAGAACTTGACGAGACCATTGATCCAGGGCGGCCGCATGGGCCGGAGTCGCCCGTGGATCATTGGTTAATTCGTCCGGCCCACGTACCTCTCGCAATCCCATGGAAGCATTCCTCATCTCCACCGGCATCGTCGGTCTCGCTGAAATCGGCGACAAAACCCAACTTTTGGCCTTCCTGCTGGCGGCCAAATTCCGCAAGCCCCTGCCCATCGTGCTGGCCATTTTCGTCGCCACCATCGCCAACCACGCATTTGCCGCCGCCGTCGGCGCCTGGATCACCAGCATGCTGGGGCCGGACGTGCTGCGCTGGGTACTTGGCGTCTCCTTCCTGGCGATGGCCGCCTGGACCCTGATCCCCGACAAGCTCGATGAAGACGAGACCAGGCTGGCCAAGTATGGCGTCTTCCTGACCACCCTGATCGCCTTCTTCATGGCGGAAATGGGGGATAAAACGCAGGTGGCCACGGTGGCGCTGGCGGCGCGCTACCACGACATTTATTCCGTCGTGCTGGGCACCACCTTCGGCATGATGCTGGCCAACGTGCCGGCCGTCTACCTGGGCGACAAGATCGCCAACCGCGTCTCGCTGCGCCTCGTGCATGGCATCGCGGCGCTGGTCTTTGCCGTGCTGGGCGTGGCGACCCTGCTGGGCGCGGGGGCCGCCCTGGGCTTCTGAGCGGGCACTTCAAAAAATTTCTTATTTACAATTTTCATGTTGATATTTACAATGCCGCCGACATGGACACAGGCGCGCCGATGCCACACGGCCGGCGCGCCTTTTTTAAGGAATGTATGCAGCTCAATGGAAAAATGGCGGCACTGTGCCTGGCCGCTTGCGCCAGCCAGCTCCCCGCCGCCATGGCCGCGCCTTCGCGCCAGACGGCAGCGCCAGCCGCGCGCCAGGCCGTGCCCGAGGTCAGCACGCGCGACCTGCTGCTGTTCGGTGCTGGCCTGATTCTGCTGGCGGGAAGGCGCCGCCCCGAACACGACACGTGGCAGCACGACGACACCGCGCTACAGCAGCAATAGCACCGCATACTCGCGGCCCTCGTCGCGCAGCGCGATGCTGTCGCCAGCCTGCACCACGCCATCGAGCGATAGCCCCACGGGACGCCCCTGCGCCTTCTCCACCGTGATGGCGTAGCTGCTGGCACCGAAACGGTAATGCAGCTTGAAGGTGCGCCATTCGGCAGGCATATTCGGCGTCACGCGCAGCACGTCCGCTTCGCGCGTCAATCCCAGCAGGGATTCGACGATCAGCCGGTACAGCCAGCCCGACGATCCCGTGTACCAGCTCCAGCCGCCGCGTCCCACGTGCGGCGCCACGGCATACACGTCGGCCGTCACCACGTAAGGCTCGACCTTGTAACGCGCCACCGCCTGCGCATCAGAGCCATGGCGCACCGGGTTGATCATGCGCAGCAATTCCCACGCCTTGGCGCCGTCGCCCATGCGCGCAAACGCCATCGCCATCCAGATGGCCGCATGCGTGTACTGGCCACCGTTTTCGCGCACGCCCGGCACATAGCCGCGGATGTAGCCGGGGTTCAGGCTCGATTTATCGAACGGCGGATCAAGCAGCTGGATCACGCCCGAGTCACGCCGTACCAGGCGCGCATCGACCTGGCGCATGGCGCCCGCGACCCGCTCCTGGTTGGCGGCGCCCGACAGCACGCCCCAGCTTTGCGAAATCGAATCGATCTGGCATTCCTCGTTGGTGTGTGATCCCAATGGCGTGCCATCGTCGAAATAGGCGCGCCGGTACCACTCGCCGTCCCACGCATGTTCCTCGACATTGGCCGCCAGTTTCGCCGCTTCGTCGCGGCAGAACTGGACGAATGCGGCGTCGCCGCGCAGCACGGCCACTTCGGCGAAACGCTGCAGCACTTCATACAGGAAGAAGGCCAGCCACACGCTCTCGCCCTTGCCGTGTTCACCCACCTTGTCCATGCCATCGTTCCAGTCGCATGAGCCCATCAGCGGCAAGCCATGCACGCCCAGGCGCAAGCCATGGCGGATGGCGCGCACGCAGTGCTCGTACAGGTCGGCCGACTCGCCCGAACGCACCGGCATGTCATAGTAGGAATCCTCTTCCGGCTTGACGGCGCGGCCCTCGATGAAGGGAGCCACTTCCGACAGCACGTTGACGTCGCCCGTGGCGATCACGTAGCGGCAGGTAGCCAGCGGCAGCCACAGGTAATCGTCGGAACAGTGCGTGCGCACGCCCCGGTCCGACGGCGGATGCCACCAGTGCTGCACGTCGCCCTCGACAAACTGGTGCGCCGCGCACAGCAGCAAGTGGCCGCGCAACAGCTGCGGCGCCGTGTGGATCATGGCCATCGCATCTTGCAGCTGGTCGCGGAAACCGTAGGCGCCGCCCGACTGGTAATAACCGCTGCGCGCCCACAGGCGGCAGGCGATGGTCTGGTACATCAGCCAGCCGTTGGCGATCACGTCGAGCGACGGGTCGGGCGTCTCGATGCGCACGGCGCCCAGGGTCGTCTCCCAGTGCGCGCGCACTTTTTCCAATGTGGCGCGCGCCGCATCCTTGCCCGCATGGCGCTGCACCATGGTGCTGGCATCGGCATTGCGGCGCCCGCCCACGCCGAGGATGAAGACGATGTCGCGCTCCTGCCCCGGCTGCAGCTCGAACGGCACCTGGATCGCCGCGCACGGGTCCAGTCCGGTACCCGCCTTGCCGGACAAACGCACGCGGCGCAAGGCGGCCGGCTGCGCCAGGCTGCCGTTGCGGCCGATGAATTCATTGCGGTCGCAGGTAATGGAACGGATGCTGGCATCCGTATTGAAAAAGCCGACCCGGCCCGAGAATTCCGTGTTGTAGTTATTGCGCGCAAACAGGGCGCCGCTGATCGTGTCGACCTCGGTGGCCACGTGCATGCCGGACTTGGCGCGCAAATCGGCCAGCACCCATTCCACATAGCCCGTGACGGACAGGCGGCGCGGCACGCCGCTGTCGTTGCGCACCTTGATCACCGAATATTTGACGGCCGCGTCCAGCGCCACGTAGGTGCACAGTTCCGTGGCGATACCCCCTTCGCTGTGCTCGAACACGCTGTAGCCGAAGCCGTGGCGCGTGACGTAGTCGCCGCTGCCGCGCGCCGGCAAGGACGAGGGCGACCAGAACTGGCCGCTCTGTTCGTCGCGCACATAGAACGCTTCGCCGGAAAGGTCGGAAACGGGGTCGTTCTGCCACGGCGTGAGGCGGAATTCATGCGCATTCTCGCTCCACGTGTAGGCTTGCCCTCCCTCGGACACCACGGTGCCGAATTGCGCATTGGCCAGCACGTTCGACCAGGGCGCCGGCGTCTGCTTGCCTTCGCCCGTCGTGATCACGTATTCGCGGCCATCGGGCGTGAAGCCGCCCAGGCCATTTTCCAGGATCAGTTCGCGCTGTGGCGCCCGGTGCGGCACGCCGCCATGCTCGCGCGCGGGTTCCTGCAGCAGCGGGGGCATGCGCAGCACGGGGCTGGGCGGGCGCTTGACCTGCTCGGCCAGAGTGCCGCGCAAGTCGCTGATGATGGCGCGCGCCACCGATTGCAGCAAGATGCGGTCTTCGTTGGCGATCTGCTCGGCCAGGCGCACGAAGATGCCGCCCGGGCGGTCGATCGCCTGCGCATCGATGCCCGAGGCGATCAGGCCCATGATCTGGTCGTGCAGCAGCTGGCGGTAGCCCGACTGCTCCTCGTACCAGATCACCAGGTCCACCACCAGGCCTTTCAGGCGCCAGTAGGCATGCGCCTGCACCATCTGGCGCGCCAGTTCGATATTGGCCGCATCGCGTATCTGCAGCAGCACGATGGGCAAGTCGCCCGAGATGGCATACGCCCACAAGCCGGACTGGCCGCGCTGGTTCTTGATCAGGATGCTGGCCTCGGCGCGCAGGGCCGCATTCGGATAGATTACGGCATTGGCCAGGCGCGCATACAGCTGCGCATCGGCTTCGCTGGCGTTGAGCTGGCGCAGCACCACCTGGCTGTGCGTCCAGGCCAGTTCGAAGACGCGGTCGGCCAGGTGGCGGTCCTGGTATTTGTCGATCAGGTGCAGGGCCGCGTCGCGCTGTTCGGCCATGCCGGTGACGCTGTCGACCGTGACCGCCTGGTCCGGCTCCAGGGTAATGACGTAGCGGATCGCCACGATGGGGTCGAGCACGGAACCGTGGCCGCCGCTCAAGGGGCCGCTTTCCTGCAGCGCCTGCGGCAGCTGCGCCGTGTTGCCGCGGCCGATGAAGCGCGCGCGGTCCGTCTCGAACGACACCTCGTAGCGCTCCACGTCGTGCACCGTCATCACGTGCAGCAGCCACGGCATCTGCTCGTCTTTCGAACGGGGACGGCGCGTACATAAAATCGCATTTTCCTGCGCCAGGATTTCCGTCTGCACGAACAATTTGCTGAAGGCGGGATGGGCGGCGTCGGCCGCCGCCGGCGCCATCACCACTTCGGCAAAGCTGGTGATCTCGATGCGCCGCTGGCGGTTCGAATTATTGCTGATGCGGGTACGGCGGATTTCAATGTCATCCTCGGGCGAGACGACGATTTCCGTGTACAGATCGAGGCCATGGTCGGCGCGGCGGAACTCCGCCCGGCCCTCGGAAAAGATCACTTCGTATTTCTTCGGTTCGGCCAGGGTCGGCTGGTACATGGTGGACCAGACGGCACCGTCGTCGAGGTCGCGCAGGTAGCAGAAATTGCCCCAGTTATCGCGCGTGCTGTCCTCGCGCCAGCGCGTTACGGACAGGTCTTTCCAGCGGCTGTAGCTGCCGCCCGCATTGCTCACCATGACGTGGTAGCGGCCATTCGACAGCAGCTGCGTTTCCGGCACGGCGCTGTTGGCCTGCGTGAGGATGCGCATCGGCATGGCCTGCTCCGGCGCGCCGCTGCGCAGCACCGCCAGTTCGGCCGTGTTCGAGTAAAACGCGCCTGCCTGCGGCGTGCGTTCCTGCAGCACCAGCAAGGCCGATTGCAGCAGCGGATCGGACTCGAAACGGCGCTGCATCGGACGGTCATGCAGCAGATAGCTGAGGGCCAGGAAACCCATGCCCTGATGGTGCACCATGAACGAGCGGATGACGGCACTGGTCTGCCCGCGCGGCAGGCGCGCGGTGGTGAAATCGACGGCCTCGAAGAAGCCGTAGCGGCCCATGTAGCCGGCCGCCTGCATGCGCTGCAGGTTCTGGCACGACGCTTCCGGCTGCACCATCAGACCCATCATGCTGGCGTATGGCGCCACCACCAGGTCGTCGGCCAGGCCCCGCTTGAGACCCAGTCCCGGCACGCCAAAGGCGCGGTACTGGTAATTCAGGCTGGCGTCGACCGTGTTGTAGCCGGACTCGGAAATCCCCCACGGCACGTCGCGCTGGCGGCCGTAATCGATCTGCGCCTCGATGACGGAATGGTAGGTCTGGTCGAGCAGGGTGTTCGGGTAGTTCGGCATCACCAGCAGCGGCATCAGGTACTCGAACATCGAGCCGCTCCACGACAGCAGCACGGGCTGGCCTGCCACCATGCACAGCTGGCGGCCCAGGGCGAACCAGTGCTCCTGCGGCAGCTGGCCCTGGGCGATGGCGATGAAGCTGGCCAGGCGCACTTCGGACGCCAGCAAATCGTAGTAGCTGGGGTCCAGGCGCCGTTCGCTGACGTTGTAGCCGATGGCCAGCAGTTTTGTCGATGGGTTGTACAGGAACGCATATTCGATCTGCGCGAAGTCGCGCGCCTGGCCCGCCGCATGGGCGATGTCGCGCAAGTGGCGGCCCGCCTGTTCACGGCCCTGCACCAGCAGCGCCGCCAGTTCGGACGGCGTGCCGTCAATGACCTCCAGGTTGGCCAGCGCGCGCAGGGTTGGCACCTGCATCCACGCCGCGTCGACGCCCGTTTGCGCCGCCCATGGCGCCAGTTGCAGCAATTCCGCCAGCGCCGCGCGGCAATGGCGCGCCAGTGCGCCCGTCCACATCGACAGTTCGCCATCCTCGCTTTGCAAGGTCAGCGACAGCAGCGCATCGGCCGCGCCATTCGCGCCGCTCAGGTAGGCATGCCATTCGCCCAGGGTGCCTGGGGTGGCGGCGGCCTGCAGCACGGCCATGCTGCCGCGCATGGCCTCGCCCTCGCCTTCGGCGGCGATGAATTCCTGCAGTACCTGCGCCGTCGTGCGGATGCCCTGCACCACTTGCGCGCCGATGATGGGCGCGTCATACAGTTCCACCAGGCCCGGCTGCAAGGTCAGCAGATGGCCGGCCAGGTTGCCGCTGTCGACCGTCGAGATGTACATCGGCTGCAGCGCCTTGAGGGTCTGCGTGTCGTACCAGTTATAGAAATGGCCCTGGAAGCGTTCCAGCTCGCCCATGGTGTGCAGGGTAGCGCGGCTGCGCTCGATCAACTGGCCCATGGTGATGTAGCCGAAATCATAGGCCGTCAGGTTGGCCAGCAGCGCCAGGCCGATATTCGTCGGCGAGGTGCGGTGCGCCACCACCAGGTTCGGATGCTCCTGCATGTTATCGGGCGGCAGCCAGTGGTCGTCGGGACCGACAAAGGTGTCGAAATACGCCCAGGTCTTGCGCGCCACGCCGTGCAGGAAGCGGCCCTGCTCGGCCGACAGGCGCGCCACGGCCCGTTCGATGGGGCGGCTGATCCACCAGGCGATGGCGGGCGCGGCCAGCCACAGCAGCAGCACCACGGCGGCGGCGGGCAAGGCTTGCGGGCGCCAATACAGCAAGGCGCCAAAGGTGGCCAGCGCCAGCGCGGGCGAGCACCACATGGCGCGCCAGCTGTCCGCCTGCGAGCCGGAGGACGTGTGCAGGTTGGAGGCGCGCCAGTCGAGCAAGTGTTTGTGCGACACGCCCAGGCGCCACAGGGTGCGCGCGATGGCGTCGAGGCTGATATACGCCTCGTACGGCAGGAACACGAGAGTCAGCATGGCATGCGAAAACTGCACGCCGCAGCGCCGCTCGAACGCGGCCAGGTGCTGGCGCCACAGGGTGTCGCGCGGCTTGCGCAGCAGGTCGTACAACGCCGAGAACACGGGCGGCAGGAAGATGATGGCCAGCACCGCCGCGCTCCAGAAGGCCACGTGCGGCAAAAAGCCCCATACCAGCAGCAGCGACAGGGTGGTGGCTGGCGCCACGACGCTGCGGCGCAGGTTGTCGAACAGCTTCCAGCGCGACAGCATCGACAGGGGATTGCGTTCGCGCTTGCCGGCGCGTCCCGGCACCCTGCCCAGCAACCAGCCGAGCAGCTGCCAGTCGCCGCGTATCCAGCGCTGGCGACGGCTCACGTCGGCGTCGTAGCGGGCCGGGTATTCCTCGTACAGTTCGGAGTCGCTGAGCAGGCCCGCGCGCAGGTAGCAGCCTTCCAGCAGGTCGTGGCTGAGGATTTTATTGTCGGGCAGGCGCTGTCCCAGCACACGCTCGAACATGTCGAGGTCATAGATGCCCTTGCCGATGAAGGAACCTTCATAGAACACGTCCTGGTACAGGTCCGAGACGGTGCGCGTGTACGGGTCGATGCCCGGCTCGCCGCCGCACAGCAGCTCGTAGCGCGACGCGTTCGCGCTGGGCAGCGCGACGGCCACGCGCGGCTGCAGGATGCCGTAGCCGGCCACCACGCGGGAGCCGGCCGCGTCCAGAACGGGGCGGTTCAGCGGATGCATCATGGTGGCGATGAATTCGCGCGCCGCGTCGCGCGGCAGCAGCGTATCGGTGTCGAGCGTGATCACGTACTTGATGGTGCGCAGGCCGCGCAGCTCGCCTTCCACCAGCGAGAATTTGTCGCGCGCGCCACCGCGCAGGAAGGCGTTCAGGTCGGACAATTTGCCCCGCTTGCGCTCCTGCCCCATCCACGCGTTCTGCTGCGAATTCCACAGGCGCGGCCGGTGCAGCAGCAGGAACGGTCCCACATGGCCCAGTTCCTCGTGGTCGGCCGGATCGCCGTTTTCCTTGAACTCGACGCCTTCCACGCGGTATTTGTCATTCAGGCCGCGGATGGTTTCCTGTGCCTGGCGCAGCAAGGCGTCATCGCCGGGCAGGGTTTGCGTCTGCGCGTCGACAAAGTCCGTCAGCAGGCAAAAACGCAGGTTCGGGTCGCGGTTGGCCAGATAACGCACTTCCAGCGCCTCGCACAGGGCCGCCACGTTGTCCTGGCTGTAGATCAGGGTCGGCACGACGACAATACCGCGCGCGTCCGATGGAATACCGCCCTGGTAATCCATGCGCGGCAGCGGGTGCGGCGACGTCATGAGC
>CAUSDR010000014.1:0-32632 GCA_963530105.1 uncultured Janthinobacterium sp.
CCGCCTGCTGCTGGCGACGACCGGCGGCGGGCGCATCACGGCCCTGCACAGCCAATCCTGCGACGCGGCCTGGGGCGATGAACTGGAGCGGGCCTGGCGGCGCTGGAACTTGCGCGCGCCGCAGCTCGACGCCATCGAACTGGTGGCGCTGCTGGACCTGAGCGGCGCACCGCAAGAGAATTTGCCAACGCGCTTCCAGCCCATGCCCTTGGCCAGCCCGGCACACCTGATGCGGGAGGCCGCATGGGCCTGAGCCGCATCGACTTCCTGCCCGCCAGCGCGGCGCAGAGCTTTTCCGGCTGGCGCCTGGCCCTGTGCCTGGCAGGAGCGGTGATCCTGCTGCCGGCCGCCGTGTACTGGCTGGTGCAGGCGCAGGAAACGCGGCGCCTGGAGGCACAACTGGCGCAGCTGCAGCCCGCGCGCCCCGTCCGCCCTCCCCTGTCCGCCAGCCAGCAGCGCGAACGCGAGATCGAACTGAAACGGGTGGCCATCGCCGTGCGGCAGCTCAACCTGCCCGTCACGCGCCTGATCAAGACGGTGCAGGCGCCGCGCGACGTGCGCGTGGCGCTCCTGGGGCTGGACCTGAATGCGCAGCAGGGACAGGATGGCGCCAGCGCCTTGAAAATCGCCGCCGAAGCGGAAACGCCGCAAGACATGCTCAACTACCTGGCCTTCCTGAACCAGCAGCCGATGTTCAGTTCCGTGTATCTGCTCAAGCACGAGATGAGCAGCAAGACGGACGCCGGCATCCCTCAACATCCCTACCGTTTTCAGCTGGAGGCACAATGGCGGCAATAAAACCCGTGTTGACAGCCCATCCGCGCGCGGCGCGGCCACGTTGGCAACTGCGCATGCCGCCGCGCCTGCAATGGGAAGCACAGCGCCTGTGGCGCAAGTTGGGCTGGCCCTGCGCCATCGCCGCCGCCTGCCTGGCGCTGGCCGCTGTCGCCATCCAGCAGGGCGAGGCGCTGGCGGCGCACCAGCAGCAATTGACGACGCAGCTGGCGGCAGCGGCAAGACAGTCGGCGCAGCCGCCGGCAACCGCCACGCTCGATGCGGAAGCCGACAGCCTGGCCGCCTTCCACGCCTACCTGCCCGCGCATGACAGCATTCCCGAGCAGCTGAAAACCTTGCTGGACGTGGCGCAGAAAAACGGCGTCACCCTGGCCAAGGCCGACTACAAGCCGCAGGAAGATGGCAATGCCGCCTTTTTGCGCTACCAGATCACCCTGCCCGTGAAGGCCGAATACGCGCAGCTGCAAGCCTTTGTCATTGACGCCTTGCAGGAGCTGCCCACCCTGACGCTGGACTCCGTGCTGTTCAAGCGCGAACAGATCGAGGCGGGCGAGATCGACGCGCGCATCCAGTTCATCCTGCTGGTGAAAAAACCGGAGGTGCGATCATGAAAAAAGCCGTACTGGGGGCGGCCGCGGTGGCGACCCTGCTGGCCGCCCTCTTCGCGCCCGAGGACGAAGGCAGCATCGTGGGGCCGGCCACGGCCACGCCGCGCCAGATGGAGCGCGTGCCGGCACCAGCCATCGCCACGGCGGCCAGTGCCGCGCCCGCCCGTTCCGCGCTGGCCATCGAGCGGCGCCGGGCACGCGACGATGACGACGCGGCCACCTTGTTCGCCAAGCAAAGCTGGCAGCCCGAGACGCCAAAGAAAATCATGCTCGACCAGCAGGCGGCGCAGGCCACGCGCGCCGTCGCCGCCATCGACCCGAATGCGCCGCCACCGCTGCCCTTTCAATTCCTCGGCCGCTTCGTCGACGAAGGCAAGGCCGCCTACTTCCTGCAGGCGGGCGAACGCAACGTGGTGGCGCGGCCCGGCGACACCCTGGAGGAACGCTACCGCTTCGACGGCGTGGTGCAGGGTTCCCTGCAATTTACCTATCTGCCGCTCAACCTGAAACAGACACTCGCCGTAGGGGACCTCAATTGAAACGACGCGCACCACGTACGACCCTCGCCCTGCTGCCCATGCTGTCCCTGTTGGCCGCCTGCGCCGGCAACCAGGCCTACAACGACGGCCAGGCCATGCTGGGCGCGGGCCACACGCAGCAAGGGCTGGCCCTGCTGGAACAGGCGGCGCAAGCCGAACCGACCAACGCCAAGTACCGCATCGCCGTCACCAACGGCAAGATGCGCGCACTGAACAACCTGAATGGCCGCGCGGAAGCGCTGCGCCAGCAAGGTAATTTACCCGAAGCGCAAGCGCTGTACCGCCAGGCGCTGGTGTTGGATGCCAGCGACGACGTGGCGCAGCGGGGCCTGGCCAGCGTGGCGCAGGATGAGCGCCACCGCAAGCTGGTGCAGGAAGCGCAGGCCAGCTACCAGCGCGGCGGCGAAGCGAATGTAGCGCAGGCGCAGGATGCCTTGCGCCAGGTGCTGCAGGAGCGGCCCGCGCAGCGCGAGGCGCTGGCCCTGAAAAGCCGCATCGGCGACGAGCAGGCGAAAGCCCGGCCGGCCGGCGGCAAGCTGGCCGCCGCCTACCGCAAACCCGTGACCCTGGAGTTTCGCGACGCGCCGTTACGCTCCGTGTTCGATCTTCTCAGCAAGGTGTCAGGCCTGAACTTCGTCTTCGACAAGGAAGTCGACCCCGCACTGCGCGCCACGATTTCCGTGCGCGACACCAGCATCGAGGAAGCCATCGCCATGCTGCTGGGCGCGAACCAGCTGGAACAGAGCGTCACCAGCGACAAGTCGATCACGATTTACCCGAACACGCCGCAAAAGGTGAAGGATTACCAGCAACTGGTGGTGCGCACCTTCTTCCTGGCCAATGCGGACGTCAAGACGGTGGCGTTTTCCATCAAGACCCTGCTCAAGGCCAAGGACGTCGTAACCGACGAACGCCTGGGCATCATCATGCTGCGCGATACGCCGGAAATGGTGCGCATGGCCGAGCGCATCATCAACGTGCAGGACCTGGCCGACCCGGAAGTGATGTTGGAAGTGGAAGTGCTGGAAGTCAAGCGCACGCGCCTGATGGAGCTGGGCATCCGCTGGCCGGACCAGGCCAGCCTGACCCTCGCCGGCGCCGCCACCAATGGCCTGGGCGGCCTGAAAGTGGCCGACCTACGCCGCATCAACGGCGAGAATATCAACCTGGGCATCGGCGGCGTCACCCTGAACGCCAACAAGACCGACAGCGACAGCAATATCCTGGCCAACCCGCGCATCCGCGTGCGCAACAAGGAAAAGGCAAAGATCCTCATCGGCGACCGTGTGCCGGTGATTACCGTGACGACGAACAACGGCGTCAGTTCCGACAGCGTCAATTACATCGACGTGGGCTTGAAACTCGACGTCGAGCCGAATGTGTATCTCGATGACGAGGTGGCCATCAAGATCAACCTGGAAGTATCGAACGTCGTCAAGGAAGTCATCAGCAAGACGGGCACGCAGGCATACCAGATCGGCACGCGCAGCGCCTCCACCGTGCTGCGACTGAAAGATGGCGAGACGCAGGTGCTGGCGGGCCTGATCAGCGACGAGGACCGGGGCACGGCCAACAAGGTGCCGGGCGTGGGCGAACTGCCCGTGCTGAACCGCCTGTTCGGCAGCCAGAAGGACGATGCCATGCGCAGCGAAATCGTGCTGTCGATCACGCCGCGCCTGCTGCGCAGTATCCGCCGCCCCGACCTGATGACGGCCGAATTCAATTCCGGCACCGAGGCGGCAGTGGGCGGACGTGGCAGCGCGGGCGGCGCGCCCGAGATTATCGCCGCGCCCGAGTCGCCTCCGCCGCGTGCCGGCTCGCCCATGACGGGCGGCGATGAAGCGCCTGCCGCCGGCGACAAGGCCAGCGTCACGCCTGCGGCCACGGTCAAGGGCGGCCAGTGAGGTTGTCAATGAGGTGGGGCAGGCAACAGCAGGGCTTTACGTTCATCGAGCTGATGATCACGCTGGCGATCATGGCGACCCTGGCCACGGTGGCCGTGCCGATGGCGCAGGTGGCGCAGCAAAGGGCGAAGGAACACGAATTACGCAGCGCCCTGATCGAGATCCGCGAAGCCATCGACGCCTACAAGCGCGCCTCGGACAATGGCCGCATCAAGCTGTCGCTGGGCGCTTCCGGCTATCCGAAGAAGCTCGATGAACTGGTCGAGGGCGTGCCCGACCAGCGCAGCCCGTCGAAACAGAATATTTACTTTCTACGCCGCCTGCCGCGCGATCCATTCCAGCCCAGGGACGAAGGCAATGCGTCCGACAGCTGGAGCAAGCGCGCCTACGCCTCGCCGCCCGACAATCCCAGCGAAGGCGAAGACGTGTTCGACGTCGCCTCGCGCTCGACCAAGGCGGGCCTGAATGGCGTGCCGCTCAATCAATGGTGACAGACATGTCCACTTCTTCCCCGCGGCGCGGTTTTACGCTGGTCGAACTGCTGGTGGTGTTGGCGATTATTTCTCTGCTGCTGACAATCGCCATTCCCCGTTATTTCGGCTCGGTGGAGAAATCGAAGGAAGTCGCGCTGAAGGAAAACCTGCAGGTGCTCAGGAGCGGCCTGGATAAATATTATGCCGACAAGGGCGAGTATCCGGCCGCGCTGGCCGACCTGGTCACCCACCATTACTTCCGCAGCGTGCCCATGGACCCCGTCACGGAGTCGTCCGCCACCTGGCAGCTGGTACCGTCGCCAAATGGCGAAATCGGCGGCGTGGCCGACGTGCGCAGCGGCGCCAAGGGCAAGACGCGCGAGGGCATCCCCTTTGAACAGCTCTAGCGTGCAACGCCGGGCGCAGGGATTCGCGTATGTCTGGACCCTGCTGCTGGTGGCCTTCATGGGCGTGGGCCTGGTCGTGGCCAGCGAGCTGTTTGCCACGGCCGCGCGGCGCGACAAGGAACGCGAACTGCTGTTCATCGGCCATGAATTCCGCAACGCGCTGGGCCGCTACTATGACAGCACGCCAGGCGATGGCCGTCCACGCTACCCGCTGACCCTGCAGGAGCTGCTGCGCGACCCGCGCTTTGCCAACGCGCGCCGCCATCTGCGCCGCATCTATGCCGATCCCGTGACCGGCAAGGCGGAATGGGGCCTGCTGCGCCAGGATGGCCGCATCGTCGGCATCCATTCGCTGTCGCCGCAGCTGCCCATCAAGCAGGACAATTTTCTCGATGAGGACGCCAGCCTGCGCCGCAAGCAGCGCTACGCGGACTGGCAGTTTACCTATCCGCACGACCTGGTGCTGGCACCGCCCGATGCCGCCGGCGGCGCGCCCGGCCTCAAGCCGAAAGGCGCAAACTGATATCATGCGGTTTTCCGCAACACGCATCGGCATCACGCATCAAACAAGGAGCAGGCATGAGCATAGGTGGCACTTCCATCGAACAGGCATTGGCATCGCTGTCGGACATGACGTCCGGCATGGTCGCCATCGGCAAGGACGAACACGCGCAGCGCATCGCCAAGGCGCAGGCATACATGCGCCAGCAGGGCATCGCCGCGATCTACCTGAACGCGGGCGCCAACCTCACCTATTTCACGGGCACCAAATGGTATGCCAGCGAACGCATGGTGGGCGCCATCCTGCCGGCCAGCGGCGACATCGAGTACATCGCGCCCGCGTTCGAGGAAAGCACCCTGACGGGTTTCATGGTCATCGCAGGCAAGGTCAATTGCTGGGAAGAGCACGAAAGCCCTTACCAGCTGTTCGTCGACGTGCTGGCACGCATGGGCGTCGCCCAGGATGCGGCCACGCCGCCGCGCGTGGGCATCTGCGAAAGCGCCGCCTTCTTCATCTACGACGGCATCAAGCCGCTGGCGCACGGCTATGCGCTGGAAAACGCGCGCGCCGTCACGGCGTACTGCCGCAGCCGCAAGTCCGCGGCGGAAATCGCCCTGATGCAGCGCGTAATGGACATGACCCTGGCCGTGCACGTGGCCACGGCCAGCATGCTATACGAAGGCATCACGACGGTGGAAGTGGAAGAATTCATCCAGCGCGCGCACCGCAAGGTAGGCGCGCCCCGCTCGTATTTCTGCATCGTGCTGTTCGGCGAAGCGACGGCCTATCCGCATGGCGTGAACTACGTGCAGACCCTGAAGGCGGGCGACACGGTGCTGATCGACACGGGCTGCCAGGTGATGAACTACATCTCCGACATCACGCGCACCTATGTGTTTGGCGCCATCAGCGAGCGCCAGCGCTCCGTGTGGAACAGCGAAAAAGCCGCGCAGGCCGCAGCGTTTGCCGCCGCCCAACTGGGCGTGCCCTGCGGCGACGTGGACCGCGCCGCCCGCGTCTCGCTGGAGGCCGACGGCTTCGGCCCCGGCTACAAGCTGCCCGGTCTGCCGCACCGCACGGGCCACGGCATCGGCCTCGATATCCACGAGTGGCCTTACCTGGTGGGCAATGACACGACGCCGCTGGACGTCGGCATGTGCTTCTCGAACGAGCCGATGATCTGCATCCCCGGCGAATTCGGCATCCGCCATGAAGACCATTTCTACATGACGGAAAACGGTCCGCGCTGGTTCACCGAACCGGCGCACAGCATCGACGATCCGTTCGGGCTGCAGGCGTAGCCCAGGTGTTGGATGACGCTGCGCTCATCCAAGCTACGCCATGCCATGCAGGTCAAGCTGGTATCACCGCAATGCCAGGTAGGTCGGATTAGCGCGTAGCGCGTAATCCGACACGGCACCGCCCTGCGCCAGCTTGAACACGGCCAGCGCCGTACCCAGCTGCACGGCCTGTTCCTGCAGCGATTCAGCCGCCGCCGACGCTTCTTCCACCAGCGCGGAATTTTGCTGCGTCATCTGGTCCATGCTGCCGATGGCCACGCCGATGTCGCCGATGCCGGCGCTCTGCGCTTGGCTGGCGGCGCTGATCTCGGCCATGATGTCAGCCACCTTTTTCACGGAATCGACGATCTGGCCCATGGTCAGTCCCGCTTCGTCGACCAGCTTCGAACCGACACCCACCTTGGCCACCGAATCGCCGATCAACTGTTTGATCTCGCGCGCGGCGGCGGCGCTGCGCTGCGCCAAGCTGCGCACTTCGGATGCCACCACGGCAAAGCCGCGCCCCTGCTCTCCCGCACGCGCCGCTTCCACGGCCGCATTCAAGGCCAGGATATTCGTCTGGAAGGCGATGCCGTCGATGACGCCGATGATGTCGACGATGCGTTTTGACGACGCGTTGATCTCACCCATGGTGGTCACTACCTGGCTGACCACTTGCCCGCCCTTCACCGCCACCGACGACGCCGACACCACCAGTTCGTGCGCCTGGCCCGCATTGGCCGCGTTGTCGCGCACCGTGCTGGTGAGGCTGTCCATGCTGCGCGCCGTCTGATCCAGGCTGCCCGCCTGCGATTCCGTGCGCGCGGCCAGGTCCGCATTGCCCTGGGCGATTTCCGCGCTGGCCACCTGGATCGTTTCGGCCGACGCCTTGATGCCGGACACCATGCCGGCCAGCCGGCGGCGCATCTCCTTCAGCGCCGCCAGCAGGCTGGCCTGGTCGCCCGCCTCGGTGACGATCTGCATCGAGAGGTCGCCATCGGCCACGGCACGGGCGATCTGGCGCGCATATTCGGGTTCGCCGCCCAGCTGCTGCCAGATGGCGCGCACGACGAAATGCGACACGGCCACCAGGCAGACGATGACGGCCAGCGCCACCGCGATGCTGGTATTGAGCGCATTGCGCACATTGGCCGCGCTGCGCTCGATGCCTTGCCTGAACTGCGTCTGCGCCTGCTCGTTGGTCTTCGCCAGGTCGCCATTGAGCACGGCCAGGGCAGCCTGCATGCGCGCCACGGTCGCTTGCGGATCGCCCTCTTCCATCTCCAGCATGATGCGCGCCGCGCCCAGGGCCGGCGCATAGTAGGCGTCGAATGCCTTGGCCAGCCGCGCGCCGTTCTCGCGCTGACCGTGAATGGCCGCGAAGGCGGCCAGCTTGTCGCGCAGCTTGACGGCCTGGCCATCGACCTGCGCGATGCGCTCCTTGTCGCCTTCGCTGACGGCGTCGCGCAAGGCGTCGCCGACGGCAGCCACGTCCAGCGTCAGCGATTTGGCCATGTCGAGCACGGGATAGTCGGCGCTTTCGGTAGCGTGGATGGAATTGAGCGCGGCCGTCGACAGATAGGCACTGACGGCCAGGCCCAGACCGAAGATCACGGCCGAGACGACAGGCAGCGCCCAGATCTTGCGTTTGATGCTCATTGCTGTCTCCTGATTATTATGAGTATGTGCACGGCCGCGTGGCTTACGGCGCCGTCAGCACCACTTTGACGCTGGCGTCGACAGCGCTCTTCTCGATGTAGCCGATGGCTTTCGGATCGGCGGCCACGGCCTTTTTCACGTCGGCGCTATTCGCCACTTCCTTCGGCAAGGTGGCCTTGCCCGTGAAGACCAGCTTGGACCACAGGGCCTTGGCTTGCGACGGTTCCTTGTCCGTCACCTTCTTGTAGAACTCGGCCCGTACGGGCGCGCTTTCCGGCTGGTCGACGGGCGTCATGGCCGTCGATTTACCGAGGAAGAATTGCGCCACCTGTTCATTCGTCATGGCGCCGGCGGCGCTCTTCGGGTTGACCACCACGACCACTTCAGCCATGGCGGGAACGGCGCTCGACAGGGCCAGCAGGGCAGCCACAAAAATAAAGGGGTTCATGCAGCGCTCCTTAGAAAACAAAATCGATGGCGGCGGCGGCCACCGTGACGGGCCCCTGGAAGCCTGGCTTGGCTTGCACGAACAGGCCCGGGCCATTCTTCGGCTTGATGCGGTCGATCTGCACTTTCAGCGCTGCCGAACGGTGGAAGTCCCAGCGCACGCCGATGCTGTGCGTCGATTGCTCCAGCTGGTTGCGCGTATAGGCCAGGGTATCGACGCCGGCCGACAAGGCGCGCAGGGTCGGCGTGCAAGCGGCAGGGTAGCCGGCCGGGCAGGCAGCAGGCACGGCATTGTTCACGCGGCCATCGGCCTTCAGGCTGGCGTGGCTGTAGTACGGCAAAAAGGCGCCCATGCGGTAGCCGCCCATCACGTACCACGAGGTGCTGTCGCTGACATAGCTATCCGTCTTGCGCTTTGCATATTCGGACTGCAGCAGCACGTTATTCCAGTCCAGGCCCAAGCCCACGGAAGTGAACGACGCCTTCTTGTCCTTGACTTCCAGCGCATCGGCCAGGGCGCCCAGCTGGGCGATCCTGTAGCCGCTGCCGGCCGCGCGCAGGCTGCCCATCAGGGTGTTCAGGCTGGGCGAATCATTGATGGTCAGGCGGGTCTCGGCACGGCCGAAGCGCGCGGTGAAAGGGCCGTATTCTGCCACCACGTTGAGGGCGACGATGGACTTGCCTTCCACGTGCACGGTCGAATCGGGCCCTGTGGCCAGGGTGGCCTTGGTGCGGCCCAGCGCCAGCTGCGTGGTGACGCTGGTGTCGCCCGCGCTGAACTGGTACGTGCCGTCGATGCCGTCGATGCTGTTCAGCGGCACCTGCGAATACATCTCGCCGGGCGGGCGCAGCATGGTGTTGGCATAGCCCACGTTGCGATAGTCGGAAATCATGAAGACGGGCAGGCCCATGCGGCCGACGCGCACGCTGAAGCTGTCCGACACCTTGGCCTTGGCGAAGGCCCACGCCAGTTCGGCGCCGAAATCATTTTCGCCATCCTTGCGCGCCAGGCCCTGCACGGTGGCCGACAGCCATGGATTGACGGTGACGTTTGCCTGCAGGCCCACATTGGAATCGACGCCCGTGCGCGCGGTGCGGCCGGCGCCGCTGGCCTGGTTCGGGCGCGAAAACTGCGCGTCGCCGGTATCGGCCATGGTCAGCGCGGCCGTGCCGTAACCGCTGATCTTGATGGCGGGGCCATCGACCTCTTCCGCGTAAGCGTGGCTGATGGCCAGGGGCATGGCCAGCAGGAAAATCAGGACGTGTTTTATCATAGTAATTAAATACCCGTAGCGGTGAACAGTAATCGTGGAGTGGGACTCGAGGTCGGAGGTTCACCAGCCGTGACAGGCCGGGTCCGTTTTTTTTCGCGCCGCCATTGCCCCGCAGGGCCTGCATGGCGTGTGACCAGTGAGCAAAACCATGCTACAGATAAAAGGTTTTGCTTTGGAAAGTTTTCTGGTGGCAATGCGTGATTTCGCCGATTTTCAAGGAAAAAGCACGCGTTCTAGAGGGGTTTATCTAAATAGCACGCCGTGCAAAACCACACTTTGCCTATATTTTTCATACACTTATGGATATTTCAAGGAAAAACAAACGGCTGGCGCCCTGCCCGGCGCGCCAGTCCTGATTTTCCGTTCAGCGCACGTTTTTCGGTGCCGGCAAGGTGCCGAACAGCGCTTCCAGCGACAGGCCGATGGCCAGCAAGCGGCTGTCGCTGCCCAGCGGTCCGTCGATTTCCATCCCCACCGGCAAGCCGGCAGCCGTCATGCCCGCCGGCAGCGACAAACCGGGAATGCCCGCGTTGCTGGCCGGGTCCGTATTGCGGATCAAGGTGGTGAACGCATCGTCCGCCGCGCCGCCGTCCACCGCGATGGTGGACGAGCCATGCTCGGCATCGATGCGCACGGCGCACACGGGCGTGGTGGGGAAAAAGATGGCATCCAGGCGGTACTGCGCAAAATAGTCGCGGTACAAGGCTTGCAAGCGGGGCCGCTGCACCAGCAAGGCATCGGGATACGCCGCGCCAAACGCATCACCGAGGATGGCGCCAAACGCATGCCGCACGTCGGGACTGGCCACCTGCGCGGCGATGTCGTCCAGCGTAAGCTGGGCGCCGCTGGCGGCCAGGTAGGCGGGAATCGCCTGGCGCGGCTCGTGCAGGGCCAGCGGAAACGATACCTTGCCATTGACCTCCATTACGTCCTGCATGCCGATGTCCACCAGCACCACGCCCGCCTGTGCCAGCGTCTGCCTGGCTTGCGCCATGACGGCCGCCACGTCGGCATCCACCGGCTGCCAGAAAGCGGCCGGCACGCCGAAACGCAGGCCCGCCAGCGGCTCCGGCGATGGCATGCTGCGGCCGGACAGCACGCTGTCGAGCAAGGCCACATCGGCCACCGTGCGCGCCATCGGGCCCAGCGTGTCGCGCGTGTGGCTGATCGGGACGGCGCCGCTGGAATCGTAGCGACGCTCTGCACCGCCATCGCCCACGGACGGGCGCAGGCCGACGATGCCGCACAGGGCGGCCGGCACGCGCGTGGAGCCGCCCGTATCCGTGCCCAGGCCTGCCGGTGCGATGCGCGCGGCAATCGCCGCCGCCGTGCCGCCGGAAGAACCGCCGGGAATGCGCGCGCTGTCATACGGATTTTTGACATGCCCGGCAAAACTGGAAAAATTCGTGCTGGTGGCGCCAAACGCCAGCTCATGCAGGTTCGCCTTGCCCAGCACAATGGCGCCCGCGTCCAGCAGGCGCTGCACGCCGGGCGCATTCGCGGGCGGATACCAGTCGCGCAGGGCCGGCGTACCGGCGGTCGTCGGCATGCCATGCGTGTCGATATTGTCCTTGACGACGATGGGCAAGCCCGCCAGCGGCGGCAAAGGCTGGCCCGCCGCGCGCGCCGCATCGACCTGCGCGGCGGCATCCAGCGCGGCATCCGCATTGACCGTGATCAGGCTGTTCAAGCCGGCCTGCGCGCGCGCCTGCGCCAGCAGGGTGCGCATGTAGTCGGCCGCCCCCAGGCTGCCGTTGGCGATGGCGGCCACGGCATCGCTGGCGCTCAGGGCCAGCTGCGCCTGCGCGGCGCTGGAAGCTTGATCGTCTGCCTTGTTCATTGCATCTCTCCTTAAAAAAAAGGCGCCACCTACGCGAATATCGCAGGCGGCGCCGGTCAAGCCTGTCCTGCCAGTGCGGCTTACTCGCGCTTGGAAACGAGGGTCAGGATGTCATAGCTGGCCACCAGTTCCTCGTTCTGATTCGTCACCTGCACGTCCCACGCCACCACGCCCTGGCCCACGCCAAACACGTCCTTGCGGTTGCGGTCGACCTTGCGCTTGCAGGTCAGGCGCGCGCGGATGGTGTCGCCGATGGCGACCGGCGCGACGAAGCGCAGGTTGTCCAGGCCATAGTTGGCCAGCACGGGGCCGACGCCGGGCGAGACGAACAGGCCGGCGGCGGCCGACAGCACGAAGTAGCCGTGGGCGATGCGCTTGCCGAACTGCGATTCCTTGGCGGCGATTTCGTCGAAGTGCATGTAGAAGAAGTCGCCCGAGATGCCGCCGAAGGCGACGATATCCGCCTCGCTGACGGTGCGGCGGTGCGTCAGCAGCGAATCGCCCGTCTTCAAATCCTCGAAATGCTTGCGGAACGGGTGGATCGGGCTTTCATTGACGTCCGCGCCGCGCACGTATTCGCCCGTGATGGCCGCCAGCATGGTGGGCGAGCCTTGCACGGCCGCCCGTTGCAGGTAGTGGCGCACGGCGCGCACGCCGCCCAGTTCCTCGCCGCCGCCCGCGCGGCCAGGGCCGCCGTGCTTCAGCTGCGGCAGGGGCGAGCCATGGCCCGTCGAATCGACGGAAGCCACGCGTTCGAGCACGTGCACGCGGCCATGCGTGGCCGCCACTTGCGGCACCACGCGCGCGGCGATCTTCGGATCGCGCGTCACCAGGGTGCTCACCAGGCTGCCCTTGCCGCGCGCGGCCAGGGCCAGCGCCTCGTCGATGTCCTTGTAGCCCATCATGGTGCTGACGGGGCCGAACGCTTCCACGTCATGCACGGCATCGTTGCCAAAGGCGTCGCGGCACAGCAGCAGGGTCGGCGAGAAGAAGCTGCCGTCACTGGCGCCATCGCCCAGCGGGTTGAAGCCGTCGGCCGCGCCAAACACTACCTCGTTGCCCTGCGACAGGGTGGCGACACGCTCGGCCACGTCGTTCTGCTGCTCTTTCGAGGCCAGCGCGCCCATGCGCACGCCTTCGATGGACGGATCGCCCACCAACACCTTGGCCAGGCGTTCGCGCAAACGCGTGCCGACGGCGTCCATCAGGTGCTCGGGCACGATGATGCGGCGAATCGCCGTGCACTTCTGGCCCGACTTGCCCGTCATTTCGCGCACGACTTCCTTGACGAAGAGGTCGAATTCCACGTCGTCCGGCGTGACGTCCGGCGCCAGGATGGCGCAGTTGAGCGAATCGGCTTCGCCATTGAAGGGCACGGAATTGGCGATCAGGTTCGGGTTCGTGCGCAGCTTGGCGGCCGTGGCGGCCGATCCCGTAAACGTCACGAAGTCCTGGCCATTCAGGCGGTCCAGCAAGTCGCCCGTGGAGCCGATCACCAGCTGCAGGCTGCCTGCCGGCAGCAAGCCCGATTCATGCATCATTCGCACGACGGCCTGCGTCAGGTAGCTGGTCGCCGTGGCCGGCTTGGCGATGCAGGGCATGGCAGCCAGGAAGCTCGGCGCGAATTTTTCCAGCAAGCCCCAGATGGGGAAGTTGAAAGCGTTGATATGCACGGCCAGGCCGCCGCGCGGCACCAGGATGTGCGTGCCGGCGAAACCGCCCTTCTTGCCCAGCGCGATGGCCGGGCCTTCGTGCAGCACGTTCGACGACGGCAGCTCATTGCTGCCCATGCTGGCGTAGGCGAACAGGGTGCCCGTGCCGCCTTCGATATCGACCCAGCTGTCGGCCCGCGTGGCGCCCGACAGGTGGGAGATCGCATACAGTTCTTCCTTGCGCTCGACCAGGTACAGGGCCAGCGCCTTCAGGCGCGCGGCGCGCTGCTGGAAGTCCAGCGCCATCAGGCCCGGCACGCCCGTTCTGCGCGCATACGTGACGGCTTCGTCGAAGTCGATCTTTTCCGCATGCGTGTGATAGATGACGCGGTTGTTCAAGGCGCTGTGCAGGGGCACGGCGGCGCTGTCGCCCAGCCAGCGGCCGGCGATCAGGCTTTGCAGTGTGGATATTTGACTCATGTGGCTTACTCCTATGTTGGTTTACTGCGTGCTTACTGCGCTGCTGCGTTCTTGTGCAAGTGCAGCGGCAAGGCGGATTCGAAATTCAGGCGCTGGCGGTTCGCCTCGACTTCCGTCAGGGCTTCCACCTCGCGCATCGTTTGCATGGAGCGTACGGCCAGTTCGTGGTACTGGCCCGTGCCCGAGCTTTTCCATTTGATTTCATCTTCGCTCAGGGAACGTATCACCTTGGCCGGCGTGCCGACCACCATGCTGCGCGGCGCGATGATCATGCCCGCCTTGACGAAACTCATGGCGGCGACGATGGATTCCTCGCCGACGATGGCGTTGTCCATCACCACGGCGTTCATGCCGACGAGCGCGTTGCGGCCGATGCGGCAGCCATGCAGCACCGCGCCATGGCCCACGTGGCCATCGACTTCGACCACCGTGTCGCAGCCGGGGAAGCCGTGCATGACGCAAGTATCCTGCAAATTGGCGCCCTCTTCCAGGATCAGGCGGCCGAAGTCGCCGCGGATCGAGGCCAGTGGGCCGATATAGCAGCGCGGACCGACAATCACGTCACCGATCAGCACGGCCGACGGATGCACGTAGGCGCTGGGATGGACGACGGGGGTGACGCCGTTGATTTCGTAGACTTTGACCATGTTGTTCTCCTATTCATGCAATGGGGTGACGCTTTCCTGTACCCCACAACCTTGCACGGCCGGGGTCGGACCCTGAGGGTCCGACCCCAGTATTTGCCCTTCGGGTTACATCCCCAAATACGCGCTCTGCACCTGCTCGTTGTGCAGCAATTCGGGACCGGGGCCAGACAGGGTGATGGCGCCGGTCTCGATCACGTAACCCACGTCGGCGATCGACAGGGCCGCGTGGGCATTCTGTTCGACGAGGAAGATGGTGATGCCCTGGTCGCGCAATTCGGCCACGATACGGAAGATTTCCGCGATCAGCAGCGGCGCCAGGCCCATGCTGGGTTCATCGAGCAGCAGCAACTGCGGACGGCCCATCAGCGCGCGCGCCATAGCCAGCATCTGCTGCTGCCCGCCCGACAGGGTCCCGGCCAGCAGCAAGCGCTTTTCCTTCAAAATCGGGAACAGGCCGTACATGCGCTCCATGTCGCCCGCCACGTCCTGCGGCGGGCGCGTGAAGGCGCCCAGGCGCAGATTGTCTTCCACCGTCATGGGGCCGAACACTTGCCGTCCTTCCGGCACCTGGCAAATGCCGCTGCGCACGCGCCTGTCAGCGCTCATGCGGCTCACGTCCTGGCCGGCGAAGGCGATGCTGCCGGCGCTGATCGGCTGCACGCCGGAGATGGCGCGCAGCAGCGTCGTCTTGCCGGCGCCGTTGGCGCCCACCAGCGCCACCAGCTGGCCCTGGCGCACCTGCAGGTCGATGCCGTGCAAGGCCTGGATGCGGCCGTAGTGGCTGGTCAGCCCGGAGATATCGAGCACCAGCGGTGTCTGAGGTTTTTCCATCGTCATCATGCCGCCACTCCCAGATACGCCGCCACCACGTCGGGGTTCGCGCGCACTTCGGCGGCGGTCCCTTCGGCCAGCTTCTTGCCATAGTCAAGCACCAGGATATGGTCCGACAGATTCATCACCAGTTTCATGTCATGCTCGACCAGCACCACCGTCACGCCCGACTGCGCCACCTTGCGGATCAGCGCTTCGATCTCGCCCGTCTCCGTGTGGTTCAGACCTGCCGCCGGTTCATCGAGCAGCAGCACTTTCGGCTTGGCCGCCAGCGCCCGCGCGATTTCCAGGCGCTTTAACGCGCCGTACGACATCTGCCCCGCTTCGTCATCCACATGGCGGCCGACGCCGACGAATTCCATCAGGCCCGCCGCCTCGTCGCGGCAGGCCGCATCGGCGCGGCGCACGGACGGCAGGCGCAGCATGGAGGCGAACAGGTTCTGGTTCAGGCGCAGGTGCGCGCCCACCATCACATTGTCGATGGCCGTCATGTTCATGCACACTTGCAGGTTCTGGAAGGTGCGGCTCATGCCGCGCCGCGCCAGCGCATCGGGCGGCATGGCAGCCACGTTCTCGCCATTGAGCAAAATCTCGCCCTTGCTCGGCGTGTAGACGCCCGTGATCAGGTTGAACAGGGTCGTCTTGCCGGCGCCATTCGGTCCGATCACGGAGTGGATATTGCCTTCCTTGACGGTAAAGCTGACATCCTGCACGGCGTGCACGCCGCCGAAGCTCTTGCTCAGGTTTTTAATCGTCAGCATCTCATACCTCCTGCGCCGGTGGTTTTGCCGCGCCTTCGGGGGCTTTGGGCGCCTGCGGCACCCCTGCCCGCTTGCGCGAACGGCTGGCCAGGCTCGGCACCAGACCCTTGGGCATGAAGATCATGGTGGCCATCAGGATCACGCCAAACACCACCGTTTCCCAGCCTTCAAAGCTCGACAGCAGCTGCGGCAGAATCGTCAGCAGGGCCGCGCCGATGATGGAGCCGAAGATCGACGCCATGCCGCCCACCACCACCATCGTCACCAGTTCGATCGAGTGGAAGAAGCCGGCCAGGTTGGGCGTGATGAAGCCGATGTAATGGGCGCTGATGCTGCCCGCGATGCTGGCAATGACGGCCGACAGCACGAACACGCGCACCTTGAAGCGGGTCGTGTCGACGCCCACCACGCGGGCCGCCACTTCCGAACCGTGGATGGCCTGTAGCGCGCGGCCCACGGGCGAATCGATCAGGTTCAGGGCCAGCCACGTCACCAGCAACAGCAACACGGCGCACAGGATGTACCACGATTTTTCGCCGGCGATTTCCAGCCCGGCGACCGAGAAGGCGGACACGCCGATGCCATCCGGGCCGCCCGTCCATTGCGTCTCGTTGTTGATGACGATGGAGATGATGATGCCCAGGCCCAGGGTCGCCATGGCCAGGGTATGGCCCTTGAGTTTCAGCACGGGACGCGCCAGCAGCAATGCCAGCAAGCCCGTGGCAACGGCGCCGGCGCCCAGGGCAGCCAGCGGCGGCCAGTTGTAGTGCGTAGTCAGCACGGCCGACGCATACGCGCCCAGGCCATAGAAGCCCGCGTGGCCCAGGCTGATCTGGCCCGTATAGCCCATCAACAGGTTCAGGCCGATGACGACGATGGCGTTCAGGGTGATGCGGATCGCCACGTCATAGTAGAACGCGTTGGTGAGGAACAGGGGCAGGATGGCCAGCACAAGCGCCAGCACCAGCAAGCCGCCGTGGCGCGAGCGTGTGAATAAGTTGGTCATACGCGCTCCGAATTTTTAGCGCCAAACAAGCCTTGCGGCAGGAAGAACAGGATCAATAAAATCAGCACGAAGGGCACCGCATCCTTGTAGGCCGAGGAGATGTAGCCGGCCGTCATGGCTTCGGCAATGCCGAGGATCAGGCCACCGGCGATCGCACCCGCGCCGCCGCCGAGGCCGCCGAGGACGGCGGCGACAAAGCCCTTCAGGCCCAGCATGATGCCGGCGTCATACGAGGTGTACGTGATGGGGGCGACGAGGATGCCACCCGCCGCGCCCAGGAGCGCCGACAGGCCGAACGAGAACAGCAGCACCTTGCGCGTGTTGATGCCCACCAGTTGCGCGGCCAGCTTGTTGTGCGAGGTGGCCAGCATGGCCTTGCCCATCAGGGTGCGGCCAAAGAACCAGCCCAGCACCAGCACGATGACAACCGTCACGCCCAGCACCCACAGGCTTTGCGGCAGCAAGCTGGCGCCGAGAAATTCGATCGGCGCGTCGCCGGAAAAGGCTGGCAGCGAATGCGTATCCTTGCCCAGCCAGATTTGCACCAGGCCGCGCAGCACGAGAGAGGCGCCGATGGTGATGATCAACAGGGTGATGACCTGCGCGTTCTGCGCCGGCTCGATCACGGTTTTTTCCATCAACAGGCCCACCAGACCGGTGGCGATGACGGCCAGGATGATGGCCAGCGGCAGCGGCACGCCGGCGGCCGACATCACGGCGGCCAGCATCCCGCCCAGCATGATGAACTCGCCTTGGGCGAAGTTGATGACGCCACTGGTGTTGTAGATGATGGTAAAGCCCAGCGCCGCCAGTGCGTAGGCGGAACCGACCGTCATCCCCGAATACAAGAATTGCAGAAATTGAGCGACTTCCATGGTGTCTCCATTATGTTCGGCTACGCGCGGGCCGCCTTCAAAAGCTTCCCGCGCAGGTACATCTGGCTTACATTATTTCGACAATTGCCATTCGCCGTTCTTGACTTCCACCATGCGGAATGCCGACAGGTCCAGGCCCATGTGGTCTTTGGCCGACATGTTGAACACGCCCGTCGTGCCCACGAAGCCCTTGGTCTGCTCCAGCGCCGTGCGCACTTTTTCGCGGTCCGTGCCGCCGGCGCGCTTGATGGCGTCGACGGACAGGTTCAGGGCGTCCAGCGCATAGCCGCCAAAGGTCGACGGGTCGATCTTGTAGCGTTCCTTGTACGTCTTGTCGTAGCCGACGACGACGGCCTTTTGCGCGTCGCTGTCCGGCAGCATGGCGCCGATCAGCAGGGCTGGCGTCGGCAGGCGCACGCCTTCGGCGGACTTGCCCGACAATTTCAAGTATTCGTCCGAAGCGACGCCATGCGACTGGTACAGCGGCAGCGCGGCCATGCCAAGCTGGCCGTAGTTCTTGGTGACGACGGCCGGGCCCTGGCCCAGGCCAAAGACGAACACGGCTTGCACGCCCTTGGTATTCTTGATGCGGGTCAGCTGCGCCGTGATGTCCGTGTCCTTCGGACCGTAGGTTTCATCGGCCACCAGGGTGATGCCGTATTTGGAGGCAACAATCTGCGATTCCTTGCGGCCCGAAGCGCCAAAGCCGCTCGTTTCCGACAGCAGGCCCACCTTGCTGATGCCGCGCTTCTTCATATCCTCGAACACCTTTTCGGCCGCCATGCGGTCCGTGTGCGGCGTCTTGAAGACCCATTTCTTGACCGGGTCGATGATCACCACGGCGCCGGCCAGCGAAATGAAGGGCATGCTGGCACGGTCGACCAATGGCGCCATCGCCATCGTCGCGCCGGTGGTGGTGCCGCCGATCAGCACATCGACCTTGTCCGACTCGATCAGGCGCTTGGTAAAACCGTTGGCCTTGGCCGCGTCGCTGCCATCATCGTAGTGCACCAGTTCCAGCTTGCGTCCCAGGACGCCGCCGGCCGCGTTGATCTTCTCGATGTACAGTTGCAGGGTTTTCAGCTCCGGGTCGCCGAGGAAGGCGGCCGGACCCGTGACGGACAGCACGGAACCGATCTTGATGTTATCGGCCGCGTACGCGCCCGCGGCGGACATGGCCAGCACGCCGGCGATCAGGGTTTTCTTGAAGATATTGGCAATCATTGTGGTCTCCACCAGGTTGGCACTACGGTCAAATTGAATGGTGCTATCTTGCACCTTGGTTTTTTATTATTTAACTATCTACTGCTTTTATACGCGTTCAATCACCACGGCGATACCCTGCCCCACGCCGATGCACATGGTGCACAGCGCATAGCGCCCGCCCGTGCGCTCCAGCTGGTTCAACGCCGCCATCACCAGGCGCGCGCCCGATGCGCCCAGCGGGTGGCCAATGGCGATCGCGCCGCCATTCGGGTTCACGTGGGCGGCGTC
This sequence comes from uncultured Janthinobacterium sp., assembly GCA_963530105.1. GTDB lineage: Bacteria > Pseudomonadota > Gammaproteobacteria > Burkholderiales > Burkholderiaceae_D > Janthinobacterium. The sequence goes on from CAUSDR010000014.1 coordinate 19,475, forward strand.
GTCTGCCAGGCCCAGGTCGCGCGTGACGGCCAGCGCCTGCGCGGCGAACGCCTCATTGAGTTCGATGACGTCCATCTGCTCGATGGTCAATCCCGTCTGCGCCAGCACCTTGCGCGACGCCGGCGACGGGCCAAAGCCCATGATGCGCGGCGCCAGGCCGGCCGTGGCCATGCCCAGCACCTTTGCGCGGGCCTTCAATTTGTATTTTTCCACAGCGGCGGCGGACGCCAGCAGGATGGCGCAGGCGCCGTCATTCAAGCCCGAGGCATTGCCGGCCGTGACCGTGCCATCCGCTTTCACGACGCCCTTGAGCTTGGCCAGCATTTCCAGCGAAGTGTCGGGGCGCGGATGCTCGTCGGAGGTGACCATCTTCGGATCGCCCTTCTTTTGCGGCACGGCGACAGGCACGATTTCACGCTCGAACACACCGGCCGCGTGGGCGGCGGCCCAGCGCTGCTGGCTGCGCAGGGCGAGCGCATCCTGGTCGGCGCGGCTGATGCCAAATTCCACGGCCACGTTTTCCGCCGTTTCCGGCATGGTGTCGATGCCGTACTGCGCCTTCATCTTGCCGTTCACAAAACGCCAGCCCAGGGTCGTGTCCTCGATTTTCGCCGCGCGCGAGAAGGCGCTGTCTGCCTTGCCCATGACGAACGGCGCACGCGTCATGCTTTCCACGCCGCCAGCGATGATCAGTTCCGCTTCGCCGGCCTTGATGGAGCGGGCAGCCATGCCGACGGCGTCCAGGCTGGAGCCGCACAGGCGGTTGATGGTATTGCCCGGCACGGCCGCCGGCAAGCCGGCCAGCAGCGCAGCCATGCGGCCCACGTTGCGGTTGTCCTCGCCCGCCTGGTTGGCGCAGCCATAGAACACGTCGTCGATGGCGGCCCAGTCGACGGACGGGTTGCGCGCGATCAGCGCGGCGATCGGCAGCGCGCCCAGGTCATCGGCGCGCACGCTGGAGAGGGCACCGCCGTAGCGGCCGAAAGGCGTGCGTACGGCGTCACAGATAAAGGCTTCGTTCATGGTCTATCCTGCTTGATCGATGTAGATAAAATTAGGAGAAAATCTTCGGGCGCTGGTCGATCACGCGGCGGGCCTTGCCCGTCAGCGTGCGTTCGATGCCGGAAGCGGCCACCAGGCGCACGCGCGTGCTCACGCCCACGTGCGTCTTGATGCGGTGTTCCAGTTCGCGCGCCAGGGCGTCCGTCTCGCTGGCCGAAATGGTGGACGTCAGGTCGATGCGCAGTTCGGCCACCACTTCGAGCTTGTCCAGGTGGCCGTCGCGCGTGACCACCAGTTGGTATTGCGGCGACAGGCGCGGCATTTTGAGGATCAGTTCCTCGATCTGCGTGGGGAAGACATTCACGCCGCGGATGATCAGCATGTCGTCCGAGCGGCCCGTGATCTTGCCGATGCGGCGCATCGAGCGCGAGGTCGGCGGCAGCAAACGGGTCAGGTCGCGCGTGCGGTAGCGGATGATGGGCAGCGCTTCCTTCGACAGCGAAGTAAACACCAGCTCGCCCTCTTCGCCGTCCGGCAGCACTTCGCCCGTTTCCGGGTCGATGATCTCCGGGTAGAAATGGTCTTCCCAGATGACGGGACCGTCCTTGCTCTCGATGCATTCGGAGGCCACGCCAGGGCCCATCACTTCGGACAGGCCGTAGATGTCGACGGCGTCGATGCCGGCGCGCGCCTCGATTTCCGAGCGCATGGCATCCGTCCACGGCTCGGCGCCGAAGATGCCCACTTTCAGCGACGACTCGGCAGGGTCGAGGCCCTGGCGCGTGAATTCCTCGATGATGTTGAGCATGTACGACGGCGTGACCATGATGATCGACGGCTTGAAATCCTGGATCAGCTGCACCTGTTTTTCCGTCTGGCCGCCGGACATCGGAATGACCGTGCAGCCCAGGCGCTCGGCGCCGTAGTGCGCGCCCAGGCCGCCCGTGAACAGGCCGTAGCCGTAGGAGATATGCACCATGTCGCCCGCGCGGCCGCCGCCGGCGCGGATCGAACGCGCCACCACATTGGCCCAGGTATCGATATCGTTCTGCGTATAGCCGACCACCGTGGCCTTGCCCGTGGTGCCGCTCGACGCGTGGATGCGCACCACTTGCTCGCGCGGCACGGCGAACAGGCCGAAGGGATAATTGTCGCGCAAGACCTTTTTATCGGTGAAGGGGAATTTCGACAGGTCGGCCAGCGACTTCAGGTCGTCCGGATGCACGCCCGCCGCATCAAAGGCGGCGCGGTAATGCGGCACGTTGTCATAGGCGTGCTTGAGCGACCATTGCATGCGTTCGAGCTGCAGCGCCTGCAGTTCATCCTTGCTGGCGCGCTCGATCGGCTCCAGGTCATTCGGGGAAGGCGTACGTTGGACCATTTTTGTCTCCTAAATCGGTTCTATAACTCTGTAATTTGTGTCGGCAGTTCAAGCCTGCTCTTGTCACTTCACCCGCCAATGACTTCACCCGCCACGCGGATCGACTTGCCTCGGAAGAGCGCGATGGCGCGGCCCTCCTGGTTGCTGACCCTGACGTCATACACGCCGCTCTTGCCGGCCAGCGCCTGCTCGACGGCATGCGCCGTCAGCACGTCGCCTTCGCGGCCGGGCGCCAGGTAATCGATGGTGCAGCCGGCGCCCACGGTGTTCATGTTGTAGCTGTTGCAGGCAAAGGCGAAGGCGCTGTCGGCCAGGGCGAAGATGAAGCCGCCGTGGCAGGTCTGGTGGCCATTGAGCATGTCGGCGCGCACCGTCATGGTCATGCGCGCGTGGCCGGGGCCCACTTCGGCCAGGGCGATACCCATGGCGGCGGTGGCGTTATCGCGCGACAGCATGGAAGCGGCGGCCGCTTCGGCCAGGGCTTGTGCGGTCAGCTGGTGATCTTCATTCGGCATGAAATGGGGCTCCATTGGCAAGTTTGCGGCGCAGCAGCGGCGAGACGCGGTAGCGGTCCTCGCCATAACCGAGCGCCAGGTGCTGCAGTACGGTCACGATGTGGGCGATACCTACCTGGTCGGCCCAGGCCAGCGGTCCGCGCGGATAGTTGACGCCCTTCTGCATGGCGATATCCACGGCGGCCACGGTGCACACGCCCTGGTTGACGGCGTCGGCCGCTTCGTTGGCAAGCATGGCGACGGTGCGCATGACGGCCAGGCCCGGCACGTCGTCCAGGCGCGTGACGATGAAGCCGGCCGCCTGGAACAGGCCCACGACGGCCGCGTAGGCGGCGTCGCTGCACTGGTCGGCACGCGCCACGGCGATGCGTTTGGCGCCGGCGTAGTCGAGCGCCAGGTCGAACAGCACCGTATCGGGATGCTGGTTGTCGTGCGCGCGCTGGGTGGCGCTGCGGCCATCGGTCAGGTAGATCGCGGCGCCGTTGCAATGCAGGGCGGGCGCCGCGTCATGCGACTGGCCTTCCTGCATGACGCGGCGGCTGACGGTGACGCCTGCCTGCTCCAGGCGCTGCACCAGGCTGCGGATGATGCCGCTGTGGCCACGGCCATCGCCGCCGATGGCGGCGGAAAGGGCGACGAATTCCGGCGTCGGCTGCGCCTCTTCCGCCTGCGCCACGGGGGCGCTGGCGCCTTCGCCATACGGGTACAAGCCACGGCCCGATTTGCGGCCGAGGAAGCCGGCGTTGACCATTTCCTGCTGCAGCACGGACGGCGTGAAGCGCGGGTCGTTGAAATAGGCGCCGAACACGGACTGGGTGACGGAAAAATTCACGTCGTGGCCGATCAAGTCCATCAGCTCGAATGGGCCCATGCGGAAACCGCCCGCTTCGCGCAGCACGGCATCGATGGTGGCGGCGTCGCCCGCCTGTTCGTTCAGCAGGCGCCAACCTTCCGCATAGAATGGACGCGCGACGCGGTTGACGATGAAGCCCGGCGTCGATTTAGCATGCACGGGACTCTTGCCCCAGGCGATAGAGGTGTCATGCACGGTGGCGGCCACTTGCGCGCTGGTGGCCAGGCCGCTGATCACTTCGACCAGCGCCATCAGCGGCACGGGATTAAAGAAATGCATGCCGACCAGGCGCTCCGGCCGGCGCAGCTTGGCGGCAATGGCCGTGACGGAAATCGACGAGGTGTTCGTCGCCAGGATGCAGTCGTCACTGACTATCGCTTCCAGTTCGGCGAACAGGCCGCGCTTGACGTCGAGGTTTTCCACGATGGCTTCCACCACCAGGGCGCAATCGCTTACATCGGCCAGGCTGCCGGCCGCCTGCAGGCGCGCCGTGGCGGCCGTGGCTTCGCCGGCCGTCATGCGGCCTTTTTCGGCCAGCTTCGCATACATCTTGCCGATATCAAGCAAAGCCTTGCTGACCGCTTCCGCGCGCGCGTCGTACAGTTTCACGCGGTAGCCGGCGGCTGCCGCCACCTGCGCGATACCGGCGCCCATGGCGCCGCTGCCGATGACGGCGACGATGCTGTTGTTGTCCAGAGCTGGCATCTCAGTGTCCCTTGAATTGCGGTGCGCGCTTTTCCATGAAGGCGGCCACGCCTTCGCGGTAATCGTCGCTGTTACCGAGTTCGCTCATCATGCGCGCTTCCAGCGCCAGTTGCTGCGGCAAGGTGTTGGCGCCGCTGGCGGCAAGCGCCTGCTTGGTGTAGGCCAGGCCCCTGGTCGGTGCGGTAGAGAAGTGCACGGCCAGCTTGCGCGTCTCTTGCGCCAGATCGGCGTCGTCCACGCACTTCCAGATCAGGCCCCAGTCTTCCGCCTTTTCTGCCGTCAGTTTTTCACCCAGCATGGCCAGGCCCATGGCGCGCGCGGAACCGATCAGGCGCGGCAGGAAGAAGGTGCCACCCGTGTCCGGGATCAGGCCCAGCTTGCAGAACACTTCGACGAAGCTGGCCGACTTGCTGGCGATGACGATGTCGCAGGCCAGCGCCAGGTTGGCGCCCGCGCCGGCGGCCACGCCGTTGACGGCGCAGATCACGGGCATCGGCAAGGCTTTCAAGGCCAGCACCAGCGGCGCATAGTTCTTTTCCACCGACTCGCCCAGGTCCACGCCCTTCGAACCCGGTTCCACGGCGCGGTCGGACAGGTCCTGGCCCGCGCAAAAACCGCGCCCCGCGCCCGTCAGCACGAACACGCGCACGGTGCTGTCGGCCTTGACTTTCGCGATGGCGTCGCGCACTTCCTCGTGCATGGCTTGCGTGAAGCTATTGAGCTTGTCGGGACGGTTCAGGGTCAGGGTGGCGATGCCCTGTTCGATGGTGAAGAGGATATTTTGGTAGCTCATGGCGTGTCTCGTTTTTTAGTTATTTCGCTAGCCCGCAGCGGAAATCCGGGGTCTGACCCCGGCATTTATTCAGCCTGGTCGAAATCGACCACCACCTTGTCGGTCAGCGGGAAACTCTGGCAGCTGAGGACGAAGCCGCGCGCCACTTCATAGTCTTCCAGCGCGTAGTTGACGTCCATTTCGACCTTGCCGTCGAGGATCTTGCAGCGGCAGGTGGAGCAGACGCCGCCCTTGCACGAGTAGCGCATGTCGATGCCCTGACGCAGGCCCGCGTCGAGGATGGATTCCTTGTCCTTGTCCATCGTGAAGGTGGTGTGGTTGCCGTCCAGGATGACGGTCACTTCCGTTTCCTGCACGGCGTCCGCGGCCAGCTGGGCGCGCGGCTTGTGGGCGTTTTTCGGGATGCTGGCGGCGAACAGTTCGATCTTGATGTTCTGTTTCGGCATGCCGGCCGCCTGCAGGGCGGCGGAGACGCCCAGCATCATGTCTTCCGGGCCGCAGATGAAGGCATTGTCGTAATCTTCGACCTTGATCCAGTGCTGCAGGAACTGCTCGCATTTTTCCTGCGTGATGCGGCCGTTGAACAATTCGATGTCCTGCTGTTCGCGGCTCATCACGTAAACCAGGTTCAGGCGCTCCAGGTACACATCCTTCAAGTCCGTCAATTCTTCCTTGAAGATAACGGAGGACGAGGCGCGGTTGCCGTAGAACAGGGTGAAGCGGCTCAATGGCTCCGTCAGCAAGGTCGTCTTGATGATGGAGAGGATGGGCGTGATGCCGCTGCCGGCCGCGAAGGCCAGGTAGTGCTTGCGGTTGACGCAGTCGAGCGGCACGTTGAAGTGTCCCATGGGCGGCATCACGTCGATGGTGGCGCCAGCTTTCAGGGTGTCATTCGCCCAGGTGGAAAAGGCGCCGCCGGGCGTGCGCTTGATGGCCACGCGCAGACTGCCATCCTGCACGGCGGAACAGATGGAATACGAGCGGCGCACGTCTTCCGCATTGATGTGGGCGCGCAGGGTCAGGTGCTGGCCCTGCTGGAAGCGGAACTGCTGCTGCAGTTCCGCCGGCACGTCGAACGTGACGGCGATGGTGTCGCGTGTTTCGTTGCGCACGTTGGCCACGGACAGCGGATAAAATTTACTCATGCTTCATCTCCAGTTTCTTCGGAACGTGTGCCTGGTTTTTTTAGTGGCACTTGAAGTAATCAAACGGTTCGCGGCAATCGATGCATTTGTACAGGGCCTTGCACGGCGTGGAGCCGAACTGGCTGGTCAGCTGCGTGTGCGTCGAACCACAGTTCGGGCAGATCACGTCCAGCTTCGGCATCGCCTGGCGCTTGACGCCACCTTTCAATCCGCTGATGTCGATCACCTGCTGCTGCGGCGGGGCGATGCCGTAGCCTTTCAGCTTGGCCTTGCCCGTCTCGCTCATCCAGTCCGTGGTCCAGGCAGGCGACAGCTGGTTCACCAGGGTCACCTTGTCCACGCCATGGCTGCGCAAGGCATCCGTGACGGCGTCGGCGATCACCTGCATGGCCGGGCAGCCCGAATACGTGGGCGTGATCGTCACGGTGCAGGCGTCGCCGCCGGTGACGTCGACGGCACGCACGATGCCCAGGTCCACCACCGAAATGACGGGGATTTCCGGGTCGGGCACGTCGCCCAGCCAGGCCCAGACCTGGGCCGCGTCCAGCGCTGCCGTGGCCGTGTTCATTACCACTCCGCCCCGGGATACGCGCGCTGCAGGAACTGCATCTCGGCCAGAATAAAGCCCAGGTGTTCCGTGTGCGTGCCCTGCTTGCCGCCCTTTTGCATCCAGGCGTCGGGCGCCGGCATGGTCAAGGTGGCTTCGGCGAAGATCTCGGCCACGTGCTCCAGGAAAGCCTGGCGCAGGATGTCCGATGGCGGCGCGATGCCGGCTGCCACCATGGCCTGGTCGACGGCGTCGTACTTGAACATCTCGCCCGTGTACATCCACAGCTTGTCGGCGGCGGCCTGCGTTTTCGCGTGGCTGTCCGCCGTGCCGTCGCCGAGGCGCACCACAAGATCGCCGCTGCGGCGCAGGTGGTACGTGACTTCCTTGATCGATTTCTGCGCCACTTCGACGATGCGCGCATCCGTCGATTTCGTCAGCTCCAGCAGCTGGAAGTAATGCCAGCTGTCGAAGAAGAACTGGCGCATCATGGTGTCGGCGTAATTGCCGTTCGGCTGCTCGACCAGCAGGCAGTTCTTGAAATCGTGGGCGTCGCGCAAGAAGGCGATGTCGTCCTCGTCGCGGCCCGCGTTTTCCAGTTCGGCCGCATAGCTGAACCACAGGCGCGTCTGGCCCAGCAAGTCCAGCGCCACGTTGGTCAGCGCCATGTCTTCTTCCAGCGCGGGACCCTTGCCGCACAGCTGAGACAGCTGCTGGCTGAGGATCAGGGCATTGTCGCCCAGGCGCAGCAAGTAGTTAACTTTGTCATCCATTACCGGCGCTCCCATCACAGGTTCTTGACTTCTTCCGGCATCGGGAAGAAGGTGGGATGGCGGTACACCTTGCTGTTCGACGGCTCGAACAGGGCGCCCTTGTCGCCGGGGCTGCTGGCGACGATGTCGGCCGCGCGCACCACCCAGATGCTCACGCCTTCATTGCGGCGCGTGTAGACGTCGCGCGCATGGTTGACCGCCATGGTGGCGTCGGAAGCGTGCAGGCTGCCCACATGCTTGTGCGCCAGGCCGTGCTGGCTGCGGATGAAAACTTCCCACAATGGCCATTCTTTGCTCATGTTGTTCTCCCCTATCACTGTCTTTATCTGTTTTATGCTGCCGCTTTGACTGCGGCTTGCTTGTCGGCGTAGGCCACCAGGGCATCGCGGAACCATGCGCCGTCCTCATACGCCTTGACGCGCGTTTGCAGGCGTTCGCGGTTGCACGGGCCATTGCCCTTCAGGACATTGTTGAACTCGGACCAGTCGATCTCGCCGAATTCATAGTGGCCCGTTTCGGCGTTGAACTTCAGGTCGGGATCGGGCACGGTCAAGCCCAGGTATTCGATTTGCGGCACGGTCTGGTCGACCATGCGCTGGCGCAATTCGTCGTTCGAGAACAGCTTGATGCGCCATTGCGCCGACTGGGCGCTGTTGACGGAGGCGGCGTCGGACGGGCCGAACATCATCAAGGATGGCCACCACCAGCGGTTCAGGGCATCCTGCGCCATGGCTTTCTGTGCCGGCGTGCCTTTGCACAGCGACATCATGATGTCGTAGCCCTGGCGCGCATGGAACGATTCTTCCTTGCAGACACGGATCATGGCGCGCGCATACGGCCCGTACGAGCAGCGGCACAGGGGAATCTGGTTGATGATGGCGGAACCGTCGACCAGCCAGCCGATGGCGCCCATGTCGGCCCACGACAGGGTGGGATAGTTGAAGATGCTGGAATACTTGGCTTTGCCCGAGTGCAAGGCGGCGAGCAAGTCGTCGCGCGAGACGCCCAGGGTTTCCGCAGCGCTATACAGGTACAGGCCGTGGCCCGCTTCATCCTGGATCTTGGCCAGCAGGATCGATTTGCGTTTCAGGGTGGGAGCGCGCGTGACCCAGTTACCTTCAGGCAACTGGCCGACGATTTCCGAGTGCGCGTGCTGCGAAATCTGGCGCACCAGGGTCTTGCGATAGGCGTCCGGCATCCAGTCCTTGGCTTCGATCTTGATGCCTTCGTCGATGCGCGCCTGGAAAGCGCGTTCTTCCTGTCCCATGTCGTCGATGGAACGGACATTCTTGAGGCCGGTTTCAACCATTTGTGCGTACATGATGTGTCTCCCATGTCGGTGATGTGCGCAGCAGCGCAGCGCGATGAACAGATAATACGATACAAAAAACGATTTGCATACACTTGATGTGAATCATTTTAAAAAATCGTATCTTGTGCACCTTTTTTGTGCGTATGATATTGCTTATGAGAAAACACTCCGGGGCATCACCAGCGCGCCCGGCAAATTATTGACGCGCTACCCGCGCAGCCAAGTAAACTGCTGCTTTTATTGAATCGACCGCAACACGGCCAGACCGGAACCACATGAAGAACACCCGCTGCACGGCATGGATAGCCGATTTCCTGGAAAGCGACCCACCGCGCTCGAAATCCCTGGTGATGACGATTTTTGGCGACGCCATCGTGCCGCGCGGCGGCGCCATCTGGCTGGGCAGCCTGATCGAACTGCTGGCGCCGTTCGGCGTGAATGACCGTTTATTGCGCACCAGCGTGTTCCGCCTGGCGCAGGAAGGCTGGCTCAGCTCGCAAAGAGATGGCCGCCGCAGCGTCTACACCATCCGCGCCGATGCCATGGCCCGCTTTGAACGGGCCTACCGCCGCATCTATGCGCCGCTGGTCGTGCACTGGGACGGCAGCTGGACCCTGGTGATCGGCCCGGCCGGCAGCATCGGCGCGGCCGAGCGGGGCGCGCTGCGCAAGGAATTATTGTGGGCCGGCTATGGCTTGATTTCGCCCGGCATCTTTGGCCATCCGGCTTGCAATGCGGAAGCGCTGGAAGACATCCTTGCGCGCAACGAGGTGCAGGGCAAGCTGTATGTCTGCCACACAAGCGAGTTGCCAGGTGTCAGCACGCGTCCGCTGCGCGACATGGTGGGCGAATGCTGGGATCTGTCGGAAGTGATGGCCGGCTACGAGAAATTCATCGCCAGCTTCCAGCCGCTGCTGACCCTGCTGCAGGAAGAACCCGTGTTCGATGCGGAGCAAGCGTTCGTCATCCGCTCGCTGCTGACGCACGCCTACCGCCGCGTGCAATTGCACGACCCGCAACTGCCCGTCGAACTGCTGCCCGAACCGTGGCCCGGTACGCAAGCCTACGCCCTGGCCCGCGACCTGTACCGCATCACCCACGCGGCGGCCGAGGAACACATCCTGGCCACGCTGCGGCGCGAAGATGCGCAGGTGGCGGACGTGGAACCGTGGTTCTACGAGCGGTTTGGCGGGCTGAACGCCTGAGCAAACGTGCATGACGGCGTTGCAGCGCCTGGGCGTACGTGCGTGCTGCCTGCGGCCCTGCGCCTTGCCCTGGCCATTTTTCAGGCGGTCAGGAATAAGCGACTGCCTGCGTTCGCTGTCTGTTCACTGCTTCACCACCACTTTCTTGGCCCCTGCCAGCATATCCTGCCCCAGCTTTTCCAGCGCATTCGCCTGCACCAGCATGGTGTCGAGAATGGCCGCATTGAAGGTGAATTCAGCCGGCGTCGTGTAGCCGGGAAAGCGCAGGATGCGCAGAAACTCTTGCAGGGTCGTGCCCTTGCCCAGGTGCGCCAGCGCGTCGCTGAGGGCGCTGACTTTCTTTTCCAGATCGCGTACGTGGTTGCTATTGTCGTCCATGGTGCTCTCCCCGAGTTGGAGCTATCACCTTAGCAAAGCATGTCCCGCGTCGTTTGCGCCAGCACAAAGGCGCGGCTAAAACGGGTATCATCGCGCCATTGCACACGATGCAAAACCCATACGTTTTTATCAGGAACACACATGACCATTAAAATCAGCCAGCAATTCGATGCCGGCGCGATCGAGGTGCTGCGCGCCGACGATGCCCAATCCATCGAGCTGAACATCCGCAAGGATTCCCACGCCGACATCACGCAGTGGTTTTATTTCCGCCTGCAGGGCGCGCAAGGCGAGGCGTGCACGATCCGTTTCATGAATGCGGGCAAGTCAGCCTACCCGGATGGCTGGAAGGATTACCAGGCCGTGGCCAGCTACGACCGCGAAACCTGGTTCCGCGTGCCCACCAGCTATGACGGCACGGTGATGACCATCGAACACACGCCGGAAGAGGAAAGCGTGTACTACGCCTACTTCGAGCCGTATCCATGGGACCGCCACCTGGCGCTGATCGACAGCGCGCAAGCGTCGCCGCTGGTGCGCCTGGTCGACCTGGGCAGCACCGTCGAAGGCCGCGACATGAATTTGCTGGTGGTGGGCGATGCCGATGCGGAGACGAAAGTCTGGGTCATCGCGCGCCAGCATCCCGGCGAGACGATGGCCGAATGGTTTGTCGAAGGCATGCTCGAAGCGCTGCTGGACCAGGCCAACCCGTTTGCCCGCCAATGCCTGCAGGACGCCGTCTTCTACGTGGTGCCGAACATGAATCCCGACGGTTCCGTGCATGGCAACCTGCGCACCAACGCGGCCGGCGCCAATCTGAACCGCGAATGGATGACGCCAACCATGGAGCGCAGCCCGGAAGTATTCCTGGTGAAACAGAAGATGCATGAAATCGGCTGCGACCTGTTCCTCGACGTGCATGGCGACGAAGGCTTGCCTTACGTCTTCGTGGCCGGCAGCGATGCGCTGGAAAACTTCACGCCGGCGCAAAAGGCCGAGCAGGACCGCTTCATCGCCGACTTCAAGGTGGCCAGCCCCGACTTCCAGGACGTGTACGGCTATGAAGACGGCCCGTTCACGCCGGAAGTGCTGACCATGGGTTCGCCCCATATCACGCACGCGTTCGGCTGCCTGGCGCTGACCCTGGAACTGCCGTTCAAGGACAACGCCAACGATCCCGACCCGCAAACGGGCTGGAGCGGTGCCCGCAGCGCCGCCCTGGGTGCTGCCGTGCTGCAACCTATCCTGGCGACCCTGCGCGCTTAATCGCGCAATCAGCACGCTTCGCAGTCACGCGGCCCGCCCCTTGCACGCGGGCCGCCCGCCGCAGCAACCCCGTGGAATATATCGCACGGCCGCCACCAGCAAGTAAACGTGAGACACCGGCGTAAAGATGCCCGGCGTCACGCGCAGGCAGGCGCCGGAAGCGAGACCGTCGCGCGGCACGGCAAAGATGCCGTGCTCCTGCACCAGCTTTTTCGACAAGGCAAAGTTATCGGCCACGCTCGTCTTGCCCTTCAGGCGGAACGACGCGATGGCGCTCGTCAGGCGCGGGTCGCTCGATGCCAGCACCTCGATGCCATCGATGCCGCGTGCCGCCTCCACCCAGCGGTTGCGCAGCAGCCGCAGCCGCGCCTGTTTGTTGGCCACGCCGATCTGCGCGTGCAAGTCCAGTGCCGTGGGCAGGCTCAGGTAGGCGGCGAAGTTCACCGTGCCCGTGTGCACGCGCGTGCGGATATCGTCGCCCGCCGTTTCGCCCATGTAGGGATCGATATCGGCCACCCTGCCCCGCTTGATGTAGGCGGCGCCCACGCCCACGGGCGCGCCTATCCACTTGTGCAGGTTGATGCCGGCAAAGTCCGCCTGCAGGTCGGGTATTGTCATGTCCAGCTGGCCAAAACCATGCGCTGTATCAACAATGACGTCGATGCCCCGTGCGCGCGCCAGGCGGCTGATCTCGGCCACCGGCAAGACCATGCCGTTGCGGTGGTTCACATGCGTGAGCAGCATCAGCTTCAGCTTCGGATGGCGGTCCATGGCGGCCGCATACGCGGCGATGACGTTATCATGGGTAAATGGTTCCGGGATGGCAATGTTGACCACCTCGGCGCCGCGCCGCTGCTGCAGCCAGCGCGTGACGGTGATCATGTTGTCATAATCAATATCCGCGTACAGCACCGTGTCGCCGGGCCGCAGGCGGTTATAGCCGGCGATCAAGACTTGCAGCGCTTCCGTGGCGCCCCGCGTCAGCACGATTTCATCGGTGCCCACGCCCAGCGCCCTGGCGGCCGCCGCGCGCGCCGCCTCGAAGTCGGCAGGAAAGCGCATGCGCGCATACCAGGCATTGTCGCGGTTGACCATGGTCAATTGCTGCTCGTAATGGGCCAGCACGGGCCTGGCCATCGAACCCCAGAAAGCGTTGTCGAGCTGGATCACCGCGTCCGGCGTGTCGTATTGCGCGGCCACGGCTTGCCAATAGGCCTGGTTCGTGGCCAGCATGTCCGGCGTGGTGCCCACCGGCACGGCAGGCAAGGCAGGCAGGGCGGCGG